>NZ_JBSFVY010000018.1:0-10500 GCF_053592555.1 Streptomyces sp. NPDC002643
ACCCGCTCGAACAGTTCCCACAACTCATCCGGCACCATGCGCTCGACCATCACCACACGGGCAGACTACCCAGCGCGCCAAATGAGACGACGTCTAAGTGGAGGTGAAGCGCCTCACCCCGACAGTCAGTTCCCCCCTTCAGTCATCAGCGGTTTCACTGCCGCGTTCTTCGGACTTCCGACACATCGGCGCAAAGCGGCCGTCGTGTCGCGGCCCGGCCCCGCCCGCGGAGCCGGTGGATGACCGGGGTACGTCCGCCGTCTCAACGATTCACCCTCCTGGCTCCCGGGGCGCAGGAGGTGCCCCGGGCCCGGTGAGCGGCGTCTGACCAGTAGGACGCCCAGGTGCGCCGTGCTCGCATCCTCCTCGCGAGAAGATCAAGGGTCGGACATGTCACGGATGCGCCGGTCGATGACGGCGGCGATGACCCAGGCGGAGACCGCGCGGTCCAGC
Organism: Streptomyces sp. NPDC002643; assembly: GCF_053592555.1. Classification (NCBI taxonomy): domain Bacteria; kingdom Bacillati; phylum Actinomycetota; class Actinomycetes; order Kitasatosporales; family Streptomycetaceae; genus Streptomyces; species Streptomyces sp. NPDC002643. Next base: position 454 of record NZ_JBSFVY010000018.1, read on the forward strand.
CGGTCGGCCAGGTCGACAGAGTCCGGGGGAGGCGGCGGCGAGGTGCTCGCTCGATGCGGCCGGTTCGTACGGTGCGCCGGGCAGGGTCGTCCGTGTTGCCGGTGCCGGTGCCGGTGCCGGTGGCCGTGTGGACGCGTAGATCGCCCGGTTCGAGGCCGACGCCGCGGGGGCTGTCCAGGCGCGCGACGTTCTCGTGGTCCGCGACACCGGGAGGGGCGCTCGCCACGGCTGCGAGGCGGTCCGTCGGCCACCGATGGCGCAGGCCGTTCCGCCGTGGTGGTGAGCGGGTCCGCGGCGTCGGGCCTGCCGAGGACGCCGCGCCAGGCCGGTACGCGAGAAGTGTGTGAGCACGGGAAGCCCCCGGCGGAACTGGGGGAGAGTCCCGGCCGGGGGCGGTTCGGTGGCGGTCCGTGCGTCAGAACGCGGGGATGGCGTTCTTGGCCGCCGAGTTGGCCTCACGGGCCTTGTTGATGTTGCTCTGGAGGTTGCCGGTCAGCGGGAAGTTGGCCTTGTCCCACTTGGAGTTCCACAGGGCGTTGCGCGGCTTGTCGGCCATCTTGTACATGTCGACCAGGGCCGGCTGGTCCCACTGGCCGTTGCCGCGGGCCTTCGGAGCCTCGCCCCACTTCGCGAAGCGGAAGGCGTGGGTGCTGGAGCTGTCCTTGTGGTACACGATCTCGACGCGGTTGTAGTTCTTCTCGCCGGCCAGCTTGCCCATGGGCACCTCGCTGATCGGGTGGGTGCTGAAACCGCCGTGCCGGGAGGCGGACAGGTAGCGGGGCGACTCCTCGCCCTGCTTCTGGAAGACCACGACGGCCTCCCAGTCGTGGCGGTGCCCGAAGTTCAGGCCGTTCTGGGCCTGGTCCTTCTCGAAGTAGAGCGTGTAGACGTATGCGCACCAGCCGTTCTTGCACCACAGTTGCGAGTAGGTGTTGGCCTTGCCGAGGTGGTTGGTGTGGCATCCGCCGGTGATCGACCCGCTGTCCTGGAGGCCGCCGTTGAGGTTCCCGTTCGCGTCGACGGCCGCGGCGGGCAGGCAGCCGTTCGTGTCGTAGTCGAACAACGGCATGTACTTCTTCTGGAATGTGCCCGCGTTCGCCGGCAGCGGGTTCAGGACGGAGGCGTTGGCGCTGCCGCTCAGACCGATCGTCAGCGAGGCGACGCTGCCGAGGACCAGCGCGGCCTTGGTGATACGGGACCTCTTACGGGACGTGGCTGCGGTCGACATCGGGGCTCCTCCAGTTGTTCGGTCTGCCGGGAATCCGGCGGTGCGATACCGAGACTGCGGAGCGGCGGGTTGATCTGCAGCCCTTCTGATCAGGGCAATCAATGGATCGTGGGGTTCCGCGGTGGAGTTCATCCCGTCGTCGGCCCCCGCTCCTGATCCGTTCTGCGTCGTTCACCTCGTGTTTTACGGCTGTTGTGCAGCGGTGCCGGGCAGGCGCCGGCACCTGGAACCGGGGTTTTGATTCGCGCGTCGCCTCTGTCAGGACGATCAAATTCCGCGTTCAGCGGGGCCTTCGGGTGATGTGCATCTCGTTTCCTTTCATTTTTCTGTACATAACCAATGGCGTGCTTGTACGAAAGATTTCGCGGCATATGGTCATCGTCCCGGCATTGGTTCCGTCGGTTGTGTGGAGGTGTGTGAGCATGGGGCGTCCCGAAAGACCACTGGACCCGGTAGCCGGTCCCATAGCCCGGCTCGCCCACGAACTCCGCGAGGTGCGCAAGGCGGCGGGCAGCCCCTCGTACCGGCGCATGGCCGAAGCGGCCGGGTTTTCCGCGACAACGTTGTCGCAGGCCGCGGCCGGCGAAAGGCTGCCGTCACTCGCCGTCGTCCAGGCATACGTCAGGGCCTGCGGCGGTGACCCCGCGGAGTGGGAGCCCCGTTGGAAGGACGCGGAGGCGGAGGCCGCCGAAGCGGTGCGCGAGGAGTCGGCGGACGCCGTACCGCCGTATCGGGGTCTGGCACGCTTCGAACCGGACGACCGGCATCTGTTCTTCGGCCGGGACCGGATGGTCGAGAAGCTGCACCGGCTGGTGCGCGACCACCGGTTCGCGGTGCTGTTCGGGGCATCCGGCAGCGGCAAGTCCTCGCTGCTGCGGGCCGGGCTGATCCCCGCTCTGCGCGAGGAGATCGCCCGCCGCGGCAGCCCGGCGGTGCTGCGGGTGCTCACCCCGGGCGCACGGCCCGCGCAGACGTACGGACACCTCCTGGCCCCCGCCGAGGGCGAGCCGGAGAGCTGGGTGGTGGTCGACCAGTTCGAGGAGACCTTCACCCTGTGCCGGGACCGCGAGGAACGGGCCCGCTTCATCGACCTGCTGCTCGCCGCCCGAAACCCGGCCAGTCGGCTGCGTGTGCTGGTCACCGTACGGGCCGACTTCTACGCCCGCTGCTCCGAGCACCGGGGCCTGGCCGACGCGCTGTCCGGTGCCGGGCTGCTGCTCACGCCGATGACGGCCGACGAGCTGCGCGAGGCGGTGACCAAGCCGGCGCAGGCCGCCGGGCTGCTGGTGGAGCGGGAGCTGACCGCGCGGATCGTCGAGGAGGTCGCCGACCAGCCCGGCGGACTGCCGATGCTCTCCCACGCGCTGCTGGAGACCTGGCGGCGGCGCAAGGGCCGGGTGCTCACCCTGGACGCGTACCAGGCGGCCGGCGGAGTGCGCGGAGCGATCGCGGCGACGGCGGAGGAGGTGTACGAGCAGCTGACCGCGGACCAGGCGCGCACCGCCCGCGGGCTCTTGCTGCGGCTGATCGAGCCGGGCCGCGCCACCCCCGACACCCGGCGCCCGCTGACCCGCGCCGACCTGGCCGAGTGGACCAGCCCGGACGTGGCGGAGGTGGTCGAGCGGCTGGCGCGCGCCCGCCTTCTCACCGCCGACGAGGACGGCGTCCAGCTCGCCCACGAGGCCCTGATCACCTGCTGGCCACGCCTGGCCGGCTGGCTGGGGGAGGACCGCGAACGGCTGCGCGAACAGCGGCGCCTGACCGAGGCCGCCCGCTCCTGGCTGGAGCACGACCGTGAACCCGGCGGACTGTTCCGGGGCAGCAGGCTGGCGCGGGCCGAGGAACTGTTCGGGGACGACGACGGCGCGCTCACCGTGTCGGAGCGGGAGTTCCTCACCGCCGCGCGCCGGGCCCGTGAGGAGGAGCGGCGGACGGCCGCGCGGACGGCCCGCAGGTCACGGGCGCTGCTGACCGCCCTGTCCGCCGTCCTGGCGGTGGCCCTCGTGATCGGCCTGGCCGCCTGGAACCAGCACCGCGACAACGAGAAGCAGCGCACCGACACCGCCGCCCGCCGCATCGCCGCCGTCGCCGACTCCCTGCGCACCACCGACCCGCGCACCGCGATGCTGCTGGGCGTCGCCGCCTGGCGCGTCTCCCCGCTCCCCGAGTCCCGCCGGGCCCTGCTCGGCGCCGCCGCCCAGCCCGAACAGGACGCCTTCACCGACCCCGTCCCCGGGGACGGCCCCCGCCGCTTCCTCACCGCCTCCGGCCGCACCCTGCTGAGCATCGAGGACCGCACGTGGCGGACGTACGACGTGGTCTCCCACCGGCGTACCGGCTCGGGTCGGCTGTCGGCCGACGCCGAGGAGGTGGTCGGGGTGTCCTCCGACGCGAAGGTCATCGCGGTGAACGGCGAGGACGGCGTCCGGTTGTGGGACACGGCCACGCGGGGCTGGACCGGAGGAAAGCCGTGGCCGGAGTACTCCGATGTCGATTTCGGCGACGGTGCCTATCTGGTGACCGGCACCGACGAACGTGAACACCTCCTCTCCCTCACCGACGGCGGACAGCGGTTCGAGAGCCCCGCGGCCGCCGGGGCGGACCTGGCCCCCGACGCCCGTACGGTGGCCATGTGCCCCACCGGCGGCCGGGGCGCGGCGCCACAGGTGTGGGACACCGTCCGGCACCGCACCCTGCCCGGCGACTGGTCGGACGACCAGGACGTATGCGAGGACAACGACTCGATGCTGGTCCTCGACGACGGCGAGCGGATGGCCGCCGTCTCGAAGACCGGCGTACGGGTCTGGGACACCGGCTCGGGACACCAGTTGGCCGACATCACCGTCCCGGACGTCGAGTACACCGCCTTCAGCGAGGACGGCAGGTTCCTGGCGGTGACCGACAGCACGGAGATCAAGGTGTGGCGGCTGTCGTCCCCCGCCGCCCCGGTGTTCCGCCACTCCCTCAACAACCAGTACGTGTACGGCGGGCTCGCCTGGGACAGCGCGGAGCCCGTCCTGCGCTACCTGGAAGGCGGCACGGTGCACTCCCTCGACGTGACGACGACGGTGACGGCGCCTTGGCACGACAGTGAACTGTCCGGCGTCCGGCTCGCCCCGGACGGCCGCACCCTCGTCACCGCCGAGCGCACCGACACGGGCCACCGCTTCCAGCTGCGCGACACCGGCGACGGGCACGTCGTACGGACTCTGCCGTCACCGGCGCTCCCCGTCGCTGTCGAGGGCACGGGTCCCGTCGTCCCCGGTGACACCCTGGCCCTGACGGCGTTCAGCCCGGACGGCGGACTGCTCGCGTACGGCGTCTCGGCGCCGGGCCGGGAGGCGGCCCCGCAACGGATCACGATCTGGGACCTGCGCGGCGACAGGCTCCGGGGCACCCTGGACCTGGCCGCCGCCGACTCGAAGGGGGCTGTGATCGGCCTTGCCCTGGGCTCCGGCGGGCGCACCCTGTACGTCGTGCGCACACCCGCCATCGGCGACCTGAGCGGCGAGGTGTGGGATACGGAGAGCCGTCGCCGCGTCACCGTGGTGACCGGGCTGACCAGCGGACAGCTCGCTGTCCGCCCCGACGGTGACCTGCTGGTCGGCAACGACCGCGTCGTCCGTCTCCCGAAGGGTTCGGTGACCGGGAAGGACCTCGTCCAGGGTGAACAGATCGGCACTCTCGCCTTCAGCGAGGACGGCTCACGGCTGGCCGTGGGTGACGGGACGGGACGGGTCGCGCTGTGGGACGGTGACGTGCGGCACAAGGCCGGTGTCCTGCGTAACGTCTTCCCGGCCCGGCTCGGCGACACCCCGGAGGGAGTCAGCTCGCTGGCCTTCAGCCCCGACGGCCGCACGCTCGCGGTGGGAGGCAGCTCGGGAACGCTCCAGTTGTGGGATGTCGAGACGCGGCAGCCGTTGGGCGGGCCTCTGCCGACGCCGGGTGAGGAGATCGTCTCGGTGACGTTCAGCGACGACAGCGGCACGGTGTTCGCGGCCGGGAGCCACGTCCCGCTCCAGCGGTATGTCGTCGATCCCGAGCGGGTGGCCGAGCGGGTGTGCGCCAGGGTGAGCGGGACGCTGACGCGGGCACAGTGGCGGACCCACGCGCCGGACGTCCCGTACCGGAAGGTGTGCGGGGACCGAGTCCGGTGACGCCGGGGCAAGAAGTTCGCCCGCTTCTCCTCGGTGAGCCGCGCACGGCTTACTCATGAACTGACGGGCGCCAGGTAAACGTCGTGGCGCCCGGGTGCACCGACGTGGCCGGGGGAACGCCGATGGAGTCACTGTCCTGGGACTCAGCATGCCCAGGATCACGCGCACGTCCCTGCTCGTCCGATGGCCCTCGCGGCGGCGGCTTCCGCGGTCGCTCCGGCCGCGTCTCCGGCGTCGGCCACGCACGAGTCGCCCCCTCGTCTCCGGGCTGGAGAGGGGCCATGGCGCCCGAGCGTGGCGTACGTCTGACGCCTGTCAAGTAAACTGTGTGGGTCTTGAGAGGTTCTGACGCAGGTCATGCGGGTGGTGGAGGTAGCGGTGGGAACACGAGTCGCATCTGGTCGACGCCCGGGACGCCCCGGCGCGGACACCCCCGCCGTGCCCGAGGAGCAGAAGATCCTGCTGCTCGGTCTGGAGGCGTTCGCAGAACTGGGTTATGACCGGGCCTCGGCCCGCGAGCTGGCCCGCCGTCTCGGCGTCAGTCACAACTTCATCAATGACCGGTACGGGTCCAAGGCGGCCTTCTGGCGTGCGGTGGTGGACTTCGCTCTGGGGGTGCAGCTGGCTCATCTGCCGCTGGAGGACCCGTCGCTCGACGATGCCGAACGCCTGCGCCGGATCATCACCAGCCTGTATCTGACCGCGGTCGACACTCCTCAGCTGGGGCGCCTCTTCGTGGACGAACTCTCCCGCGACACCGAGCGATTGGAGTACATCTACGAGCACTACATCGCGCCCACCCTGCGGATTCTGGAGCCCAGCATCGAGCGGCTCGTGGCCTCCGGGCGCATGGCGCCCATCCCGATGGACGTACTCTTCTTCGCGATCGTTCCGCCCATCGCCGGAATGGTGGAAGTGCCGTTGGCCCGGCGCCTCGGCAGGCCCGACCCGGCCACCCCGGAACAGCTTGCGGCCACCGCGAACTCACTCGCGGCGCTGGTGGTCAACGGACTTCTGGCGACGAATACGGACAGCCGCAGCTGAGTACGGTTCGGCTGCGGGCTCCCGACGGCTCCCGCGTCAGTCCGCAGTCGTGCCCATGCGCGGGTCTGACCGGGACAGAGCGTGAGCCGAACCGACGGATCGATGCCGGCGCCTTTGATGCCGAGGGTTGCCGCGGGACGGTCGTGAAGAGGGCGGTCAGCCGCTGCCCGGGGGGCAGCGGCTGACGTCCGGTCAGGAAGTGAACGGTGTCGAGCCGTCCTCCGTGACGATGCTCCACAGGTGGTCGGCGGTACCGGTGTCGTCCCACTGCAGGGCCTGTGCCCCGGACGACGTGGACATGTTCTGGATGCCCAGCACCATGCCGCTGTTCTTGTTGACGAGCTTGGCGTAACCGCCCCCGGCGTCGACGATCGACCACAGATGGTCGGCCGTGAGCGTGTCACCCCACTGCAATGCCGTGGCGCCGGCCGTCTTGGAGGCGTCCTTGATGCCGAGTACCTGTCCGCTGTTGGTGTTGAAGATCTTGTAGTAGCCGTTCTCGGCCGGGACGATCTTCCACCAGTGGTTGGCCATGCTGTTGGCGGTCTGCTGCTGTACGGCGCCTCCGGGGGCGATCGAGGAGCCGTTGATGCCCAGCTCCAGGTTGCTGTTCTTGTTGGTGATCTTCACGAGCGGTGTCTCCGGGTACCAGGACTCCAGCTCGGTGACACCGACGAACTTGCCCGCCTGAGGTGTGAAGAGGACCCGGAACTGGGACGTGGTGATCGTCGGGAAGGTCACCTCGTTGGCGTTGTTGGCGACCGGCGTCGCCGGGCTCTTCGTCTGGTTGGGGACGTTCACCCATGAGCCGTTGTTCAGGTACTGCACGGTGTAGCTCGCCGGGACACGGATGTCCGCGCCGTCGTCGTAGGTGTAGAACTTCACCTCGTTGATCTCGCGAGGCGCCCCGAAGTCGACTCCGAGATGGTCGGTGGCGTTCGGTGAACCGGAGTTGGTCCACCGGTCGTCGGGGATCTTGTCGTAGCGAATCCAGCCGTCCGTCGCCCGCAGCGGGGCGTCGAAGGTGGTCGGCTTGCAGGTCTGGCCGCTGTGGCAGTGCGGTCCGTTGGAGACGGTGTTGGTGTAGGAGGCGAAGGCCTTCGGGTACGGCTGGGTGACGGTCCGGCCCAGCCAGTCCTGCTCGGCGGTCAGCGGGTTGGCGGCCACGTTCATCAGCCGGGCGGGCTGCGCCGGGCTGACCGGGGCGGCGACATTGACCGTGGTGTTGCCGACCGTCGCGGACTGGTGGATGCGTACGCCGTCCTGGAAGATCTGCAGACCACTGCCCTTGCCGTAGTGCGAGCCGTCCCGGTCCCAGCGGATCGAGTACGTGTGCCCGTGGTACGGGAGGCTCTCCACCGCGAAGTAGTCCCAGCCGGACGGGACCAGCGGCTTGAGCACCAGCGTGTTGTTCGCCTGCGGCTTGATGCCCAGCAGACCGCTCAGCACCAGGTCGTTGAAGCTGGAGTGGTTGTAGTGCTCGCTGAAGTTGAACCCGTCGTAGATCCACTCGCCGGTGTCACCGTTGGCGGCCTCGGCGACGTAGGGCTTGCCGTCCTTGTGCTGGAGGTCGGCGAACTGCGCCAGCATCGTCTGGTAGTCGGCCTTGGTGACGTAGCTCTGCGCGGGGTAGTCCTGGAGCAGGTTCGCCAGACCGGTCAGGATCTGGCTCGTCTGGTACGGCCAGCTCGGGCCGTTCCAGTGGCAGCAGTTGGCGTCGTCGCGCTTCTGCTCGGCGGGGATCGCCTGGTAGTTGAAGTACGGGTTGGCGGTGATCCGGTCCAGCTCGGCGAAGCCCGTGCCCTTGGTGAACTTCAGTGTGTTGGCCCCGGTCTTCATGGGGACCCGCACGGTGACGGACTTCGTCTCCGAGAACTGGCCCCAGCTGCCGCCGGGGGCATAGCTGACCGTGACCGGGTTGGCGGTGTCGCCGTTCACGACGACCTGGTGCGTCGAGGTGCCGGAGGTGGCGTTGGCGTAGTGGACCGTCACCGGGTACGTGCCGTTGCCGGGCGCGTCCACGGTGAAGGTGACCGAGCTGTCGTCGTAGTCGATCTGCCCGATGTACTTGCCGTTGGAGGCCGTCGAGGAGTCGTGGGTGTTCGCGTGTACGACGGTGGCCTGCTCGGCCTCGAAGTCGTGCACCCGCTCCAGCGTCGTGGGCCCGAACGGCGCCTTGAACCGCTTGGCGTCGGTCAGGTACTTCCACGCCGACGAGTACTGCGCGTCGGGGAGGTTGAACGCCCAAGGGGCGTATCCCATCGCCTCGCGCCAGGTCGTCCTGGTCTGCTTCAGGGTGCCGTTGGTGTTGTCGGTGTTGTAGACGTGCATGAAGAAGTTCCGCTGCGGGTCCCAGAGCGAGTTCTGCACGGCGGCCTTCAGCTGCGCGGCCTTGGCGTCGTACTCGTCCGCGGTCGCGGTGTCGCCGTTCAGAGTGGCGATCTTGCTGATCGCCTGGGCGGCGCTGAACATGTACGCGTTGATCGTGGGCCGGTAACCGCGGCCGCCGCTGAACCAGTTGCTGCTGTGCATCGACGTTTCGGTGTACTCCGTGGCGTCGGACAGCGGGGTCTGGTGGTACAGGTCGCTGGTCGAGGCCGTACCGTTCACCGTGATGTCGTTGGTGAAGTTCGAGTCCCACCGCTTGTACAGGGCGATGAGGTGGGGGAGAGCCGACTTGATCTGTGCCGCGTCACCGGTCACCAGATAGCGCTGGTACGCGGCGCTGGTGATCCACTCGCTGAAGTTCCGCACACCCGAGTTGCCCGCACCGCGCAGCCAGAAGTCCAGGTAGTCACCGGCGTAGTCGCGGTTGTGCAGCCAGCGCCCGTCCAGCAGGTGGTAGCCGGCCGCGTCCGGCAGCGCGGTGTACGGGTTCCCGGCGTAGCCGATCGGCACGTCGTACTCGGTCGACACGTACCCGGTGCCCGGCACGGTGTAGCGCAGGGCGCGTTTGTAGGTGCTCCAGCGGTAGTAGTAGACCTCGTCGATGTCGTTGTCGGGGGTGTCCAGGAACGGGATGTTCGCCTTGTACCACTGGCGCTCGTCGAGCTGGTTGGCGGCGAGAATCGCGTCCTTGTCCAGGGCGACCGCGTTGGGATCGTCGGCGGCCAGAGCGGGGGACGCGCCCGGGCCGGCGCTCAGCAGGCTGATGGACAACACCGAGCCGCACAGGGCGGCCAGGGCGCGGCTGCTACGTCTGAGACGCATAGAGGTGTCCTCCATTGGGCACTCATGCGGTGGATGAATGTTCGAAATTGCGAACATTGTTCGAAATTCTGCGAGACGGTAATGACGGGCCTGAAGAGAAGTCAAGAGGCCTGACGCGGGGAATTCAGGGCGCTGTGGGAAAGGAACGCGCACAGTGATTCCGGCTGGTGAGCGGCAGGCAAGGCGTCGCCACGACCCGGTCGCTCGACGGACGATGCGCGCGCTGACGGGGCGGGCGCTGACGGGGCGGGCGCTGACGGGGCGGGCGCTGACGGGGCGGGGGGGGGGGGGGGGGGGGGGGCCCCGGGGGGGGGGGGGGGGGGGGGGGGGGGGGGGGGGGGGGGGGGGGGGGGGGGGGTTGTTCGCGCAGTTCCCCGCGCCCCTGAAAAAGCGGGGGGCTGCGCCCCT
>NZ_JBSFVY010000018.1:10510-222318 GCF_053592555.1 Streptomyces sp. NPDC002643
CGGATGACCCCGCCGTCGCACTGGCGGTTGGTGCGGCCCCGGCTGATGAGGGCGATGAACATACCGACGATCGGGGGGTCCGGCACGGCCCGCCCGAGCGGTCAGGAGGGGTTGGGGCTACGGGAGCTTGATGAGGGTGTAGTCGTCGCAGTATCCGGCCGCGGAACCGGCGTTCTTGTAGCAGTAGACGGCGGCCGAGGTGGCGGAGGCGCCCGTGGTGAAGAAGATCGGCTGCTGGGCGTAGGACGCGGCCGAGGTCCGCAGATACGTTTCCGTACCGCCGAAGCTCTTCACGCCGACCGCCACTTCCTCACCCGCGGTGGCCACCTTGGCCCAGCCGGCCAGCAGGTAGGTGCCGCTGGAGCCGAGGCCGCTCACCGTCTGCTGGGCACCGCTGGCGCTGTTCCCGGTCTTCAGGGCGTAGGTGCCGGAGCGGGGGTTGGAGGCGACCACGCTGGACGCCGTACCCGTGCTCTGTCCCCACGGCGACAGCGCGCCGGTCTCGAAGCCCGGGTTGGTGACCGGGTTGGTGGCGGACGACAGGCGCTCGACCGCGAGGTCGTCGCAGTTGCCGGAGCCTGTGCCGCCGGTGTTCTTCCAGCAGTAGATCAGCGCGGAGGTGTTCGAACCGCCGGTCGTGAACACCACGGCCGCCTGGGAGTACGACGAGGTGGCCACGTTGGTGAACGTCTCCGTGCCGCCGTAGTTCTTGACGCCGATCGCGAGGGTTTCCCCGGCGTTGGCGACCTTGGCCCAGCCGGTGAGCAGATACGTGGTGTTGGGGCTGAGGCCGGTGATGTTCTGGTTGGCGCCGCTGCCGCTGGCCTGGGTGGTCAGCGCGTAGGTGCCGGTGCGGGCGCCCGAGGAGGTGACCGAGGGGGCCGCTCCGCTGTTGGTCCAGGGGCTCATCGCGCCCGACTCGAAGCCCGCGTTGTTGGCGAGGTTGCCGCCGGTGCCGTTGTAGGCGCCGATGTTGGGCGCGGCCGTCGCCGAGACGGTGTTGCCGAAGGCGTCCTTGCCACCGTTGTCGCTGATCACGGTGCCGGCCCGGATCACGGGGGAGGAGGGGTGGACCTGGTAGGCGTCCATGCCGGTGTACGTGGACGAGGAGTCGGCGTTGCCCGGGTTGCGGAACTGCGGGTCCGTCGTGACCTTGACCGTGTCGGCGGGCTCGGAGGAGGGGTGGTTGCCGTAGTAGAGGTTGTTGGACCAGATGGAACCGCCGGTGGTGGTGAAGTAGCCGCCGGTGCCGTAGTTGAAGACCGCGTTGTTCTGGAAGACCAGCCGTCCGGTGACGCTGCTGCCCCTGCGGGAGTAGAGGATCGGGGTGTTCAGGCCGCTCTGGTTGACGTAGATGGTGTTGTTGTAGATGTTCGGGTAGGCGACCGCGCTGCCGCTCTTGTTGGGGATGTTGCCGACGAAGTGGAAGACGCCGGTGCCGTGGGTCGGGGTGCCGGCCATGGGGCAGCCCTCGTTGGTGCCGTCGTTCTCGCTGATGTTGTAGCGGATCACCGTGCCGTCGCTGGGGACGGTCGAGGTGGGCTCGTTGGCGATGGTGAAGGGCGGCATCACCAGCATGAAGCCGCCGATGTTCTGGTGGCTGTAGTTGTACTGGAACGTGGTGTTGTGGTTGCCCCAGTCCACGTCGAAGCCGGTGCCGTCGGCGCCGTCCACGTGGCAGTAGACCTCGTTGTTCTGGACCACGGTGTCGTTGCTGCCGGACATCCAGATACCGGCCGAGGCGCGGTTGCAGTACTGGCCCGACGGTGGGCAGTCCTCCTTCGCGCCGCCGTAGCCGGCCTTGTTGCCCTCGATCAGGGCGCCGTCGTTCTTGACGACGAGGATGTCGTCGGCGCCGCTGTAGGTGATCGTGTTGTCGCGGATGACCGTGTTGGTGGTCTGGTTGGTGCCCTCGCCGTCCCCGTCCGGGGTGACGGCGACGGCTATGCGGTCGACGTGGTCGAAGGTGTTGTCCTCGATCACCACGTCGTCCCAGGTGGATGCCGGGGTGGTGTGGTTGGTCTGGACGCCGACGCCCGCGTTCGTGGCGTACCAGCCGCCCGAGTAGCCGCTGATGTGGTGGATGTTCATGTCGTGCACCCGGATGTGGTGCAGGACGCCGCCGGAGGCGTTCTCGGCGAGGACGCCGGAGCGGTAGTTCGGGGAGGAGGCGGCGTTGGTCAGCTCCAGGCCGCCGATCTCCCAGTACTCCTGGTTGAGCAGGTGGATGACCGGGCCGGTGGCGCCCTGGGCGTCGATCTTCGGCTTGGCGCCGGTGCCGTAGGACCCCATGGTGATCGGGCTGCCGGAGGCGCCCGATCCGCCGGGGGCGACCTGGCCGGTGCAGGTGGTGCCCGCGGCGAAGAGGATGCTGTCGCCCGGGCCGAAGGTGGTGTTGTTGACGCCGGTCACCGAGTTCCAGGGGCTGGACTGGGTGCCGTTGCCGTTGGTGGACGCCGAACAGTTCACGTAGTAGGTGGTGGCCGCCGCCAGCGCGACATGGGCCGGGACCATGACCGCTCCCGCCATGGTGGCGAGCAGGGTCAGAACACGTGCCGCCCGGCGGACCGGACGTGACGGTCTGCGACGCTTCATCGCGACGCTCCTTGCTGGGTGATCGAGTCCCCCGCGTCGCGGAGCGCGACACGGGTCTTCCTGCACCGGGCGGGTCGCACCGAGGCGGACCCGCCCGGAACCTGCGGCCGCTTCCCTAGCCGGGGAGCGAGTTCAGGGCGGATGTTTCGAGGACGGAGGCATGGCGCATGCCCGTCGGCAGGGCCAGGGAGACCGGCTCCCAGTCCACGCCGTCCTTGCTGCGGGCCGCGCCGTATCTCCCCTCAAGGAAGTGGTCGAAGATCATGACGAGTTCGTCGCCCCGGCGGAAGAACGACGGTCCCTCCACCACGGGAGGAGTGACCGGTCCGCGCACGGCGGAGAACGGACCGCCGGGGGTGCCGAAGGCCGCCAGGTGGATGTCCTTGTGCGCGGTGCCGAGGTCGTTGGAGCCCCGCTCGTCCTTGAACGCCATCAGGAATCCCCCGCCGTCGACCTCCCGCACGGTGGCGTCGATGACCGAGTGACCGGGGTCGAAGAAGACGGCCGGGGCCGAGAAGGTCCGGAAGTCCGCTGTCGAGCAGTGCCAGATGCGGTGGTTCTGGCTGTTGTGCTCGAAGTCGCGGCCCTCCGCCGTGGCCCCGGGCTCGACGACCGACGACCAGATGAGGTGGTACAGCCCGCTGGCCCGGTCCAGGAAGAACTCCGGGGCCCAGGCGTTGAGGGCGCCCTCCACACCGGCCATCACGGGGAGCAGCCGCTGCTCGGACCAGTCGATCAGGTCGGCCGAGGTGGCGTGGACGATATACGGGCTGGTCCAGCCGTCGGTGGCCAGCAGATGGAACAGCCCGTCCGGGCCCGTGCCGATGAACGGGTCCCGCAGCCTGCCGGTGCCCACCGTGCCCCGCAGCACCGGCAGGCCGTCGTTGACCGGGGTGAACACCTCGCCGTCGAGGCTGTGGGCCAGATGCAGCGCCTCGTCGGCGTCGGTGAAGTAGGAGACCACGTACATCGGTGGGGGGTCCTTCCAGGACTACGGAACCAGGGGGCACGGGACTGCCGGGCTTGGGGCGTCGTCGCCGAGAGGTGTCAGGGCGCGACGGGACAGCCGTACGACGGCGCGGGACGGCCGACGTCAGCGGGCGAACCGGTGGAGGGCGAACCGGTGGAGGGCGAACCAGCAGGCGGGGGTCAGGACTTGACGGCGCCGGCGGACATGCCGGCCACCACATGGCGCTGCAGGAAGATGAAGACCAGCAGCAGGGGCGCGACACCCAGCAGGGCGGCGGGGAACAGGGTGGTCGGCTGCACCGTGTGCGGGTCGAGGAAGGCGTACGCGTTCACCATGACCGTGCGCTTGCCGGGGTCCTGCAGGAAGACCAGCGGGATGACCAGGTCGTTCCAGACCTGGATGCAGACGAACGTCAGCAGGGTGCTGGTGATCGGGCGCAGCAGCGGCAGGATGATGACGAAGAACGTACGGAACGCCCCGCAGCCGTCCAGCGCGGCGGCCTCCTCCAGGTCCACCGGGATCGACCGGATGAAGCTGGTGTAGAAGAACACCGCGACCGGCAGGAACATCGCGGTGTAGACGAAGACCACGCCCGCGTAGCTGTCCAGCAGGTTCAGGTCCCGCATCAGCAGGTACAGCGGCGCCACCACGACGAAGACCGGTACCGAGGTGCCCAGGATGAACAGCCGGTACGCCCAGGTCGACCAGCCCTGGGTGATACGGGCCAGGGGGTAGCTGGCCGCGGAGCCGAGCACGGTGATGGCCAGGCACGACAGCCCCGTGATGAGCAGCGTGTTGAGCGCGCTGCGCCCGTAGTGGATCTGACTGAAGGCGTCGGAGAAGTTCTTCAGCGTCAGCGAGTCGGGGAAGCCCAGCGGGGACTGGGCCACGTCCGCCGCGGTGCGCAGCGAGGTGACGACGGTGAACAGGAACGGCAGGACGAACACCAGCACGCCGAGGCAGAGGAGCACGGTGCCGAGCGGGCCGCCGACGCGGCGGACGAGACCGGGCCGCGCGGGCCCGCCGTCGACCGGGGGTGCGGGGGGCACGGGCCGGTGGGCCGTCTTCGAGGGAAGGGTGTTGGAAGTCATGGTTGGCTCGCCCGTCAGATTCGGCGCTCGCGCAGGCGCAGCAGTGAGGAGGTGGCGCTGGACAGGACGACCACGGTCACCAGGAGCAGGACGGAGACGGCGACGCCGAAGGCGAACTTCCCGCCGCCGAACACGTTCCGGTAGACCAGCGTGGTCAGGGTCTCGGTGGCTCCGGCCGGGCCGCCGTTGGTGAGCACCAGGGGGAACTCGAAGACCTTGAGCGAGCCGATGAGACTGAGGGTCACGTTCACGGTCAGCGAGGGCGCCAGCATCGGCCACTCCACGCTGCGGAAACGCTGCCAGCCACTCGCGCCGTCGACCGCGGCGGCGTCGAGGAGTTCGGTGGGCACGCTCATGTAGCCGGCCAGGAAGATGGCGCACGAGTAGCCCGCGAACATCCAGATGTTGACGCCCGCCACCGCGTACAGGGCGGTGGAGGTGTCCCCGAGCCACACATGTTCGAGCGAGTCCAGGCCGAACGCGCCGAGCAGGGCGTTGATGCCGCCGTCCGGGGCGTAGAGGTACGACCAGATGAAGGCCGCCATCACCGGGGAGACCAGGGTGGGGGTCAGCAGTACCACGCTGAGCGTCTTGCGGACCTTGGGCCGACGGAAGAGCATGCTCGCGAAGAGCAGGCCGAGACCGTTCTGTGCGACGACGACGACGGCGGCGTACACGATGGTGTGCCACAGGGCCGCGGTGACGTCCGGGTCGTCGGCCATGGCACGGTACTGCTCCGTGCCGACGAAGTTGGCGACGGGTCCGCCGAGGCTGTCGGTCATGCTCAGATAGACGCCTCGGACCAGCGGGTACAGCATGAACGTGCCGTACACGGCGATCGCCGGGAGCAGGAAGGCGGCCATGGTGGCGCGCCGTCGATGGAACACGGGGAATCCTCCTCTTGCCCGGAAGTGCCGTGGCGAGGGCTCCCAGGGAGCCACCCTTCGCCCCCGCCACGGCTGACCGGGAGGTGCCGGACTACTTGGCGGACGCGGCGCTCTGGATGTCCTTCAGGGTCTGCGCGGCGGACGACTTGCCCAGCAGATAGGACTGGATCTTCGAGCCGGTCTCGGTCTCGGCGGCCGCGGCGTACCAGGAGTTGGACGGGAGGATGCGGTAGCGCCCCTCCTCGAAGGCCGTGGTGAAGGCCGTCGTCGAGTCGTTCTTGGGAGTCGTGCCGCCGGTGAACGGCGACTGCGCGTTCTCCGCCTCCAGGAACTTGGCCAGGTTCTCGTTCTGCGACCAGAAGTCGACGTACTTGCGCGCTGCCTCGCCCTGCTCCGACTGGGAGTTGACCGCCCACATCGTGCCGGAGAACAGCATGCTGTTGGGCTTGGTGCCCTTGTCACCGCCCGGCCAGGGCGCGAAGGAGACGGGGAAGCCGGCCTTCTCGATGTTGGAGACCTGCCAGGCGCCCTGGTACCAGAAGGCGCTCTTGCCGGCGCTGAAGTTCTGCGGGCCCTGCGACCACTCGTCGACGCCGAGTTCGTTCTTCCAGTCGATGTACCCCTTGTCCTCCAGGGTCTTCAGCTGCTCCAGCGACTCCTTCCAGTCCGGGTCGAAGGAGGCCTTGCCGGCGGTGAAGTCGGCGTCCCACTGCTTGTTCTTCTGGTAGACGCGGGTCGAACCGGCCGCCTGGAAGACGGAGCCGCCGGTCCAGGCACTCTTGTCGGGCAGCGAGATGGGGGTGATGCCGGCCTTCTTGACCTTGCCGAGCACCTCCAGGAACGTCGGCCAGTCGGCCGGGACCTCGGTGACGCCGGCCTTCTTCAGCAGGTCCATGTTGGCGTACAGGCCGATGCCGATCAGCTCCATCGGCATGGCGAGGGTCTTGCCGTCGGCCTCGGCGAAGGGCTTGGCGTCGGGGGCTATCCGGCTCGCCCATGCCTCGTCGGACAGATCGGCGAGGTAGCCCGAGGCGCCCCACTTCTTCATCTTGTCCGTGTCGACCATGATCACGTCGCCCGCCTTGCCACCGAGCAGTTCGGGCTGGAGCTTCTGGACGTAGGTGTCGTTCGCGGTGATGTACTCGAAGTCGATCTTGATGTTGGGGTTGGCCTTCTCGAAGGCCTTGTTGATCTCCGCGACGTTCGCGGGCTCCGCGCCGCCGCCCTTCCACGCCTCGACGTGGAGGGTCACCTTGCCGTCGCCGGAGGAGGAGTCGGACGACTCGCCTCCGCACGCGGCCAGTGACATCGCCATGGCGACGGCCGTGGCGGTGACCGCGATTCGTCTCCCGGAACGCTTCATTGCACACCTCACCCAAGGTCGGTACAGGCCGACTTGATCTCTGTGAACGGATTTGACGTAGCCGGTCGGCTTCCGTGCGGGTACGGCACTGAATAGGTGCGGAACATGCGGGTCGACCGGAGTTGCGGTGAACGTTACGTGTTGATGGCGGGGACTGTAACGCAAAACTTAGGCGACATCTATGCGTAACTTTCGGTGACTGATCTACTGCGCTTCGCGAGACTTGCCATCCCTGTTCAGGTGGGGTTTCTTTTACGCCGAGCGAGCCTTATCGTTATAGTTTCCCGGAGGTTTCCGTGAAGCTTTGGCGACTGATCCCCTAGGAGTGGGAGAGTGGGCGCGGCTTCAGACGGACAGACGGAGGGGAGTTGGGGTGACAGGGCGGGTGACCATCGCTCAGGTGGCCGGGGAGGCCGGCGTCTCCGCGATGACGGTGTCCAACGTGATGAACGGCAAGCCGGGGGCCTCCGAGGAGACCCGCCGCCGTGTCATGGAGGTCGCCGAACGGCTGGGCTATCGGCCCAATGTCTCGGCCCGCAACCTCAAGGCCGGCCGCAGCGGGCTCATCGGCCTCATCGCCCTGGACCTGACGAGCCAGTACGGACTGGAGATCCTGCGCGGCGTCGCCGACGAACTCGCCGACGCCGAACAGGAGTTGCTGGTCAACGCCTCGTACCACGACGCGGTGCGGGAGAAGGACCGGATCGAGTTCCTCGGGCGGGGCCTGGTCGACGGTGTGCTGCTGATCGCACCCGTCCTGGAGGACGAGACGGTCAAACTGCTGCGCCGGCGGAACCTCCCCTGTGTCGTCATCGACCCACGCCGCATGGACGTGGCGCTGCCCCGGCTGACCGTCGACAACTACACCGGCATGCGTGTCGGCACCCGGCATCTGATCGACCTGGGCCACACCCGCATCGCCTATCTGCGAGGCGAGGAGGACCTGGAGAGCTCATCCGTACGCTTCCAGGGCTTCGAGGACGCGATGCGGCTCGCCGGACTTTCGGTCGACCCGCGACTTGTCGCCACCTGCGACTTCTCCTACGCCTGCGGATTTCGCACCGCGACCCGTCTGATCACCGACCACGGCCCCACGGCGATCGTCGCCGGCGCCGACCTGATGGCCCTCGGCGCGGTCGACGCCGCCCGGGCGCTCGGCCTCGACGTGCCCGCCGACTTCTCCGTCGTCGGCTTCGACGACCTCCCCCAGGCGGCGCAGAGCTTCCCCGGCCTTACCACCGTGCGACAGCCGCTTCATGACATGGGTCAGAAGGCGGCTCGCGCGCTGCTGTCCCTCATCGAAGGGCAGAAACTGCTCATGGAGCACATGGAGGTCGCCACCGAACTGGTCCTGCGCAACTCCACGGCCCCGCCGCGGGACGACGCCGTACGGGAAGTCGCCGGGCAGCGGGCCGTCAGCTCACCGGAGTGAGGAAGGCCGGCACCGAGGCGCCCTCGTCCCGGTACATGTCGAAGATTCAGTAGGCGCTCGGGGCGACGGCCCGGGTGCAGACGTCGAAGGCGAGGCTGCCATCCCGGGGACCTTGCCGGCAGACCGCCTGGAAGCCAGCACAAGGCGTTGGACGGACTGGTGTTGCCGGGAATCCGGCGGGTGATGTGCCCTCGTCGTTCCGGACGGGCTACGACTTGGCTTTGACCAGCCCGGCGTCGTACGCCGTGATCACGGCCTGGACGCGGTCGCGGGCGCCGAGCTTGGCGAGAACGCGACCCACGTGCTTCTTGACGGTGGACTCGGTGAGGACGAGCCGTTCGGCGATCTCCGCGTTCGTCCAGCCCTGGCCGATGGCCACCAGGACCTCGCGTTCGCGATCGGTGAGGGCCTGCAGGCGGGGGTCCTCCGCGGCGGGGGCGCCGACGGGAGCGAGGGCCTGGTGGGTGTAGGCGTCCAGCAGACGGCGGGTGAGGCGGGGGGCCACGACGGCGTCGCCGATGGCGACAGCATGGATACCGGCGACAAGCTCCTCGGGGCGGGCGTCCTTGAGCAGGAAGCCGCTGGCGCCGGCCCGCAGACCTTCGTAGGCGTACTCGTCGAGGTCGAAGGTGGTGACGATGAGGACGCGGGTGCGGCCGCCGGAGGCGATGATGCGGCGGGTGGCCTCGATGCCGTCCATGCCGGGCATACGGATGTCCATGAGGACGACGTCGGGGCGGAGTTCGGCGGCCAGGCGAACGGCCGCGGCGCCGTGCTCGGCCTCGCCGACCGCGTCCAGGCCCGGGGTGCCCTCGATGAGCATACGGACCCCCATGCGCTGGAGGGGCTGGTCGTCCGCGATGAGCACGGTGGTCATGGGAGGGGCACTCCTGGGGCCAAAGGGGCGGGTGCGGGCGGTGCGTCGAGTTCCACGTCCACGAGCCAGCCGTGCGTGGTGGGGCGGGGACCGATCGTGACGGTCGCGTTGTACATCGCCGCCCGTTGCCTGATGCCGACCAAGCCGTGTCCGGAGTCTTCGCTCTCGTGGCCGGGGGCCGCCGGGCCGTCCGCCCCCGGCGGTGCTCCGGTGTCGGCGACCGTCACCTTCACCCTGCCCGCGTGGGCGGTCACGGTGACCTCGGCGGCGGAGCCGACGCCCGCGTGCTTGAGGGTGTTGGTCAGCGACTCCTGGACGATGCGGTACACGGTGAGCTGAACGCCGTCGCCCAGTGCGTCGAGATCCCCGGTGGTGCGGTAGACGACGGTGAGCCCGGCGGCGCGTACCCGCGACAGCAGGGCGTCCAGATCCCGGAAACCCGGCTGCGGATTGAGCATCCGGACGTTCTCGTGGTCTCGCTCCTCCCGCAGGACGCCCAGGACGCGGCGGAGTTCGTCCATGGCCTGGCGTCCCGTGTCGCCGAGGATGCGCAGAGCCTCGGCGGACCGCTCGCCCCGGTTGGCGGCGAGGACCGCGGCGCCGTCGGCGACGCTGACCATCACCGAGAGGTTGTGGCCGACGATGTCGTGCATCTCGCGGGCGACCCGGGAGCGTTCGGCGGCGGCGGTCAGCCGGACGCGCTGGTCGCGTTCGATCTCCAGACGCGCGGCCCGGTCCTCCAGGGCGTCCAGATACATCCTGCGGATACGCAGGGTCAGGCCGAGGGCAATCGCCGCCGTCGCCGTCCCCAGCAGGAAGAAGAGGCCGAGTACCGGGCGCTCCACGGGCGCCAGGACACTGACCGCCAGCGTCAGCTCGGCGGCCGTCAGCGCGGCGGCCCAACCCAGGACCCGCAAGGAGCCGTACAGGGCCAGGGCGTACAGCGCGACGAGGGCGCTGATGCCCGTCTGCTGCCACACCCCCAGCGACCACTGGGCGAGCGAGACCAGCGCGATGACGAAGTAGGTGACTGCCGGGGCTCTGCGGCGCCACCACAGCGGCACGATGAACGCGGCGGCGAAGGCGATCATGACGCCGGTCGGCAGGTCGGCGCGGTCGGCTGTCGCCCCGAAGGGCCCGTGGCCGTCCGGGGAGATCAGGTCGGGCAGGCTGATCAGGGCGACGACGACCACGACCGCGGTGTCCAGCAGCCAGGGATGCCTGCGGTCCAGTCGCTGACGCCGGCTCTGGCCGCGCATCATACGGCCGAGGAGAGGGTGCGCCCAGGCGGCGTCGAGCCCGGGGGACGGCGAGGTCGCCGTCCCCCGGGCGGTGTCGGCGGCTGCTGCCGCGCGGCGCGAGGTCATGATTCCCATTGTCCTCGAAGCGGCGGGTCAGGCGTCCGTCTTGACGAGTCGGACGGCCGCACCGACGAGGGTCAGGGCCACCCAGCCGGCGAAGACCGCGAGACCCGCTCCTGGCGAGAGGGCGTCGGAGGACTCGTTCAGGGCGTAGATCGCCGACCCCGCGTTGCTGGGGAAGTAGGGGTTGACGCTGTCGTACAGCGAGTCGGGCAGCAGCGAGGCGAGGCCGGGCAGGATCAGCAGGATGCCGACCAGGACCGCGATCGCTCCGGCGGAGGAGCGCAGCAGCACGCCCAGGGCGACACCGAACACGGCGACCAGGCCGAGGTAGACGCCCGCGCCGGCCAGGCTGCGCAGCACACCGTCGTCGCTCAGGGAGAGCGCGATCTTCTCGCCCTCCAGGCCGAGGGTGCCCAGCTGGAACGCGGCCAGCGCGCCCACGGTGGTGACGACCAGGGCGATGGGCCCGATCACGGCGGCCTTGGACCACAGGACGGGCAGCCGTCGCGGTACCGCGGCGAGGGTGGAGCGGATCATGCCGGTGCTGTACTCGCCCGCGGACAGCAGCACCCCGAGCACGCCCACGGCCAGGGAGGCGAAGGTCACGCCGAGCAGGGCCAGGCTGACCGCGTCCTGGGGGCCGGAGTCGCCCGGACCGCTGCCGGGTGCGTTCGTGGCCGTGTCGGGGCTGTAGGTGGCGGAGGCGATGGCCCCCAGAGCGATGACGAGGGCGACGGCGACGGCCAAAGTGATCCAGCTGGAGCGCAGCGACCAGAACTTGGCCCACTCCGAACGCAGCACCCGCAGGCCGGTCACCTTGTAGGCGGGCTTGGTGGCCGCTTCCTTCGGAGCCGGGGCCACGGAAAGCGTGGTGGTGGTCATCAGGCGGCCTTTCGTTCGGTGCCGGCGGGAGCGCTCTGGTACTCCACGGCGTCATGGGTGAGTTGCATGAAGGCCTCCTCCAGGGAGACGGCCTGCGGGGTGAGTTCGTGCAGGGCGATCCCGTGCTGGGCGGCGATCGCCCCGATCTCCCGGGCGTCCCGTCCGGTGACCACCAGTTCCTCGGCGGAGGAGGAGCTGATGGTGACGTCCGGGCCGGCCAGCAGCGAACGCAGCCGTATGGCCTCGGTGGTGCAGACCTTCACGCCCGAGCCGCCGGCCTCCCGGGTGAAGTCCTCGACCGTGGTGTCGGCGAGCAGCCGTCCGCGTCCGATGATCACGAGGTGGTCGGCGATCAGCGCGGTCTCGCTCATCAGGTGCGAGGAGAGCATCACGGCCCGGCCCTCGTCGGCCAGCGCCCGCAGCAGGTTGCGTACCCACAGCACGCCCTCGGGGTCCAGGCCGTTGACCGGTTCGTCGAGCATGACGATCTCCGGGTCGCCGAGCAGGGCCGAGGCGATGCCGAGCCGCTGCCCCATGCCGAGCGAGAAGGCGCCCACCCGCTTGCCCGCCACGCTGGTCAGTCCGGCCAGTTCGATGACCTCGTCGACCCGGCGGCGCGGAATGCCGTGGGTGTGGGCCAGCGCCATGAGGTGGTTGCGCGCGGTGCGCCCCGGGTGGACGGACTTGGCCTCCAGCAGGGTGCCTATCTCCTGCAGCGGTGCGGCGTGCCTGCCGTACGACTTGCCGCCCACGGTGACCTTGCCCTCGGTGGGGGAGTCCAGGCCGACGATCATGCGCATGGTCGTGGACTTGCCCGCACCGTTGGGGCCCAGGAAGCCGGTCACCTCACCAGGCTTGACGGTGAAGCTCAGGTGGTCGACGACCGTCTTGTCGCCGTACCGCTTCGTCAGCTCACGGGCTTCGATCATGGGTGTGGGCCTTCCTCGACTGGAACACGGCCGCTGCCGGGTGGCGACCTCTGCGTAAGACGCTACGAGAGCGACCGGCACCGGTCCTGGGACCACGGGGGACACTTCGGTGGCCGAGTGGTACCGCGGTACCACGGGGCAGCCCGTGTCGGTCCTCCGCAAGGGTGACCCGAAGGACGCCGGTAGGCAGCGTCTTGTGCGGAGGCGGAGCCGGTGGAGAGGGCCGAGGCGACCACGGCCGTCCGAGCGCGGAGGACGCGGAGGACACCGTCACACCGATGTCGACGTCCTGGGCGCTGCCGGACAGACCGATCTGTCGGCATACGCCGCCGTATCGGAAGGTGCTACGCACGTCGGTCGTCCGGGTTCGTCGGCCGGCGGACGGCGTTCCTTCGAGGACCGGTGGAGTGCGTCCATGTCGAGTGCGGGCCGGGGCAGGGGGGGGAGGCGCTGTCGTGATCGCTTCGCATGCCGTCCAGGATCAGGGGGAAGTCGGTCGGGCCGATGCCGTCGCGGAGCCGGCCGTCCCGCTGGGCGCGGGTGAAGACGGCCGCGACCATGGGGTGAGGTTCGTCCCGGGCCGCGGCCGGCCGGAGCCTGCCGCCCGCGCCGCGCAGGAGGACGTCGCGCAGTCCGCGGTTCGCCGCCAGGACCTGCCCGGAGAGGTCGTCGCCGCGCGGCCGGGAGCTGCTCCTGGCCGTCGCTCTCCTGACCGTCGTCTTCACGGCGCTCGGTCCGGTCACCGGGGGGAGGAGGCACGAGGCCCGGCACTGCCCCGGATGGACACGGCCGCCGTCGCCGCTCGCGGAGGCCGCCCGTTCACCACCCCACCGGACGACGGATCGTGACCGAGGGTCTGGTCCCGTGCGGCGGGCGAGACGCGTCCGGTGGCCTGCCCGCCCCTCCCGGCGGTGCGGGACGGGACGGACCGGCTCCGGTGCCCGCCCGGCTCACACGTCGAGCAGGTCCCGTGTCCGTACCGGGCCCCCCGACTCGAAGGACCGGTTCGCGGCCAGGCCCGTGACCAGTGAGCGGGCCCCGTCGGTGGCGTCTGCCGCCCTCCCCAGCGGGTCGGGCGCGGGCTCGCCGAACAGGTCCGCGAGCATCCTTACGTCACCGCCGCCGTGGCCGCCCTCGCCGGTGGGCACCTTGAGTTCGCGCGGCGGCTCCCAGAACCGACGCAGCATCAGCTCCGTACGCCCCGCCGTGTCGCCCACCGACTCCCCGTGCAGCACCGCGCTGTCGCCCGGCACGGCCACTTCGGACCGGGTCCAGGTCGATTCCTCGACGAGCAGTTCGAGCCGCCCCTCGCTGCCGTTGAAGGCGATCCGGTATCCCTCCCAGGGGGCGTACGCGGTCAGGTGGTACGTGAGGGTGGCGCCGGAGGCGTAGCGCACCAGAACCGCCATGTCGTCCTCGATCGTCACTCCCGGTCCGAAGACGTTCTGGTCGCGGTGATAGCCGTCCTCGGCCTCCGCGTCCAGGTACAGCGCGGTGAGCAGTGGTGAGTCGGCCAGCCGTACGGCGAAGGGGTCGTCCGCCGCCGCGGGGGAGCCGTGTGCCCGGGCGTAGTCACGGGCCAGGCCACGGCGTGCGCCGGCCTCGTCGCCGTAGAAGAACAGCCCGCCCTGGGCGTACACGGTTTCGGGTTCGGTGCCCAGCCACCAGTTGACGAGGTCGAAGTGGTGCGTGGCCTTGTGCACCATGAGACCGCCGGAGTTGGCCTTCTCGCGGTGCCAGCGCCGGAAGTAGTCGGCGCCGTGCCGCAGATCGAGCAGCCACTCGAAGTGCACCGACCCGACCTCGCCGATCTCCCCGGCCGCGATCAGCTCGCGCACGGTCGAATGCACCGGGTTGTAGCGGTAGTTGAAAGCGACCCGTACCTCGCGGCCGGTGCGCCGCCGGGCGTCGAGGATACGGCGGGCGCGGTCGGCGTCCGTCGTCATCGGCTTCTCGGTGACCACGTCGCAGCCGGCCTCCAGGGCCTGGACGATGTAGTGGTCGTGGGTGCGGTCGACGGTGCAGACGACGACGAGGTCGACGCGTTCGCGGCGCAGCATCCGTGTGAAGTCCTCGGCGGCGTACGTGGGTACGCGGGCGCCGATCCAGTCGTTGTGCACGGCCATTCTGTGCGGGTTGACATCGCAGAAGCCGACCAGGTCGATCCGGTCCGCGTAGGGACCGGCGAGCGCCTGGGCGAAGAGCCGGGCGCGGGCGCCCAGTCCCACCACGGCGCAGCGGCGGCGTGCGGTGTCGGCAGGCATGTGTTCTCCGTTCAGTTCGCGGACATCTCGGGGGAGGGAAGGGAGGGGAACGGGGGCAGGGGGCGCCACGTGTCGACGGCCGTGGCGGCGAGGGCGAGCGGTCCGAGGGCGACGAGCAGCAGAACGGGGGACATGGCCACCAGCGCGGCGGCCGCGACGGCGGAACCCGCCAGCAGCACGGGCACGAGCGGCTGTTGGGGCATCGAGCGGAACGCCGAGGCGACGACCGCCCGCCACGCGGTCCCCTCGCGCCAGCCGGCCGCACACCGCAGCCCGAGGGCCGCCACCAGTGAACTCGCCGCGGCCACGGGGAAGCCCATGCCGGGACCGCGCGCCTCCAGGGCCATGGCGTCCAGCCACAGCAACGCCAGCACCCCCGTCGGCACCAGCCAGACCGCGCGCCCCGAGCGCAGCACCCGGCGCAGTGCCGCCAGCAGGATCGCCGGCGTCACGCCCGGACCGCCCCTGGCCTGCTCGCGCAGCACCGCGCAACCGGCGACGAACGCCGGGAACGCGGTGAGAACGGGCAGCGAGCACAGGATGAGGAACACGCCGAGCAGCAGGCAGTCCGCGAAGAGGGGGAACCAGGAGCGTCGCATGTCGTCGTACCCCTATCCCTTGAGGCCGGAGGTCTGGACGCCCTCGACCAGCAGACGCTGGAAGGCGAAGAAGAACAGCATCACCGGCACGAGCGTCAGCACGGACATCGCGAACATCGGGCCGAAGGCGGCGCTGCCGGACTGGTCGACGAACAGGTTGAGACCCAGTTGCAGGGTGTAGGTGTCCGGGTCGGCGAGATACATCAGCTGGGGGAGGAAGTCGTTCCAGCTCCAGATGAACGAGAAGATCGTCGTGGTGACCAGGGCGGGTTTGAGCAGCGGCAGGATGACGTGCCAGAAGGTGCGGTACGGGCCGCAGCCGTCGAGGAGCGCCGCCTCGTCCAGCTCGCGCGGCAGCGAGCGGATGAACTGGACGATCAGGAAGACGAAGAACGCCTCGGTGGCCAGGAACTTCGGCAGGATCAGCGGCAGATACGTACCGACCATGCCGAGCTTCTGGAAGATGATGTACTGCGGGATCAGCACCACGTGCAGCGGCAGCATGAGCGTGCCGATCATCAGCGCGAAGTAGAGGCCGCGGCCCCGGAACCGCAGCCGTGCGAAGGCGTAGGCGGCCAGCGAGCAGGAGACCACGTTGCCGACGACCGTCCCGGCCGAGACCAGCAGCGAATTGGCGAACATCCGCCACAGCGAGATGCCGCTCACCCCGTCGATGGCGTTGGTGTAGTTGCCCGGAGTGAAGACCTGCGGGATCGGGCTCAGGTTGGAGATGATCTCGGTGCCGGACTTCACCGACGCGGTGAGCAGCCACAGCACCGGATAGAGCAGTACCAGGCCGATCGCCACGCAGACGACATGCCACAGCGCCGAACGCATCGGTCCTGCGGGCGAGTTGGAGGCGGGGACCGAGACCGGGGGCGGGGGTGCCGTGGTCGTCACGACGCGTCCTCCTGTCCGTAGTGGACCCACATGCGGGAGGTGCGGAAGACGAGCGCGGTGACCAGCGCGATCACGATCAGCAGCACCCACGCCATCGCGGAGGCGTATCCCATGTGGAAGTTGGTGAAGGCCTGTTCGTACAGGTAGAGGGAGTACAGCAGAGTCGAGTCGGCCGGCCCGCCGGCGCCGTCGCTGATGACGAAGGCGGAGGTGAACGACTGGAAGGAGTTGATGATCTCCAGGACCAGGTTGAAGAAGAGGACCGGGGACAGCATCGGCAGGGTGATGGAGAGGAAGGTGCGTGTCCGGCTCGCCCCGTCGAGCGAGGCAGCCTCGTACAGCTCCCTCGGTATCTGCTTCAGCCCGGCGAGGAAGATCACCATGGGGGCGCCGAACTGCCAGACGGTCAGCGTGATCAGCGGGTACAGCGCGTAGTCCGGGTTGTCGGTGAAGCCGCCGAGATGGATGCCGAACGAGCTCAGGGTCTTGTCGCTGAAACCGTCGGTGGCGAACAGCGACCGCCACACGAGCGCGACGCTGACGCTGGCGCCCAGCAGTGACGGAGCGTAGAACGCGGCTCGGTACAGGCCGACTCCGCGCCGGACCCTGTTCAGCAGCAATGCCACGGCGAGTGCGACCGCCAGCTTGAGCGGGGCGCTGATGAGGACGTATTCGAGGGTGACGCCGATGGAGGCGAGGAAGCGGTCGTCCTCCAGCATGTAGCGGTAGTTGGCGAGGCCCACCCACTTCGGCGACGTGAACAGGCCGTAGTCGGTGAACGACAGATACAGGGAGGCGAGCATCGGCCCCACGGTCAGCGCGATCATGCCGATCAGCCAGGGCGTGAGGAACACGTGTGCCGACAGGCCCTGTGAACGACGGCGCGGGACTGGGGCATTGGCGTCGGTGGCGCCGCCGCGCGGGCGGGGCAGAGGTCGGGGCGGGGCGGTCGCCTGGGCCATCGGGGGCTGCTCCTCCACGTTGAGGATGGATGACGGCGGCAACGTTTGCATGGGTGGTCGGACTCACGCAAGAGTCAAGGACATGCCTGATTGTTCGGCCCTCTCCATTGACTCGGGCCCGTTGCCGAGCGTAGCTTCCGGGCCAATTGGAAACAGAGTGGGAACGTTTGCAGCCGTTCCCCGATCACCACCCGACCCACCGAGCGAAGGGCCGCCGATGTCCCCGATGCGCCGACCCCGTGTCCTGCCCTCGCCCTCACGCCGTCAGGTGCTCGCCTCACTGGGCGCCCTCGGTCTGGGCGCCGCCGTCGCGGGATGCGGCACCGAGGACGCCTCGGCCGACGGCGAGGTGACCCTCAACTTCCAGTGGTGGGGTGGTGACGAGCGCAACCTGGCGACCCAGAAGGCGGTCGAGCTCTTCGAGCGGCGCCATCCGAGGATCAAGGTCTCGGTGTCCTTCACCGGGTACGACAAGTACTTCCAGCGGCTGGCCGCCCAGGTGGCCGCGGGCACCGGCCCGGACGTGCTGCAGATGGACTACTACCAACTGCGCGACTACTCCGCCAATGGCCTGATCGCCAACCTCAGCGGGCCCGACTTCTCCGGCATCGACGTCAGCGGCATCCCCGAGGTCTATGTGGACGCGGACCGGCTGGACGGCGACATATGGGCGGTGCCCACGGGGATCTCCAGCCAGGCCCTGCTCGTGGACCCGAAGATCTGGCAGAAGGCCGGAGGACTCCCGAAGCCCGGCTGGACCTGGGACGACCTCATCGAGGACGTCGGCCCCGCCCTGCGCAAGGCAGCCCCCGACCGCTATCCGCTCACCGACTTCGGCCGCTACAGCGAGACCTTCGACCTCTGGCTCAACCAGCGCGGCAAGTCCCTGTACACGAAGGGCGGTTCGCTCGGCTTCACCCAGGCCGACCTCACCGCCTTCTGGGAACTGACCGCCCGGCTGCGCGACAAGAAGGTCTTCACCCCGCCCAACCTCACCGCCTCCTACGACGGCAACACCTCCAACTCCCTGCTGGTACGAAAGATCTCCACCGCCGAGTTCAACCTCACCGGCACCGTCATGCCCTACTTCGAGGCCTACGGCGACATCGACCTCGTTCCCTTCCCCACCGCCTCCTCCAGCGCCCCGCTGGGCCTGACCGCGGGGCCGGGAATGATGTGCGTACGCCAGAGCAGCACGCACAAACGCGAGGCCGCGCAGCTGATCGACTTCCTGCTCAACGACCCGGACGCGGGCAGCGCCCTCGGCGTGGTGCGCGGACTGCCGCCGAACCGGCAGATCCTGAACCGCATCGCCCCGCAGCTCAGCAAGGGCGACCGGACGGTGTACGAGTACGTCAGCTCGCTGGAGAAGCGGTTCCTCCCGATGTCGATCCCCCCGTCCGGCTCCGACGAGGACAAGCTGCAGTTCCGGCGGTTCAACGAGGACGTCCTGTTCGGGAACAAGACGGTACGGGAGGCGGCGGCCGAGATGTTCGAGAAGTACAACAGCACCGTCCCCAAGGGCTGACTCTCGCACCGCGGCCCGCCGGAAGGCACTCACACATGATCATCCAGGAACTGCGCGTCACCCCCGTGGCCTTCGCCGACCCCCCGCTGCTCAACGCCGACGGCGTGCACCAGCCCCATGTGCTGCGCGCCGTCGTCGAACTCGTGGTCGGCGACGGCCGGGGCGGCGAGGTGACCGGCCTCGGTGAATGCGCCGGACACGCCTGGCAGCTGGACTGGCTGGAGCTGGTCGGCTCCCGTCTGCCCGGCACCAGTGTGTACGAGACGGGACGCCTGGCCCAGCTGGTGCGGGAGCTGCTGTCCGGACGGGCGGACAGCGTCGACTACGGGCCCGACGCGCCCTGGCGACGCTGGGCCGGCCGCGCCGACCCGCCCGAGTCACGCGGACCGGCACCCGTTCCCGCGCCCGCCTTCGACATACGGCGTGTGTACTCGGCGCTGGAGGTGGCGTGCCTGGACGCGCAGGGTCGGCTGGCGGGCGTACCCGTCGTGGATCTGCTGGGCGGCCGGGTCCGGGACACGGTGCCCTACAGCGGCTATCTGTTCTACAAGTGGGCCGGGCATCCGGGCGCGGCCGCCGACGAGTGGGGCGAGGCCCTCACCCCGGACGGCGTCGTGGCCCAGGCCAGGCGCATGGTCGACCGCTACGGCTTCCGTTCCCTCAAACTCAAGGGCGGGGTGTTCGCGCCGGACGAGGAGATCGCCGCGCTGCGTGCGCTGCGGGCCGAGTTCCCCGGCCACCCGCTCCGCCTCGACCCCAACGCGGCCTGGACCCTGCCGACCGCCCTGGCGGCGGTCGGCGAGTTGGAGGGCATCCTCGAATACCTGGAGGACCCGGTGGCCGGCGTCGAGGACATGGCCGCCGTCGCCGCGCGGACCCCGCTTCCCCTCGCCACCAACATGTGTGTGACCTCGCTGGAGCACATACGCCCCGCCGTGGAACGCGGCGCCGTACGGATCGTGCTCGGCGACCACCACATCTGGGGCGGCCTGCGGGCCGGCGTCGCGCTCGGGGATGTCTGCCGGGCCGTCGGCTGGGGGCTGTCCATGCACTCCAACTCCCACCTCGGGATCAGCCTCGCCGCCATGACCCACGCGGCGGCGGCCACGGCCGGGCTCGACCACGCCTGTGACACGCACTACCCGTGGAACGCGGCGGAGGACGTCGTGGTGCCGGGCGCGCTGTCGTTCACCGACGGCTCGGTCCCGATCCCGCGGGGCCCAGGCCTCGGCGTCGAACTCGACCGCGCCGCCCTGGACCGGCTGCACGCGGTGTATCGGTCCCTGGGGCGTGAGCACCGCGACGACACCGCCTACCTGCGGAGCGTGCGGCCGGAGTTCGATTCGGCGATGCCCCGCTGGTAGGCCCGAAGCCCTTCACGGGGCGGGCGCGTTCAACGCCGCTCGATCGCCGCCGTCGATCCCCGCACCACGAGATGCGTCGGCAGCACCCGCTGCAAGGGCTGGGAGTCCTCTCCCGCGGGTGTTCCCAGGATGCGGAACAGCAGGTCCACCGCCGCCCGGGCCGCCTGCGCCTTGGGTACGCCGACGGTGGTCAGCGGCGGAGCGGCCATCCCGGCGAGGGCGATGTCGTCGCAGCCGACCACACTCATCTCGTCCGGCACCCGGACCCCACGAGCGGTGAAGCGGCTGATCAGGCCGAACGCGACGATGTCGTTGAAGGCCACCACCGCGCTGGCGCCGCTGGCCAGTACCACGTCGGCGGCGCCCGTGATACCTCCGTCGAAGTGGGGGGCGACGCTGCCGACGTGGATGATCTCGACCTTGCCGGAGCCCGCCATGGCCTCGATGCCGGCGGCCCGCTCCTGGGCCGTCCAGGTACTGCGGGGGCCGCCCACGTAGGCGATCCGACGATGGCCGAGGGCGTGCAGGTGGGTGAGGGCGTCGGTCATGCCCTCGACCATGTCGGCGGTGACGCCGGCGAAGCCCGGCTCCTTGCGGTGCAGCAGCACGATCGGCTTCTGGGTGAGCTGGTCCAGGGAACGCAGTTCCTCGCTGCTCAGGTGCGGGGCGCACAGCACGATGCCGTCCACCTCCGGAGCCATCGTGCGGATCGCGTCCAGCTCCAGGCCCTCGTCCCGCTCGGCGTCGCTGACGAACACGGCGTGGCCGAGGCCCCGGGCGCGGGCCTGCGCTCCCTTGCAGATGTCTGCGAAGAACGGGTTGAGCAGATCGGGGACGATGACCCCCACATGGCCCGTACGGCCGGTGATGAGGCCGCGGGCGGCGCGGTTCGGCTGGTAGCCGAGCCGGTCGGCGGCGGCCTGGACCCGCTCCCGGGTGACCGCGCTGACCGTCCCACCCGGATCGAGCGCCCGGGACACCGTGGACGGGGAGACCCCGGCCGCCTTCGCAACTTCTCGAATCGTCACCTGCACGTGCCGAGGTTTACACCCCTGCCCATGAGCGTCAATCACACGGTCGCCGGGGGCCGCGTCCACCGGAAAGCCCAGCCGGCGGGGACGCGAGGGCGGCCCACGGGATGCCGTACCTCATGCGGACCGCCTCACTCTGTGCCCGGTACCTCCCGCACCAGGCCGGGCCAGATCGCCTCGTTCACCGGGATTCCGAGGAACTCGCCGGTGGGCTTGATCGCGCCGAGCGTCAGGACGTCCGGTGACGGCCCCTGGGCCGGGTCGCGCACATCCTGTACCTCGCCCCGCCGCGGCTGCTCCCGGGACTCCTGCCCGCACGCGAGAGTCGATACGGCCCGCCGGTCATCCGGCGGGCCGTATCAGTGGGGGGAGGGAGGGCATGGGCCGGGTCCTACATGTGGACGACGGGTGCCGCGTCGGGGTTGTGGACGGGGACGCCGCGCCGGTAGAGGAGGACGCTGATGACGAGGCCGGCGACGAAGAAGGCGGCGGACCACCAGTAGGCGGTGGAGTAGCCCTCCAGGCCGGCCTGGGCGAGGACCATGGGGTCCTTGGGGTTCTTGCCGTCGATGTAGTTGGTGACGGCACTGGAGAACAGGGTGTTGAGCAGGGCCGTACCGAGGGAGCCGCCGACCTGCTGCATGGTGTTGACGGCGGCGGAGGCGACGCCGGAGTCCTCGGCGGCGACACCGTCGGTGGCCAGGCTCATGGCGGGGGCCATGATCAGGCCCATGCCGAGGCCGGCCACGATCAGCGGGGGCAGGATGTGGGCGGCGTAGGAGCTGCCCAGGTCGAGGCCGGTCAGCCAGACCATGCCGGCCGCCGCGACGCCCATGCCCAGCGGGACGACCGGCTTGGGGCCGAAGCGGGGGATGAGTGAGGTGGTGGCGAGGGTGGAGGTCACCATGAGCGCGGCGATCATGGGCAGGAAGGCCAGGCCGGTCTCGATGGGGGTGTAGCCGAGGGTCTGCTGGAGGTAGTAGGTGAGGAAGAGGAAGACGCCGAACATGGCGGCGCCGATGATCAGGACGGAGATGAAGGAGGCGCCGCGGTTGCGGTCCAGCAGGATGCGCAGGGGCAGCAGCGGGTGCGCGGCCTTGGTCTGCCACCAGGTGAACGCGGCCAGCAGGACGGCTCCGACGACCAGGAAGCCCCAGGTCTGCGGGGAGCTCCAGTCGTGGCTCTCGGCGTTGGAGAAGCCGTAGACCAGGCAGAACAGACCGCTGCCGACGAGGATGGCGCCCGGGACGTCGATCTTGGCCGTCTTGTCGCGGGAGGTGCGCTGGAGCAGGATCGCACCGCCGATGAAGGCCGCGGCGGCGAAGACGAGGTTGACGTAGAGGGTCCAGCGCCAGTCGAGGTACTCGGTCAGCACGCCGCCGAGCAGCAGGCCGACGGCGCCGCCGGCGCCGGCGATCGCGCCGTAGACGCCGAAGGCCTTGGCGCGTTCCTTGGCGTCGGTGAACGTCACGGTCAGCAGGGACAGCGCGGCGGGTGCGAGGAGCGCGCCGAACAAGCCCTGGCCGGCGCGGGCGACGATGAGCATCTCGAAGCTGGTGGCGGCGCCGCCCAGGGCGGACATGCCGGCGAAGCCGACCAGGCCGACGAGGAACGTCATCTTGCGGCCGAAGAGGTCGGCTATGCGTCCGCCGAGGAGCAGCAGGCTGCCGAAGGCGAGCGCGTAGGCGGTGACGACCCACTGCCGGTCGCCGTCGGAGAAGCCCAGGTCCTGCTGGGCCGAGGGCAGCGCGATGTTCACGATGGTCGCGTCCAGCACCACCATCAGCTGGGCCAGGCCGATGACGACGAGGATCCACCAGCGATGGGGAGGCGGTGCTTCCGCGGACGGGGGTACTGGCAGGGTGGGTGTGTCAGTCGCGGTGTGGGACATGACGAGACTCCATAAGTGGTGGCAGAGGAAATGTGGGTGGTGCGAGGCGGGACGGCTGCTTCGTCGGAGTCCGTCACCTGGTCCTGTCGGCGTGGTGACCGATGAGTCGGCCGGTCAGGCGCCTGACGCTCGGCTGAGCGTGGCCATGGGTCCGGCGACAGTTTGTGTGGTCGGCGATCGAGTGCCGACCGTCGCGGTGTCGGCGGTGGTACGCCTGGTCGAGGGCGGCGGTC
Organism: Streptomyces sp. NPDC002643; assembly: GCF_053592555.1. Taxonomy (NCBI): domain Bacteria; kingdom Bacillati; phylum Actinomycetota; class Actinomycetes; order Kitasatosporales; family Streptomycetaceae; genus Streptomyces; species Streptomyces sp. NPDC002643. Next base: position 33,673 of record NZ_JBSFVY010000018.1, read on the forward strand.
GCGGGACCGCCGGTTGTTGCTGGAGCAGGGGTCAGGCCGCCGGAACACCCGCGGTGTCGGCCCTGGCCGGCCGCTGGTTCGCGGTGGGGCCGGGGAGGACGGCCGCGATGAGTTCGGGTGCGGGTCCGGTGAGTGCGCGGCGGCGGGCCTCTCCGGCCGAGGCGGGGGAGAAGTTCTGCCAGTACCGGGCCTCGCGGTTGAGTCTGCCGATGAGCGGCATGAGATCGGTTGCGCTGGGGAGGGGGATGCCCAGGCGGCTCGCCTTGTCGTCCCCGAAAGCCCGCCGCAGCACGCTGTGGATGAGTGCGCGCAGCTGTTCCTCGGTCAGGACGGCGCCGGGTGCGGCGGCCATCGCTCCTGCCTGCGCATCGATCATGGTCGCCGTCAGGGCGGTCGAGTTCTCGTCGGGGGCGGGCGTCATGGTGTCGAGCTGGTTCCGCAGCCGACGGGCACGGGCGTGGTCGGTCACGTCCTTCCAGAGCCTCTCGTCGAGGCCCAGGAGATGGGCGACATGGGCCCAGTACCCGTACAGGCTTCGCTCCTCGTCGGGGGTGGTGTCGATGCCGACGGCGGCAAGCGCCTGGAACGCCACGACGGTGAAACCGAGCCATGTGCGGGCCATGTCGAGCTGGCCGACCGGTAGACCGGGCACGCCCGTGTCCCAGTCCGTCAGGGACCTGGCCCGCATACGGGCATGGCGCAGCCGGAGCTGAGCCGTGGCCACGTAGCCCGGCCCTCCGCGCAGCAGCCCGCCCGGCCGGATGGTCTGCCGTGCCCATACCCCGGTCTCCACGAGCAGGCGCGTCGCCCTGTCCGCCGGCCGGTCCGTGCGGGGCAGTCGCCGGGCGACGGCCGGGGACGCGTGGATGTGCGTGAGAGCACTGGTGATCGAGCAGAGGCCGAACCACATCGGGGGCACGGACAGGGTCACCACATCGCCCCGGTGGGGCAACAGGGGGTCGATCCCGGGAGGGGGGATCTCCAGCTGGTTCAGGAGCGCGGCGACGGCTTCGGGGGGCCGTTCGTCCAGGCTCGCCAGGCCGTGCCGGAGGCCGGCGTCGAGGGCCTGCCGTGCTCGCGGGCCGACGGTGTCCAGTTCGGCGATGACGGCGTCGGCGAGTGGGTCCCCGGCGGTGAGCATGGTCACCAGGTCGTCGGCCTGCCCGCCGTTCCGACGGCGTGCCGCTTCCAGGTCGACCACGCGCTCGGAGGATTCGCGGTAGGGGTGGTGTGCGGTCATGAGCTCTCACTCCCAAGAGAGGACGGACAGGTCGGGCGCGTCATGCCCGGCTCGGCCTGCTCCTCGCACCGGAGACGGTCTGACGTCTGTCAGATTACAGTTAATCTGACAGACGTCAAGTAGGGTGGTCGCAGGCCCGGCGGAAGCGGGCGGCCCGCGCGTTCGGGAGGGGGCGCAGTCCGAGCAGGTCGCGGTGCATCAGACGGTCGTGACCTCTGCGGATCACGCGACATGCGGGCGCCATCAACGCGACATGCGGACACCGTCAATCAGTCATGGAGGCAGGGATGGGAGCAAACGTCGAATCCGCTCGACGGCCGGGACGGCCTGGTGCGGGTACTCCTGCGGTGCCTGAGGGGCAGAGTGTTCTGCTGCGGGGGCTCGAAGCGTTCGCGGAACTGGGTTACGACCGGGCCTCGGCGCGCGAGCTGGCCCGCCGGCTGGGTGTCAGTCACAACTTCGTCAACGATCGGTACGGGTCCAAGGCGGCGTTCTGGCGTGCGGTCGTGGACTACGCGTTGGGGGCGCAGCTGGCGCGCATGCCGCAGCCGGATACCTCCGCCGACGATGCCGAGCAGTTGAGGCAGTTCATCACCGGCTTCTACTGGAACGCCGTGGACACGCCCTTGATCGGACGGCTCATGGTGGACGAGTTCACCCGGGACACCGAGCGGCTGGACTATCTGTACGAGCGGTACATCGCCCCGATGCTGGGGCTCGTGCGGCCCGCCGTCGAGCGGCTCGTGGCTCGCGGGCGCATGGCGCCGGTGCCGGTGGACGTGCTGTTCTTCGCCGTCATGGGTCCTGTCTCCGGGATGCTGGAGGTGCCGTTGGCGCTGCGTCTGGGCAGGCCCGAGAACGCCTCGCCGCAGCAGCTCGCGGCCACGGCGGAACTGTTGGCGGAGTTCGTCGTCAACGGGCTGCTCGCGACGGGTGCGGGAGACCGGGCGCGAGCGTGATCCAGAGGCCCGGCCGCTCCGCGCGCGGCGTCGCGGCGGCGGGCGTCGCCTCTGCGCCGCGCCGCCTCGCCGACGCCGGACTCCCCGTCGTCAAGGTGCGCGCGTCCAGCGCCCTCCAGGCCGACGACCCCACGGACCCGGCGGTACGCGGCGCCCTGGCCCGGTTCGCCGAACCCCGCTTCCCGCACCAGACACGCACGGCCCCGCACGGGACCGTCACCGGCGTGGACGACCTCCCGGACGCCCTGGCCGGAGGGCTGGACCCGGGCTCCGCCTGGCAGGCGCACGTCCACGCGCCGCTCCGCGCCGAGCCCGAACCACCCCTGCGCACCACCGCGCCCGAACTGGCCGTCGCTCCGGAAGAGCTGCTCGGCGGCCCGCGGGCCGTCCGCGAGCACATCGAGGTCGAGACCTGCACCTGGACGGTCCTGCCCGAACACCTGCGGCCGCACGGCCGCGACGGCCTGGCCGCCTCGCCAGGATCACCCTGTGGGCAGACACCCACCCCTGGCTCGTCACCCGCCACGAGGACGCCCGCGCCGTCCTCAGCGACGCGCGGTTCAGTTCGCGGAACCCTCGGCCCGGCTTCCCCGGACTCCAGCCGACGCCACCACCGACCACGCGCGGCCAGCTGTTCGCCATGGACCCGCCCGACCACACCCGGCTGCGCCGCATGCTCATCCCCGAGTTCACCTTCCGCCGGGTCGAACAACTGCGGCCCGCCATCCGGAACATCACCGCGAAACTCCTCGACGGTCTCGCCGAACAGGAGCGACCCGCCGACCTCGTCGAGCACTTCACTCTGCCGCTGCCGCTCCTGGTCATCTGCGAACTGCTCGGAGTGCCCTACGAGGACCGCGACTTCATCAACCGGCACGCCGCCGCGTTCGCGACCGTCACGGCCGGACCGGAGGCGATGCGCGCCGGCTGAGGCGCGCTCTTCGGCTGCCTCCAGCAACTGCTGGCCGCCAAGTCACGGGAACCCGGCGACGATCTGATGAGCAAGCTCGCCACCGAGCGGGCCGCCACCGGCGAGGCGAGTGCCGTGGAGGCCGCCGGGCTGCTCGTCCAGTTCCTCATCGCGGGGCACGAGACGACCGCCGGCATGCTCTCCCTCGGCGTCGTCGGCCTGCTGCGGTACCCCGACCAACTGGCCGCACTGCGCGCGGACGAGGACCTCGTCCCCGGGGCCGTGGAGGAACTCCCGCGCTCCCTCATCGTCGTCCACATCGGCATGCGCCGCGTCGCCACCGAGGACGTCGGGGTCGGCGGCGTCACCATCCGGGCCGGCGAGGGTGTGGTGGTCGCCCTGCAGGCGGCCAACCGGGACCCCGCGGTCTTCGCCGACCCGGACACGCTCGACCTCACCCGGGACGCCGACCGGCACCTGGCCTTCGGTCACGGCCTCCGTCACTGCCTCGGCCAGTCACTCGCCCGCGCCGAACTCCAGATCGCGTTGCCCATGCCGTTCCACCGGCTGCCCGGACTGCGCCTGACCGGGCCCGCTGCGGAGGAGTACGCGTTCGAAGGACGCGCGATTCACGGGGTGCGGTAGCTGCCCGTGGCCTGGTGATACCGGCCGCGAAGAACTTCACGGAGGCGGACCACGGCCCGCGATCACGTCCGCTTCCGGGCCGGGCGTCCACCGGCACGCGGTGCGGGAGGCATGGCGCGGCTGGATCTCCTTCGCCGGGACCGAAACCCTGGCAGCGGGTTCGGCCACGGCGGCATTCGTGACGCGCCCGGGACCGGCCTCGACGAGAAGCTCCGTGGCGGCCACTGGGGCGGCGGTGCTGCGGCGAGCGCGGGGGTCTCCATGACCTCCAGGACGTCGACACAGCTCTTCCGTGAATCTTCCACAAGGCAGCCTATGAGACTGGTTGACTCACCGAGCATCATTGATACAAACTGTCTCACAGTGGGAGGGGTGCCGGCCTTCCTTCGGGAAGCTGGCGGGCGACACCACCGCAGGCGGACCCTTCCGGCCCCACCGCGGGGCCAACGTCTCCCACGCAACAGACTGCCACGGGTGTCCCCCTGGGAGTCACCGCCTCCGCCCAGGCCGCCACGTACTGCAACATCGAGGCCGAGTGCAAGGCGGCTCTGCAGAACGTGTCCGGATACGCGGAGTGCACCCAGACCTGGGGCGGCGCGGCTCCTTGACGTGCGTCGACCTCCTGCTCCACCTCGGCTTCCTCGCTCCTGCCCCGGCCGCCTGGCGTGTGCGGGTCCTACGGTGTGACTTCCTCGATCCGTACGGTGCCCGTGCGATCGCCTCGGGGAACTCCCGCCGAGCCGCCGGATTGCTGGTGCGGGCGGTTACGGCCGAAAGCGACGCGCCCCACGTGGTACGTCGTCGCCTCCACACTGCCGAGCGAGAGCGCGAAACAGGGCAACGGGGCTTCGGGCGTGATGAGTTGGTACTCGTCGGCGGCCACGTCAAGGAACGGATCGCCCATCTCCTCACCGGGCGGAGCGGCGCGGTCGTCGTCGGCCCGCCCTTCGAACTGGTCCTGCTGGTGGAGGGACCGCGGTGGCACCCCATGTGCGAGCAGGGACTCCCCTCCCCTTCCGTGCCACGGCTGGGCTTCCGTCGTCGTGCCTCACGCCAGGCCGTGGTCATGCCCCGTCAGCCCGCGCCGTACGTCACGTCGTCGTACGTCACGTCAGGTCGTGCCTCGTCAGGCCGTCGTCGTCCAGGGCGCGAGTGCCATGTCGACCTCGCGCAGGACCATGTCGTCGTCGATGTGCGCGCCGAGCACGAAACGCCGGAACAGCAGGGGGCCCAGGATTCGGGAGACCAGCCCCCTGACGCTCCCCCCTACGCCGGGACGGAGTTCGCCGCGTTCGACGGCGACGGTGAGCGCGCTCGCGAGGTGTTCGTCGGCGCGGCCGAACATCTCCTCGCGGATGCGCCGTACCCCCTCGTCCCGGTCGGCCCGCTCGATGACGGTGGCGATGACCGAGGCGGAGACCGCGTGGTTGAGCCAGTCGGCCTGTCCCTGGAGGTAGGTGATCAGTTGGGCACGGACGGGGCCGTCACCGAGGGCGAACGGGGGGCGGGCGATATCCGTCAAGGTGCCGAGGAGCAGGGAGTGCGGGTCGGGCCAGTGCCGGTAGACGGTTGCCCGGCCGATTCCCGCCCGCTCGGCGACGGCGGCGTGGGTGACCCGCTCCGGACCGCCCTCGATCAGCAGGTCGGTGGCGGCAGCCAGGGCGGCGGTGCGACTGCGCAGGATGCGGGGATCGACGCTGGTCCTGGGCATCGGCACACCTCTTTCGCAAGAAATCTATGAGACCCATCGACTCGAATTTCATTTCTGCTACAGATTGTCTCACAGATTGGTTGGAGGATGCACGGATGCACGCCTGTGCCCAGGGCGGCGGCAAATCCGCCCGTACGACTCGGCTCCCTCGTCGCCGTTCGGTGTGGCGACGGGCAGTCTTCACGCGTCTGGCAACCAGGGCGCCAGTGCCATGTCGACCGTCCGGACGACCATGTCGTCGTCGAGCCGTGCCCCCAGCATGAACCGCTGGAAGAGGAGCGGGCCGATGATGCGGGAGACGAGCTCTCTCTCGTGGTCCTGGGCGCCGGGGCGGAGTTCACCGCGCTCGACGGCGGTGTCGAGGCGGCTGACGAAATGTTCGTCGGCGCGGCCGAACATCTCCTCGCGGATGCGCCGTACCCCCTCGTCCCGTTCGGCACGTTCGATGACCGCGGCGACGACCGACGCGGAGACCGGCTGGTTGAGCCAGTGGATCTGCCGCCGGAGTTCGGTGACCAGTGCGTCGCGGATCGGCCCGTCGCCGAGCATGAGCAGGGGACTGGCCTCGGTGGTGAGGGTGTCGAGGAGGAGGGACTGGACGTCGGGCCAGTGCCGGTAGACGGTGGCCCGGCCGATACCGGCACGTTCGGCCACGGCGGCGTGGGTGACTCGTTCCGGCCCTCCTTCGACCAGCAGCTCGGTGGCCGCGGCGAGGGCGGCGGCGCGGCTGCGGAGAGCGCGGGGGTCGGCGCTGGCCAGGGACATTGAACACCTCTTCGCGAAAGCGATATCTGAGACGGACTGATCCGGAGAGAATCTCCGAAGCGCAGCGTCTCACAGAGAGGTCGGGCGGCGCCCGTCTTCATTCCCTCGTGACACTCCGCCCCGCACGATGCCAGGTGCCCGGGGCAGCCGAAGCCGTCCCGGGCACCTGGTTCGTGTGCGGGTCCCTTATGGTGCGACCTTCCTCGGCGAACCCAGCGGTGCGCCCTACGCGGGCGCGTAGTCGCCCGTCGCCTTCCGGGGGCGGCGGTCGAGGCGCCGGGCTTGGTTTCGGGCACGGTTACGGGGCCGGGCCAGGAGGCGCCGTACACGGTGACGTCGAGGTCGTACGGATGGTCGAGCGGCTTGGTGGCGTAGTACGACTGGACCAAGATCCCGGACGTCCGCCTGCGGGTCCGGGTGCCTGGCCGCCCGGGGCGGGCGTCACCGGCCGTCAGGTGGCGTCGCCGTCGATGACCGGTCGGTGGCGGACACGCCGGTGGGGGCGGACCCGGTTCGGCCCGCCTCCACCGCGCGGGGCAGGGGGGTGTTGCCCCACGTCTGTGGGAGATGTGTCGGCCGCACGGCGAACTGCCACCCCGGGGCCGGCGACACGGCCCTCCGTCGTCATCGCGGCCGTCGGGGTGGCAGCAGCCAGGGCGGGCCGGGGGGACAGCCCGCCCTGACTGTGCGGGGCGGGGGGGAGTTGGACCGATCTGCGGTCACCGCCCCGCGTCCGTGGAGCTCGTGGCGGTTACGCGGCGAGCTGCGGCGTCGCGCCCACGTTCACGCTCACGCCACGCCACCCCGACCTCTTCGCGGCCTCGGCGCGCTTGCGGTCGCGCCTGGCCTTCGCCTGCCGCTTCCTGATCAGCTCGGCGTCCTCTGCCATCGCCTTCAGCTCGGCCCGTACGGTGTCCGCCGGGCGGCGCTCCAGTACGGCGCCGTAGGTCATGGCCAGCAGGTTCAGGGCCTCGGTGTCGGATTCCCCGACCTCGGCGAGGAGGGCCGTCCCGCCCGGCGGGACGTGCGGCGTGAAGGCTCCGACCGCGCTGGCGATCTCGGTGGCCTCGGCGGCCTCGGGGGCCTGCCGGTGGCCGTAGCCTCCTCCGATCACCGCCCCGATGCCCCAGCCCATCACCGGTCCGAGGGGCCCACCGAGGATGTCCATCAGTGAGCCGACCAGTCCGCCGACCGCCGTGTTCCGCCCCGGCTCGGTCTCCAGGACCGCGGGGACACGGACCGTGCCGTCCTCCACGCGCTCGACCAGGACGGCGCCGCGGACCTCGGCGGTGTCGGAGCTGAGGCGCGTGAGGTCGCCGAAGGCCTGGTAGGCGGCGGCGCGGTCGGTGAAGCGGAGGGCGACGGCGTGCTCGTTCATGGACATGACCTGGCTCCTCGGGATGGCTGCTCTCGTCTGTGAGACAGCATGTACCAATGAAGGGCTATGGGTCAATCTGCCTCATAGATCTGTCCGTGAAAGAGGTGCCTCGCGTTCCGGGCTGGCGACGGCCTCGTTCTCGTCGCGGCGAGGGGGTCCTGGGTCCGGGTCGGCTCCGTGGGGATGTGTCATGCCTTACTTGACGAGTGTCAGATTTCGAGTAATCTGACACTCGTCAGACGCCTTTTGTTCCGAGGCGTCGCACGACCTACCGCAAGGGGAGAATCATGAGTGACATCAAGGCCATCGTCCTGAAGGCCGCCACGGAACTGCTCGGTGACAAGCACCCCTCCGCCTCGACCGTTGGCTCGCCGAGAACTACAAGCAGCGCAGCCCCACCGCGGGTGACGGCCGCAAGCCGCTGCGCCAGCTGATCGCCGGGTGCGGGACGGCGAACGGCGAGATGCCGGCCGTCGACCTGGTGGCCGAGACCGCGGCCGGTCGGCTCCTGATGAACCAGTCGCTGGGCCTGTTCAGCCTGTACTACTACCAGGCCCACGCCCGTGACGAGATGAGGCAGGCACTCCACGAGCTGACCGAACCGTCCGCATGGGACGGCTGCGGCTCGACACCGGCCGCCGACTGCCGCTGTCGGCGGCAGCCGAAGCACACCGGTTGATCGAGAACCGGCAGACCACGGGCAAGGTGGTCCTGCTGCCATGGGCGGACTGACCTCCCGCCCCCAGGGATGACCGGCACGCTCCGCTCATCCCGGCGCCGATGTCCCGGAAGCACGGTCGGCTTCCGGGACATCGGCCGATCCCGTCCGCCGTGCGCGGTGACTCCAGCAGGCGTCGCAGGTCGGACTGGGACGAGGCCATCGGGCACCTCCAGGGTTGAACTGGTCGTTCACCAGGGAGATGTGCACGGTGGCCTGCCCCTTGCCCAGGAAGCGGAAGCCGTCACCGGACGCACGCTCCGAGCTTCCCCCCCCCGCACAGATGAGTCCTTCTGTTGCGGGCCTCGTGCGGTGCGGCGTGTGCCGTACGTCTCAGGGGCCGCCGACAAGGGTGGACCAGAAGTCCCTTAGTAGCGATTGTGAGTGGCATCGATGACTCCCGACCCCGTGCGAGAACTCACCTCCGGGCAGCGCGCCCAGTTGGTCCGGCTGAGCAACGGCGCGTCGACGCCGCAGGCACAAGTACTGCGCTGCCACATCGTGTTGGCCTCGGCGGCCGGGGCGACGCAGGCCGAGGTCGCCCGCAGATTCGGGGTCTCCGCGCAGACGGTGGACAAGTGGCTCAGACGGTACGCGGCGGAGGGGCTGGCGGGGTTGCGGGATCGCCCCAGGTCAGGGGCGCCGCGCAGGATCGAGGACGCGACGGTCGCCGAGGTGTTGCACATCACCCGCCACGAGCCGCCACCGTTCGGCGGGAACTGGTCCAAACGGACGCTGGCCCAGCGGGCCGGGGTGTCGGCTTCGACGGTGGCGCGCATCTGGCGCGCCCATGGAATCACGCCGGGTGCCGACGCCCGGTCGGTCGCACCCGCGCCCGGCCACGCTTCGGACAGCGGGCAGCCGCCCATCGTGCCGAGAGCGATCTATACGAACGAGGCACTCTCCGTTCTCGCGCTCCGGAGCACGTCGGGCCCGAAGACCGTGGCCGGCCTGGTCGGCTCTCCTCCCGAGAACAGCCCCGCGGAACCCTCCGAAGCCGCGGACGGCGGCGCCGGGCGCTTTGCCACCGCTCTCGCCCTCCTCGCCTCCGCGGCCGAGCGGGAGCCGACCGCCGGAGGCCGCCCGACCCCCGGGTTCACGGCGTTTCTGCACCGCTTGACGATGACCAGGGAAGCGGACACGGAACTGCACCTGGTCTGCTACGCGGGCACCCCCTCCGCCCTGCTCGCGCTGCACCGCTGGCAGTTCGAGCAGCCCCGGCTGGCCGTACATCTGACGCCGACCCGCAAAACCTGGTTGTGGGTGCTGCGGGACGTGCTGTGCGGGATGGCGCCACCGGCTCCTGGTTCCGAGGCCCGGCAGGCCCTGGCGGAGGTCGAGAGGGAGCTGCGGGCGTGGCGGTGCAGGCGCGGCGCCGACCCGTTCATCTGGGAGCGCACCGACTGGCCCGATCCGGTGGAGTGATCTCCACTTACTTCCGGTCCAGACGTCAAGAGACAGTCAAACGGATTTTCCTAGGCTCCCGGCCATGACTTCTCACAACACGCCACCGCAGGCACACGACACCGGCGAACCGGCGCACAACGAGCCGGGCAGGAAGATGGAACGCCGTACGGTCCTCGCGGCGCTCGGCATCGGCGCCGCCGGCCTGGGGCTGGTGGGAGCCGCCTCACCGTCCCAGGCGAGTGCCGCCGCAACCTCGCGCACCAAGACGCCCGCGACCACACCGCCCTCCTGTGTCCTGGCACCCGAGGTGACGGAGGGGCCGTACTACATCGACGAGGACCTGATCCGGCGGAACATCGCCGAGGACCGTGAAGGCCTGCCCCTGGAGACGCGGATCGTCATCGTGCACGGCACCGAGTGCACCCCCATTCCCGGGGCGGAGGTGGAGGTGTGGATGTGCGACGCGGGTGGCTACTACTCGGGACACCTGGACGTCGATCCCGACCTTCCACCGAACGGCGCGACACACCGCGAGCCGACTGACTCCTCCAGGTTCCAGCGGGGCATGCAGATCGCCAACCGGCGCGGCGAGGTGCGCTTCCGCTCCATCTACCCGGGCTGGTACTGCGGCCGCGCCGTCCACATCCACATCACCGTGCATGTCGACGGGCTGGAGGTGCACACGGGTCAGCTCTACTTCCCCGAGGAGATCAACAAGAAGGTCGCGCTCATGGAGCCGTACGTGCGGCACACCGGGACCAGGCGGATCCCCAACGAGGAGGACATCGGCTACCTCAACTACGGCGGCGAGAAGTCCACGATGGACGTCCGGCCGCTCCGTGCGCACCGTCCGGAACTCGGCTACCTCGCGTCGATCACGACCGGCGTCATCCCCGGACAGACTCCGCCCGAGCCGACCTTCACGCCGTCCGCCTGATGTCCGGCAGAACAAGGGGGCCATCCGGAAGCGCAGGGCATGTGCGTGGACGGTTCCACCAGGGTCTGGGGCGTGGCGAGTCGTGACGAACAGCCGGCATTGCCGCGTCTGTCACCCCTGTGAGGGGAACTCATGAAGAGGCCTTCCCCGGCTGACCGCTCCGGTCCATGGCGACACCCGCTCCGCCTCAGGCCGGACGGGTCCGCCACCATGGCTTGAACACGTGGAACGAGGACCCCGGTCCGCTCGGCGGCCGGGGTTCCCGGCATGCCGGACCCCGCGACCGGGACCCCTGCGAACGGCGCCGGAGGATCACGGAGACGCGGTGCTCGCGGCACCGCGCACCGGCGAGTCGCAGGGGGCGAGCGGCTCGGCAGGTGGCGGCTGGAGGAGCGGCGTTCACGACGGAGCCGGTGGTGAGGGAACCGGTCACCAACGCGATCCGGTGCGGCAGCGGTCCCATCGGTTTCCGCGGCCGATCAGTGGCCGCTTCCCGATCTGCGAGATCTGCGACGGCAGCAGCACATCGCCCCACCCGGCAGAGCGACTCGTCCAGGGCCTATGGCCGTTTGTTCCCGCGGGTGGCCTGTCCGTACCTCTTCCACGCGTCCTCAGCCCACATGACTTCTTCCACGCGTCCTCAGCCCACGTGCTTCGTGAGCCGGTGTGCCTCCTCCAGGAGCAGACGGCCCAGGACCTCCTGACGATCGGGGCGGAAGCGCGGCTCGATTCCGGTGAGCGTCAGCGCCCAGCCAGGAGCCCCGGCGCTGTCGAACACCGCGGCCGCCATGCCCCACGAACCCTCGACGATCAGTCCGGGGTTGAGTGCCCAGCCGTGCGCGCGGGTCGCCGTCAGCCGCTCCCTGACTCGCGCATCCGAGTACGGGTCGCCCCACCGCCCGGCCAGGTTCGCCTTCCGCAGGTAGTCGTCCACCTGGCGGTCCGGAAGGTAGGCCAGGATCGCGATACCGGCCGAGGCGACACCCAGCGGGAAGCGGGCGCCTTCGTGGAGCACGTAGGAGCGGATAGGGAAGTCGCCGTCCTCTCTCAGGAGCACCACGGTCTCGTCACCGCGACGGACCGAGAAGAACGCGCTCTCACCGGTCTCCCTGGCCAGCCGGAGCACACTGCCGCGTGCCTCGTTGGTGAGGTCGTAGCGTGCCGCCGACGCCATGCCGAGCACATAGGTCTCCGGGCCGAGGAACCAGCGCCCCGAGCGCGCGTCGCGGTCCACCAGCCCTTCCGCCGCCAGCGATTCGAGCAGTCGATGTGCCGTGGCACGTGGCAGACGGGCATCCTCGGCGATCTGGGTCGTCGTGGCGCCCGACGCGGTGTGGCGGGACAGTTCCCGCAGCAGTGCCGCGGCGCGTGCCACGACACCCGGCGATTCACTCATGGACGCCTGGCCTTTCCCTGGCTGCACCTTGTCACCTCCCAGCCTAGCGTCCACACAGTGGACGCATATTCGGTGAATGTCCGCCGAGCGGGAGAAATGGCCTGACTGATTGACCCTGCACAAGCCCTGTTGCGATAAAGGTGCGTGCTCACTGAGTGGACGAGTGCTGATCATCTTACGAAGGAGACGGCCATGACCATGGTGCGAGCCAGTGCGGAGGAGGCCCTGGCGGGAACGCTCCGCGACGGGATCACCATCGCGGTGGGCGGCTTCGGGCTGTCCGGCAACCCCGTCGACCTCATCGAGGCCGTGCGCGACTCGGGCGTACGCGATCTGACGATCGTCTCGAACAACATGGGGATCGACGGGAAGGGCCTCGGGCTGCTCCTGGAGAACAACCAGGTGTCCAAGGTCGTCGCCTCGTACGTCGGGGAGAACACGTTGTTCGCCCAGCAGTACCTGGACAAGACGCTGGAGGTCGAGTTCTGCCCCCAGGGCACGCTCGCCGAGCGGCTGCGCGCCGGAGGCGCGGGGATCGCCGGTTTCTACACCCGGACCGGTGTCGGCACCCTGGTGGCCGAGGGCAAGCCCCATGCCGAGTTCGACGGACAGACCTGGGTTCTGGAGCGCGGCATCGTCGCGGACCTCGCGCTGGTGCACGCGCACACCGCGGACGCGGCCGGCAATCTGCGCTACCGGCGGACAGCCCGCAACTTCAACCCGCTGGTGGCGACGGCGGGGCGGGTCACGGCGGTCGACGCGGAAGTGGTGATCGAGGGGTACCTCGACCCGGACGACGTGATGACGCCCGGTGTCTACGTCGACCACGTGGTCCGGGCCGCCGACCGGCCCAAGGAGATCGAGCGACGCACGGTGCGGCAGCCGGATGCCGCCGGACAGGAGGTCTGACATGCCCTGGAACCGGGACGAGATGGCGGCCATCGCCGCGGGCGAACTCAGGGACGGCGACTACGTCAACCTCGGCATCGGTATCCCGACGCTGGTGGCCAATCATCTCCCCGAGGGCGTGAACGTGCTGCTGCAGAGCGAGAACGGTCTGCTCGGCATGGGGCCCTTCCCGTACGACGGCGAGGAGGACGCGGATCTGATCAACGCCGGGAAGCAGACGGTCACCGCCGTGCCCGGAGCCTCGGTCTTCGACTCCGCGACCAGCTTCGCGATGATCCGGGGCGGGCATGTGGACATCGCGATCCTGGGCGCGCTCCAGGTCTCCGCCGGCGGGGATCTCGCCAACTGGACGGTCCCGGGCAGCTTCGTCAAGGGCATGGGCGGCGCCATGGACCTGGTGGCCGGCACCCGTCGGGTGGTCGTGCTCACCGACCACGTGGCGAGGGACGGCTCGCCGAAGATCGTCACGGAGTGCACGCTGCCGCTGACCGGACTGGGTGTGGTGCACCGCGTCATCACGGATCTCGCCGTCCTCGACGTCACCACCGACGGACTGGTCGTACGCCGACTCGCCCCGGAGGTCGGCCTCGACGACCTCCGAGCCGCCACCGGAGCACCCGTGGCGGCGGCCTGAACCGCGCCGAAGCGCGGAACCTGCCGCGCGCCTCCATGGAGTACTCACGGAGTACTCCATGTGCTCGTGGACCGGCGCGGTATCAGGGCCCCGGACATTCAGGGAGCCCACGCGTCGGCGCGCGGCTCCCGCTTGAGGATCTCGCCGCCGGCCTGGAGCCCCGGGCTGCCCTTCGGCGGCTTCGCGGCCTCCGGCTACGGGCGCTTCGGTGGGGGCTGGGGCATCGAGCCCTTCTCGAACGCGCGCTCGGTCGCCGTCTCCGTTCGCCCTGTTGTGTCCGGGCGGCCCGGGACACCGGGATCTCCCGAGCCGCGTGAAGGTGCGGTGCGGAGCAAGGAGATTCCGAATCCCAAGATCCGTCTGTGTGGTCGCGCCTGTGAGGGTGTGCGTATGGGGGTAGTACGTCACGCCAAATCGACCAATGTGGAATCAAGTTGACTCAGAGACACAGACGACGCAGCGCCACCGCCACGCTGCTGTGCTCCGCACTGACCGGAGTCCTCGCGCTTCCCTGGACTGTGACACAGGCTCAGGCGCGGGCGGCCACGATCGGGACACCGGTCCCGGGGCAGCAGAAGCAGTACGACGCCGGCATCTACGTGATCAAGCTCAGCGCCGCGCCCGTCGCCGCCTACCAGGGCGGCGTGGCCGGGGTGAAGCGGACCATGCCGGCCCCGGGAGACCGGCTCGACGCCGGCTCGGCCGCCGTGCGGAAGTACCGGAACTATCTCGACGACCGCCGGGACAAGGTGCTGGGCGCGGTTCCGGGCGTCAAGAAGCTGTACGACTACGACTACACGTTCAACGGCTTCGCCGCCCGGCTCACCGGAGAACAGGCCGCCGAACTGGCGGCCACTCCCGGCGTGGTGTCGGTGACCCGGTCCACGGTCCAGAAGCGGATCGATCAGGTGCCGTCGGAGGACGCGGCGTCGGCGAAGACGGCGGCAACGGGTACGACGACCGCCGCGAACGCGACGTCCAAGAACACCACCGCCGAGAACACGACCACCGAGAACACCACCGCTCTCCCCGACGTCCCCCGTTTCCTCGGTCTGTCCGGCGAGAAGGGCCTGTGGTCGAAGGTCGGCGGGCCGCAGCACGCCGGTGAGGGGGTGATCGTCGGCGTCATCGACGCGGTCGACACCAAGAACCCGATGCTCGCGCCGCTCCCCGAGCCCCGCCCGGACGCGGACATCATCGCGAAGAAGTGGCACGGCGACTGCGACGAGGGCGACGGCAGCGCCCCGCAGTACAAGATCACCTGCAACAACCGGGTGATCGGCGCCGGTTGGTTCCGTCAGGGCGTGCCCGACCCGCAGCCCGTGGACGTGCCCTCGCCGTTGGACATGGACAGCCACGGCACCCACATAGGCACCACGATCGGCGGCGCCTACGACACCCCCGCGTCGATACCGGGCACCAACATCAGCGGTAGCCTCAGCGGTCTCGCACCCGCGTCCCGGCTGGCCTTCTACAAGGCGTGCTGGAGCATCGGATGCCCCGACGTGGACACCGCGGCGGCGGTCGAGCGGGCCGTGGCCGACGGCGTGGACGTCATCAGCTACTCCATCGGCAGCGACATCACGCAGCCCACCGTGCTGGAGTCCATGTTCAACGCGGCCAGGGCCGGCGTGTCCGTGGTGACGGCGGCCGGGAACTCCGGCCTCGCCAACTCGGTGGAAGGGACCGCCCCGTGGGTCACCACGGTCGCCGCCGAGAGCCACGACACCGGCTACGAGATCTCGCTGGTGCTCGGCGACGGCAGCCGCGTCACCTCACCCGGCATGTCCCTCGGCACCTCCAGTGCCCCCCTGGTCAACGCCCTGGACGTCACCAAGGCGGACGCCGACCCCGAGCGCGCCCCGCACTGCGCGCCGGGCACCCTGGACCCTGAGCGCGCGAGAGGCAAGATCGTCGTCTGCGACCGGGGCGGTCCGAACATCTTCACGTGGGACGACCGGGTCAAGGAGGCGCTGAAGGCGGGCGCCACGGGGCTGGTGGTGGCCAACACCCCGGTCAGCGCTCAGGACCTGGCCGGCGACACCCAGCTCCCCACGATCACGGTGGGTCCCGAGGACCGCGAGAAGATCAAGGAGTACGCGGCCACGGAGGGGGCCACCGCCGAGCTCACGCCCACCGTGAGCACCCGTACCAAGGCCCCGGTCATCACCGACTTCTCCTCCGCCGGCGCCGACCGCCACTCCACCGGTGACCTGCTCAAGCCCGACATCGCCGCGCCGGGCAGGGACATCGCGGCGGGTACCGTGCCGGGCGATGTCGGCGGGTACGCGGGCGAGTTCGGCTTCATGAACGGTACGTCGATGGCGGCCCCGCACATCGCGGGCCTGACCGCCCTGCTCAAGCAGGTGCACCCGGACTGGTCGCCGATGGAGATCAAGTCGGCGCTGATGACCACCGCGACGACGACCGACAACGACGGCGATCCCCTGCGCCGTACGGCCGGAGGCGGCACGGTCGCCGCGACCCCGCTCGACTACGGCGCGGGCTCTCCTCGGGCCACCCGGGCGGCCGACCCCGGACTGGTCTACGACTCGACCTCGGCCGACTGGACGGCGTACCTGTGCGCGATCGGCGTCCAGCCGGCGACCGCGGACGGAACCGATGCCTGCGCCACCGTCCCGAAGACGGACCCGAGCGACCTCAACTACCCCTCCGTCTCGATCGGTGACCTGTACGGCACCCAGACGGTGACCCGGACGGTCACCAACGTGTCCGCCAAGGCCGCCACTTACCGTGCGACGCTCCAGACCCCGCCCGGCTACCGGGCGGAGGTCACCCCCGACCGCCTCACGCTGGCGCCCGGCGACTCGGCCGCCTACAAGGTGACGCTCACACGCGAGGACGCCGCCTACGACACCTGGTCCTTGGGCTCCCTCACCTGGAGCGACCGCCACAGCCACCATCGCGTCACCAGCCCGCTGTCCGTACGCGCCGCCCGCTTCAGCGCACCGCGGGAGGCCAGTGCCGACGGCGGTTCCACGACGCTGGACACGCGGGTCGGTTTCTCCGGCGAACTGACCGCCAGGGCAAGGCTGTTCGCCTCACAGCGGACCACCGGCACGCTGACCGGCACGGACACGTCCTACTTCTGGGAGGACCCGCACACCGGCCCCGCCGTGGCGAAGACACGACTCCACGTCGCCGAGGACGCCGAGTTCGCCCGGGTCGCCATCACCGCGGCGGACCATCTGCCCGGCTCCGACCTCGACCTGTACGTCGTCGACAGCGGCGGCACCATCGTCAGCCCCGACCCGACCGACTTCTCCGACCACCACGCCGACCTGGGGCCGGGTGACTACGACGTGTACGTCGTGCAGTACACGCTGCCGGAGAACATCGACAGCCAGCGGTTCACGCTGCACACCTGGATCGTCTCCCCGGACGATCCAGGGACGGCCGGCGAGGTCACCCCCGCCACCCAGAAGGTGACCGGCGGCGACCGCCCCCGGGTCACGGTCGCCTGGCCGGGAGCCGTCTTTGGTGAGCTGTACCTCGGGCTCGTCGACTTCGGCGACGGCACCGAGACCGTGGGCCGTACGACGCTCTTCGTCAGGCCGTAGCCCCGCGAGAGCCGACGGCCACCGACCGGTGGAAAAACGTGTACGGGGTCCGTCTGTCTTGACGGACCCCGTAGCGCCGCACCGGAGGTCGATTCACCGCTTCCGGTGACTGTGGGCCTGTCAGGACATGTTCGCCCAGAAGTTGGCCGCGCTGGTCGAGGCGGGGACGGAGAACTTGCGCTTGTCGATGAAGCCGTCCGTGCAGTTCGAGCTGGTGAAGGTGGTCAGCGTCACCTCCCGGTCCAGGTAGATGTTCTGCTTGCTGTCCTTCCACCCGCTGCCGGCGGAGAGAGACCGGCAGCGCTCGAACGAATCACCCAACGGGGTCAGGGTGCTGATGTACACCGACCGGCCGGTCGTCTTCACCATCAGGTTGATCAGGCCGGCGTCAGCGGCCGAGGCGGGGGCCGCCGCACAACCCAGGGCGAGTCCGGCCGCTGCCAGGACGGAGGTTGCCGCGATCTTGGCGCGATTCTTGAACATGGGGGGTGGTTCCAGATGTGTGAGAGAACGATGGTGTGGTTCGCCGCTTGTCAACGGCACCCGAGGGGGGCGTGCCGGGCACGCCCCCCTCGGGATCGCGCGGGGAGAAGATCCGGGAGAAGACCCGGGATCAGCTCGGATCAGGGAGTCCGGCAGAGCACGCTGCCGATCCACAGGTCACCGGACGGACGGTAGGCGTAGGTGCCGTCGACGGGCGTGCCGCCGATGGAGTAGCAGGCGTCGGCCGCGAACTGGTAGGCCTGGGTCTGGCCGATGCCGGCCTTGCCCTCGACCCTCACCTCGGCGGCGGCCGCGGGCAGCGCGGCCGCGCCCACGGCGGCTCCGGCGATCGCCAGGGTGGCGAGGCCTCGCCTGGCCCAGGAGACACGGGGGGTGGTCGTCCTCACGGGACTCTCCTTCTCTGCGGTTCTTCACTGTGGTCCGGAACGCCGTCATCGGTGCTCCGGAATGGATTACTTGTGCGGAAACTTGAGATCTACGGCGCGAAAGACACAGCGGCGCACAGAGGCGAATGCCGTCGGTCCAGCGCCCGTTACGCGCGTGGGGCGGCGGTCAGCCGGCCATGCCGGAGAGCAGCACCCACTCGCCCGGGACGGAGTTGCCGATGGTCTTCTCGCAGTGCAGCAGCTGCACGCCCTGCTTCTCCAGCTTGGCCAACTCGGCGGCGCAGGCCTCAGGGGAGCTGTAGTAGCCGTGGGTCGTGGCCGCGGAGGCCGGGGAGGCGATCGCGAGCCCGAGGCCGACTGCCGCTGCCGCGCTCGCGGCGATCAGGCTGAGTTTCTTGCGCATGTGTCGTTCCCTTCGTGCGGTGTGCCGTCGGGAGAGCCGACGGACCCGCGTCGTGTGTGTGGGGGGGAGTGGGGGGGGTCGGTGCGACCCCCGCCCCTCTGTGAGACAACATGCATCAGATCGATGATCTCGGTCAAGTTGTCTCACAAATCTTCCACGCGACTCTGTGCTCTTCATGGGCTTCTGCGGGGCGCGGGCCGGTCTGGCGTCCGTTTTGGGTGGCGAGGTCACCGGGGGGTGAGTGTCGGGCTTTGGCGGGCCTGTCGGGCCTTGCCGGGCCTTGCCGGGCCTTGCCGGGTCTTGCCGGGTCTTGCCGGGTCTGTCGGGCCCGCCGGGCCGCCTGTGCCGCCGTATCGACCTCCGGCGCTTGACAGTTGTCAGATTGCGGGTAATCTGACAACTGTCAGAGGGTCCTTCTGGTCCTTCTGGCCGCAGAAGCCACGCCACCCCCGGCATAAGGAAAAGAATCATGGCCGACGCCAAGAGCACCGTCCTCAAGGTCGCCGCCGAACTCCTCGGCGACAAGGACCTTTCCGCCATCGACCGCTGGCTCGCCGCCGACTACAAGCAGCACAGCCCCACCGCGGGCGACGGCCCGGAGCCGCTGCGCGAGTTGATCGCGTCCGTCCCGGAGGGCTTCCGTCACGAGGTGCACCGGGTCGTCGCCGACGGCGACATGGTCGCTCTGCACGCCACCTACCACGGCGTAGGCCCTGTCCCGCTGGTCGCCTTCGATGTCTTCCGGGTCGACGAGAACGGCAAGGTGGCCGAGCACTGGGACGCCCTGACCCCGCGGGTCGCGGACACGGTCTCCGGGCGTTCGCAGACCGACGGCCCCACCGAGATCACCGACCTGGACAGGACGGACGCCAACCGTGCCCTGGTGACGGAGTTCGCCGAGAGGGTCCTCGTCGGCGGCGACCACTCCGCCCTGGCCGACTATGTCGCCGATGACTGCCGGCAGCACACCCCCGAGGCCGCCGACGGACGCGACGGCTTCGCCGCCGCCGCGGCCAAGTGGGCCGAGCAGGGCAAGTCCCTCGTCCACAAGAAGGTCCATCACGTCATCGCCGAAGGAGACTTCGCCCTGGTGATGTCCGAGGGCGAGTTCGGCGAACCCGCCGCCCTGTACAGCCTGTTCCGCGTGGCCGACGGCAAGATCGCCGAGCACTGGGGCATCGTCATGCCCGTCCCGGCCGATATGCCGCACGGCAACGGCCTGTTCTGACCGGGACGATCGCACGGCGTCGACCGCATCCCCCACACGGTTGACGCGCCCGTCGGACGGCGGCACCGCAGCCGCGATCGGTGAAACGCGTGTCGGGCGAGGCCGCGGTACTCGCCGCCTCCGCGGCTCGCGGCCGCGTCGCGGCGTCCAGCGGTCCGGATGGCTTCCCCCCACGATTCGCCATCCGCACACCGCTGTCGCACCCACCCTTCGCGGCCCTCGCGGCACTCTGCGCAGCCCGCGCCCCCGGGGGCGGGCCGCCGTCCGACACTTCCGAAGGCCCGCCGGTGAGGCGAGGCCACACCCACGAGACAGGAAAGAGCACTCCCATGCAGACCCAGACGATGAAGGCCGCGCGGATACACCGGCAGGGGCCCCCGGAGGAACTCGTCTACGAAGACGTGCCCGTACCCGCACCCGGTCCGGGCGAAGTGCTCGTCCGCAACGAGGCCGCGGGCATCAACTTCGCCGACATCGAGCGCCGCCGCGCCGGCTACTACCCCGTGCCGGTGACCGAACTGCCCCACATCCTGGGCGGCGAGTACGCGGGGGAGGTCGTCGCGGTGGGTGACCAAGTCTCCGGCGTGAAGGTCGGGGACAGGGTCTGCGGCATCGTCGACACCCATCGCTCCAGCTGTTACGCCCAGTACGTCGTGGCGGTGGCCGACGACGTGTACGCGCTGCCGGCCGGTATCGAGTACGCCGACGCACCGGCGCTGCTGATCCAGGGCCTCACGGCGTACTTCCTCGTGCGCGACGGTGTACGCCTCGCCAAGGGCGAGTCCGTCCTGGTCCTCGCCGCCGCCGGCGGGGTCGGCACCCTAGCCGTGCAGCTGGCCCGGATCATGGGAGCGGGTCGGGTCATCGGCGCGGCCAGCACGCCGGAGAAGCGACGCCTGGTCCTCGACCTGGGCGCGGACGCCACCGTCGACTACACGCAACCGGAGTGGAACGCCCAGGTGCGCGCCGCCACCGACGGCCGGGGGGTGGACGGGGCGCTGGTCAGCTCCGGCGGTGAGGCCCTCGGCCAGACGCTGGCGAGCCTGGCGCCCCGCGCCCGCGTGGCGATGTACGGGACCGCGAACGGGGAGATGCCGGCCGTCGACTTCGTGGCCGAGGCCGCTGCCGGCCGGCTCCTGATGAACCAGAGTCTGGGCCTGTTCAGCCTGTACTACTACCAGGCCCACGCCCGCGGCGAGATGCGGCAGGCTCTCGACGAACTGGCCGGATACGTCCGCGACGGGAGTCTGCGGCTCGGCCTCGGCCGGAAGCTGCCGCTGTCGGCGGCGGCCGAGGCCCACCGCCTGATCGAGACCCGCCAGACCACGGGCAAGGTGGTCCTGCTGCCGTGGGCGGAGTGACGGGCGCGGCGACGATGCCAGCCATTGTTGGAAGTTCCAGAAAGCGGCCGTCTAATGATCACCGTGTCATGAGCCACTGAACCACCAAGGAAACAGGGGCACTTCCTGCGAGTGCCCCTGAGTCCGGTCTGCTTCCGGGCGCTTGGCCGGCGTCTCCGATCCCCCCCACCGAAAGGCTCTCCATGAAGACCCCTGTCTCGGCGGTGTCCGCCGCCGCTGTCGGCGTCGCGGCCTGCGCGCTGCTCAGCGTCCCCGCCACCACGTTCGTCGCCGCCCCCGACGCCGCGGCCGAGTCCTCCACCTCCTCCGTGATCGCCGGCAGCGCCCTCCACGACGCCCTGGCCGACGGCACGACGGTCGGCACGCTGGACTACTGCGAGCCGAAGGCCAACGACGGGCCCTGCGTCTGACCGGTCGGCCGACGGGTCAACTCCCCTGCCGGGTCGGCCGAATCAATCGGTCGACCAGGCAGGACGGCCCACACGCGCTGAGGCGTAAGGACGGTGAGGGCGCGGTATGAGCGCGTCGCACGCACTGGTGGTGTCGCTGCGCGAGTCGGGCACCCATCCGCTGAGAGAAGCCGTGACCCGGTTCGGCTACACCCTCTACGGAGAGGTCACCGCCGACGTGGGTGCCCAGCCGAGGCTGACGGGTGAGACGCTGTGGCGGGCGCTGACCACGGTCCTCGACGACGAGGAACCGCACCGGCTCACCGAGAGCCAGGACCGGGCCGCGGTCGACGCGGTCGTCGCCGACGCGGTGGCCGCCTACTACGGGGCCTGGCGCACCCGGCTCGGCGTGCCCTGGCGGGGGCCCGCGAAGGAGGCTCCGCCGGACCGGCTCGTCGCCAAAATCCTCGCGGCGGGCACCGCCCGCCGCTTCGCGGAGACTCCCGGCGGCGTCTGCTGGTTCCTTCACCAGCTCGACCCGCACCGGGTCGACGAGCGGTTCCTGAACGAGTGGCTGGACACCGGCAGCCCACGGATCGCCTTCAACTACCGCGATCACCGCGACGTCCTGCTCTCCATGGTCGACTTCCTCGCCGCCGAGACCGGCCGCGGGGTCGGCCACTTCACCGACCACCGCGTCTACCGCGGGTGTGGGGGGTGGCGCTTGGGGGAAACGAGACAGGGTTTCTTGAAAGTGAAAGTAACAGGAGGGATACCTGTCGTGGATGGCTTTCCGGTGAAGATCTCGTGTGGTGGGTTTGCCGTGCGAATGGCGCCAGTTGGTGCCGATAGGCGCCATTCGTCCCACTTGCGGAAGTACGCGTCGTAGATCGAGATCGTCGACGTGTTGCCCTTCTTGTCGGTGACCTTGGCGCGCAGCGAGACGGACTTGCCCTTCGCCGGGTTCTGCACGGTGACCTTGCCGTGGGAGACCGTTGCCTTCTTCCAGGTGTGGCCGTGGTCGTACGACGCCCACACCACCAGGGACTTGAGGTTGCCGCCCCCGGCGGGCCCCTCGACGGTGACCGGGAAGGTGGCCTTCGGGCCGGTCACCGTGCCGTCCAGGCCGGTGGCCGGGCTGAAGCGGACCGAGGAGGCCGGGAGGCGGACGCCGTCGGCGCCGGTCTTCTTCGAGCGGAACGTCCAGGTGGCGTCGGTGCGGGTGGAGACGGCCGACAGCCGGGCGGAGCGCTTGACCGAGGTCGTCAGCCTGTACGCGGCCTCACCCGCCGGGACCTTGAAGGAGGTGCCGGTGACGAGCGGGGCGCGGCGGGTGGCGACCTTCTTGCCGTCGCGGTAGAGCGTCGTCGTCGCGGAGGTGATGTCCGAGTCGCCGGAGTGGCCCGCGCTGTCGGTGAACGGGGGCAGTTCGCCCGAGATCGTGTTCCCGTCGCGGCGGACACCGCTGTCGGTGCCGGACGCCATCCGCGGGCCGAAGACCGCGGTGTTGAAGCGGAGTCGGTAGGTACGGCCCGCCTTGGGCGTCAGATAGTCCTCGACCGAGGAGACCACCTCGGAGACCGGCTTGCCGTCCTCGTCCTTCTTCCCGGAGTACTGGTAGAAGTCGGGCCGCCACTGGGCGCCGCCGACGGCCGACACATGGTACGTGCGGGTGCCAGGCAGCTGCTGCGGGACCTCGGCGGCGAAGCCGGACCGGTAGCCGAAGCCGTCGGGCACGATGGCGGTGAGCGCGATCCCGCCGGTCTTCCCCGGCACCGAGGAGCCCATGCCGACCTTCAGCGTGGCGAACTCGGACGCCTTGTAGTGGTGGACGTACGCCCCCTTGATCTCCTTCACGGGCTCGGCGGCCACGATGTCGTACTCGGTGTTGCCGCTCGTGGTCCACTGTCCGGACCAGTTCTGGGACAGGTTGTCGACCTTCGGGCCGATGTGCGCGAGCCGGATGTCGGAGAAGGAGCGCAGGATGACGCCGTTGCCGTTCTGTCCGCTCGGCCCCGCGTAGTACTTGTACGACACCCATGCGTTGATCTGCTCGGCCTGGGGGTCGGGCACCGTGATGTCGGGTGACTTCGCCTTGTTCAGGTCCAGCGTGACCGTCATGTCCTTGGTGACCTTCAGCCTGGGCGCGAGAAGCCAGTCCAGGCCGCCCTCGTAGGTCTCCAGGTTCTTCGCGCTGGCCGACTCCAGCATGTACGAGCCGGGCGCCACCCGGAGGGTGACGGTGTCGTTCGTGTGTTCGTCGGTGAGGGTCGCGGTCTGCTCCGGGCTGTCGATCGACAGCAGGGAGGCGCGGTGCTGCGGGGTCTGCCCGGGGCGGTTGACGTACTTGAGCGTGAGGTCGTAGTGCTCGGTCTCACGGATGACGCCCAGCGGTGTGGTGACGCTCTGGCCGTCGCCCGTGGCCGTCACGCGGCCCGACCAGCCGCCGTCGAGCTTGCCGCCCAGCCGGGTGTTCACGGTGACGTCGACCGAGGCGCTGCCGCCGGCCGGCACGGTGACCTGGTCCGCGCCGAGGGAGAGGAAGCCCGCGGGGGCCGCCTTGTACTTGGGGTCGTGGGCGGTGCCGGTGAGGTTCAGCGTGATGGCCTTCGTCCCGCTGTTGCGGTACGTCAGCTTCCGGGTGACCGGGGTGTCGTCGGTGTGCGGCCACTGCTGGAGGGGCAGGTCCAGCGAGGCCGGCTCGGCCACCACCGTCTGCGCCACGGCCCGGTCCACGCGGATCTGGCCCGCGCCACCCTGGAACGCCGTGTACGAGCCGCCCCGCGCGGAGGCGATGAGCGAGGTCTTCAGCTGGGTGTACGTCCAGTCGGGGTGCTGCTGCTTGAGAAGGGCGGCGGCACCGGCGACATGCGGGGTCGCCATCGACGTACCCGAGATCGTCACATACCCGGCGGGCTTCTCACCGACCTCCTTGGCGATGAGGCTTCCCTTGGCCGAGGCCGCGGTGATCGCCACGCCGGGTGCGGTGACGTCCGGCTTGAGCGCGCCGTCGACGGTCGGGCCCCGGCTGGAGAAGACGCCCAGCTTGCCCTTGCCGTCCACCGCGCCGACCGTCAGCGCGTCGGCGGCGCTGCCCGGGGAGCCCACGGTCCGGTCGCCACCCTCGCCCTCGTTGCCGGAGGCGATGGTGAACAGGATGCCCTTCTCCTTGGAGAGCTTGTTCACCTCGGCCTCCAGCGGGTCCACACCGGGGGTGTCCTCGCCGCCCAGGCTGAGGTTGACGATGTCGGCGCCCTGCGCGGCGGCCCACTCCATCCCCGCGAGGATCGAGGAGTCCTCGCCGCCGCCCTCGTCGCCCAGCACCTTCGCGTTGAGCAACTTCGCGCCCGGCGCGACGCCCGCGTACTTCCCCTTGGACTTGGCGCCCGTACCGGCCACGATCGACGCGACGTGCGTGCCGTGCCCGAAGCGGTCGGTGGTGCCCCTGGAAGCGGTGAAGTTCCTGGCCGCGATCACCTGGTTCCTGAGGTCCGGGTGGGTCGTGTCGATGCCCGTGTCGAGCACGGCGACCTTCACGCCCTTGCCGTCCAGGCCCTTCGCGTGCGCGGCCGGGGCGCCGATCTGCGGCACGGACGTGTCGAGGGCGACCTTGCGGATGCCGTCCAGCCAGACGCGGGAGACGCCGGGGGCGAGGGTGTCGCCCCGGGTGACCGCGCCGCCGTTGGTGACGGCGTCCCACAGTTCGGGCGTGTCCTGCCGGGGCGTCCGGACGGCGTCCGCGTTGAGGGTTCGGAAGGCCGACCGCAGTGTTCCGGTGTCCCGGACGTCGGACTTGGCCGTCCTCGCCGTGCCCCGGTAGCCGACGATGACCTTCAGACCGCTCTTCCGGCTCCCGCGGTCGGCCACCTTGGTCAGCTCGGTGACGTCGAACAACCGCTGGTCCAGCCTGCCGTTCGCCACCAGCGGGGCCGCGTCCATCGGCACGACCAGGGTGTGACCGCCGACGGTCCGCACCTGCACGGGCACGCGCTCGCGCCCCTTGGCCCGCTGCACGCCGACGACCTGGTTCCTTCTGTCGAGGCTCACACGGTCGCCGGTGATGAGGGTGACATGGCGGGAGCCGCTGCCTGCCGGGTCCCCGGCGGCGCCCTCGGCGGCCTGCCAGGCGGTCGGTTCGGCGGTCGTACCGGCCGGTGTCGCCTCGGCCGTGGCGGTCGGGCCCGCGCCGGTCAGGCCGGTGGTGAGTGCCGCCGTCGCGGCCACGGCCGCGCCGGCGGCACTTCTCGCGCGCTTGCGCAAGGGTCCCCCTCTTGGAGTGTGTCGAGCGATCTGCTGGGATGTGCTGGCGCGGCGGTGATCCGCAGGGTCCTCCGGGGCTGCTGGGATCTCCGCCGCCGACACCGAGGCTGGCAAGCGGAACGTTGATGCACAGCCCCCTCCATCAGGCGAAACAATTCGGAACCCGTCGTACCGGACCGGCCTCAACCCGGGTGAGCCCGATCCGCAGGAAGAGGTTGGCGCGTGGGACGTCCCGAAAGACCACTCGACCCGGAGTCCGGGCCCGTGCAGCAGCTCGCGCACGGACTGCGTGAACTGCGCCGCGCCGTGGGCAGCCCGTCGTACCAGGCCATGGCGAAGACGGCCGGCTGCTCCGCGACGACACTGTCCCGGGCGGCGGCCGGCGTGCGGCTGCCCTCGCTCGACGTCCTGCGCGGATACGTACGGGCCTGCGGCGGCGACATCGAGGAGTGGGAGACGCGCTGGAAGGAGGCCGAGGCCGCCGACACGGCCCCGGTACCGACGGCGACCGAGGACGCCCCCAGCCCGCCGTACCGGGGGCTCGCCCGCTTCGAACCCGCGGACCGGCATCTGTTCTTCGGCCGCGACCGGGTGACCGAGGACCTGGGCGCTCTGGTGCGCGACCACCGGCTCGCGGTGCTGTTCGGGGCGTCGGGCAGCGGGAAGTCGTCGCTGCTGCGGGCGGGCCTGATCCCCCTGCTGCGGGAGCGGGCCGGGCGCCACGACGGTGACGGCGGGCGGCCGCCGGCGCTGCGCGTCCTCACACCGGGGGCGCGGCCCGCCGCCACCTACTGCCATCTGCTGGCGCCCGCCGAGGGGGAGCCGGAGAGCTGGGTGGTGGTCGACCAGTTCGAGGAGGTGTTCACGCTCTGCCACGACCAGGCCGAGCGGGCCCGGTTCATCGACCTGGTGCTGGCGGCGAGGGACCCGCGCAGCCGGCTGCGCGTACTGATCGCCGTACGCGCGGACTTCTACCCCCGCTGCCTGGAGCACCGGGGCCTCGCGGACGCATTGCGCGGCGCCGCGCTCGCCCTCGGCCCGATGACGGCCGACGAACTGCGCGAGGCCGTCGTCAAGCCCGCCGCGACCGCCGGTCTGCTGGTGGAACGGGAGCTGACCGCCCGCCTCGTCGACGAGATCCTCGACGAACCCGGCGCGCTGCCGATGCTCTCCCACGCCCTGCTGGAGACCTGGCGGCGCCGTCGCAGCCGGATGCTGAGCCTGGCCGCGTACGAGGCGGCCGGCGGGGTACGCGGCGCGATCGCGGCGACCGCCGAGGAGGTCTACGGCACGCTCGACCCCGAGGAGAGGGCCGCCGCACGCCGGCTGCTGCTGCGGATGGTGGAGCCCGGGGGAGAGCCCGCCGGCCCCCATGGCCAGGGGGCGGGCGGAACCACCGCCGACACCCGCCGCCCGCTGAGCCGCGCCGAACTCGACGAGTGGGCCGACCCAGTGGTGCCCGGCGTCGTCGAACGGCTGGCCGGGGCCCGGCTGCTCACCGCCGACGAGGACGGCGTCCAGCTCACCCACGAGGCGCTGATCAGCTGCTGGCCGAGGCTGGCCGGGTGGCTGGAGGAGGACCGGGAGCGGCTGCGCCATCACCGGCGGCTGGCGGAGGCGGCCCGCGCCTGGCTGGAGGCCGACCGGGACCCCGGCGCCCTCTGGCGCGGCACCCGGCTCGACCTCGCGCGCGAAGGGTTCACGCACGACGACCTGCTCACCGCGGCCGAGCGGGACTTCCTCGCCGCCGCCCTGGAGGCGCGCGACGCGGAACACCGTACGGCCGCACGGGCCGCGCGCCGCTCCCGGCTGCTGCTCACCACGCTGTCCGCCGTCGTCGCGGTGGCCGTGGCCGTCGGGCTGGTCGCGGTGACGCAGGCCCGCGCGGGCGAGCGCCAGCGCACGGAGGCCGCTGCCCGCCGGGCCGCCGCTGTCGCCGACTCCCTCCGTACGACCGACCCGCGCACCGCGATGCGGCTGAGCGCCGCCGCCTGGCGGCTGGCCGCGCTGCCCGAGTCACGCCGCGCCCTGCTCGGCGCCCTCGCCCAGCCCGAACTGGACACCTTCACCGCCCCCCAGCCGAGCGGCATGTCGACGGACCACCTCGTCGACTCGGGCCGGTCCCTGCTCGGCGTCGACGACCGGACCTGGCGTACCTGGGACGTGGCGACCCACCGCCGCACCGCCTCCGGAACCCTGCCCGCCGGCGCCCAGCTGTTCGCCACCGGGCCCGACGCGCACACGCTCGCGCTCGTCGTGGACGACGGCATCCGGCTGTGGGACACCGAACGGGACCGCTGGGTGGGGGAGTCCCGTCCGCGGCCCCGCCGGACCACGTATCTCGCATTCGGCGGCAGCGGGCGCGCCTATGTGGTGGGCGATGTCCGGGCTGACGGGGCCGACGGGATCGACGGCCGGGTGGAGCTGCGTTCCGTCGCCGACGGCCGGCTGCTGTTCGCCACGGAGGTGCCCGGTGGGGCCCAGGTCGCCCCGAGCCCCGACGACCGGTATGTGGCCCTCTGTCCCGCCGGGAAGGCGCCCAGGGTCTTCGACACCGGAGATGGCCACGAGATCACCGGTGCCTGGCAGAACGCCGACGGGCTGTGCGGCGACGGCGTACGGCTGCTGTTCGGCGGCGCCCGGGGCGCGGCCCAGCGGTTCGCCGCCGTCGACGCGAACGGCGTGAGCGTCTGGGACACCGCGACCCGGCGCGAGGTCGCCACCCTCTCCGACCCGGAGGTGACCTCCGCCGTGTTCAGCGCGGACGGGGCGTTCCTGGCGACGGCCAACGACACGGAGATCAAGGTCTGGCGGCCGGCGTCCCCCGACGCCCCGGTGTTCCGCCGCCCCCTCGACGAACAGCAGGCATACGGCACCCTCGCCTGGAACCCGGCCCACACCACCCTGCGCTACCTGGACGTCAACACCGTCCACTCCTTCGACACCACGACCGCCACCACATCGGCGTGGCGCGACGAGGCCCTGGCCGACACCCTGCTCTCCCCGAACGGCGACACGGTGGCCACCGCACGGCTCACCGGCGACGGCTACCGCTTCGAGCTGCGGGGGACCGCCGAGGACCGCGGCACCGGCGGCGGGGACGACACCCGCGGCGGCTCCGGAACACGGGTCCTCCCCTCCGTGCCGCTGCCCGGCCCCGCCGACCCCGAACGGCCCGTCGTGGCGCGGGAGACGGCGCCGCTGATGGCGTTCAGCCCCGACGGCGAGATGTTCGCGTACGGGGCCTCGGCCCTCGCACAGGACCCTGCCGAGCAGCGGATCACCGTCTGGGACGTGGCCCGCGGCCGGGTCCTGGCCACCCTGCGGACGGCACCGGAGCGGCCGTCCGCCGACAGTGTGCTCTCGATCGCGCTCGGCCCCGGTGGCCGCACCCTGTACGCCGTCCGCCAGAACGCCGAAGGCGGTGCGGTGAACGAGGTGTGGAACGTGACCCGGGGCCGCCGGTCGGGTGTGGTGGCGAAGCCGGCGGGCTCCCTGCTCGCGGTCCGCCCCGACGGCCGGCTGCTCGCCGGCGAGAACCGCGCCGTCCGCCTTCCCTCCGGCCGTCCCACGGACCTGGGCCCGGACCCGGACGACGGGATCACGGCGCTCGCCTTCACCGCCGACGGCACCCGCCTCGCCGCGGGTGACCGCTCCCGCCGCGTCACCCTCTGGGACGGCGACCTGAGTGACCACACGGACATCCTGCGTGACGCCTTCCCCGACGCCCCGGCGGGCAGCCCGGAGGAGATCGGCTCCGTGGCCCTGAGCCCGGACGGCGGCACCCTCGCCGTCGGCGGCGACGAGGGCACACTCCAACTCTGGGACCTCGACACCCGCCAACCCCTGGGCGGCCCCCTCCCCACCCCCGGCGAGGCGATCACCTCCCTCGCCTTCGCCCCCGACGGCCAGACCCTGTACGCGAGCGGCACCCACGTCCCCGTCCAGCGGTACGACCTCGACTCCGCCCACGCGCTCCGACGCGTCTGCGCCCGCGCGGGCGGCCAGGACATGACCCGGACCACGTGGCGGACGTACCTGCCGGACGCCACGTACCGGAAGGTGTGCGACGACCGCTGAGCGCCGCGTTCGGTGACCTGACGCGCATCGGCTCCGCCGCAAAGATCCGCGGTGCCGTCCTGATGGAATACCGGACGCCCCCGCGGGCCGAGGTCTGAGACCTCGGTCTTGGGGGCTTCGCGCACCGGAATCGGCACCGTTCTGGGCCGCTCGAAGCGGTTGTCGAAGTCCTGTGCTCCGAAGGTCCGCATGGATCGCCGCTGCTCGGGCCGCGGGAACGGTACGTAGTTCGTCACCGGACGTCAGGGGCCATCGGCGCCGGACCTCATCGAACGTCACCGGACGCGGCCTGTCGTACGGTCATGTGTTCGGCAACCAGGGCGCGAGCGCGGCGTCGACCCGGTTGGCCACCAAGTCCTTCTCAAGGCGCATGCCGAGCAGGAAGCGCCGGAAGAGCAGCGGGCCGATGATACGGGCGATGAGATCTGTGGCGTGCTCCGGGACGCCGGAGCGGAGTTCACCGCGTTCGACGGCGACAGCCGGCGCGCGGGCGAAGTCCTCGTCGGCCCGGCCGAAGGACTCCTCGCGGATGCGCCGTGCCTCCTCGTCCCGATCGGCCCGCTGGATGACCGTGGCGAGGACCGACACGGGCCTTGGCTGGTTGAGCCGAAGAGCCAGCTGTTCCAGCTGGTTCACCAGTTGGGCGCGGACGGGGGTGCCGTCGAAGGAGAGCCGAGGGCGGACCTCGTTGGCGAGTGCGTCGAGGCGCGCGGCGCTTCGCGCCGGCAGGCCGGCACCGTCACGAACTTGTCGCCGGCGGCGCCGGCTGTTCCGGGGGCGGCCAGGCCGCTGAGCAGGGTCCCTACGGCGAGTACGGAAATGGCGATCTTGTGCTTCAGGCTGAGCGCCGCACTCCATCGACCCCGACGAGAGCGCGCGGGCCGAACTGACCATGGTCCTGGGACACGACGACCTCGCCCAGGACGCCACCCGCACCTCCAACCGGCTGCGCGGACTGTCCACCTCCCTCCACCCGGCCCTCGAACGCGTCCTCGGGCCCCGCCTGCGACACCCGGTCGTCCTGGCCCTGCTGCAGACCTACGGCTCCCCTGCCCGGCTGGCCCAGGCCGGCCCCGAGCAGGTCGCGCAGGTCATGCTCCAGGCGGCCCCGCGGAGGCGCAGCGCCCACAGCGTGGCGGAGCAGATCACCGCCGCCCTGGCCATGCGCGGCGTACGTCAGCCGGTACTCGCTCCCCGAGGGCGTCACGAGCCAGACCTACATCCCGCGCACCTGGATCATCGGCGACTCCACCCGGCCCGACCACCAGGCCACCGCCGATCCGGCGGCCCGGCCGGTGACCGGCCGCGACACCCCGAAGGTCACGGTCTCCTGACAGAGGCTGTCGCCCGAGGAGTCGACCGCCTGCGTCGGCCTGGTGGAGTACGGCGACGACACCACAACGCTCGGCCGGACCCTTGTGACGGTCACGACCGCTCCGTAGCCGACAGAGTCCGCCCCGGGGTGACGGTGCCACCGCCCGGGCACACCGGCCCGCACCCCGCACGCCGGCGGCCGCTCGGCGCCGGCCGCGTCTCTCCGGTGAGGTGCCCGGCGGCGGGTCCACCGCACCCGCACCGCTCGACCACACGCGCCGAGTCCCCAAAGCCCCGTCGCTCGGCCGCAAGTCCGTAACCAGCCGTGGGGA
This sequence comes from Streptomyces sp. NPDC002643, assembly GCF_053592555.1. NCBI lineage: Bacteria > Bacillati > Actinomycetota > Actinomycetes > Kitasatosporales > Streptomycetaceae > Streptomyces > Streptomyces sp. NPDC002643. Next base: position 65,120 of record NZ_JBSFVY010000018.1, read on the forward strand.
TATCCCCATGGTTCACGGTAGTTGACCGGGTGACGGTGGACCTTCGAGTAGCGTCCGGGCATTCGCACCACTGGTTTCCCCACCCCCCATCCCATCGGAGACCACCTCGCATGTCCTCTGCGACAAACGCAGCCGGCTCCGGCCTGCCGGACGCCCGATGTACCAGCCCCGCTCCCACCGTCCTGATGGACGACCAAGTCCTCGCGGACTTTCTCGGCGCTGCCGTCGGTGAGTGCCAACTCATCACCCCCGAGGTCCCATTGCCCTGCTTCGCGCTGTTGCTGGGCACCGCCGAGGGGACGACATACCACGTACGGAGCATCGCCTTCGGCTGAAACGCCCGTACCAGTGACCCAGCGGCTCGACGGGAGTTCCGCGAGACGATCGTGCCGAGTTTCCGCCTACGAGAACGAACGCCGCGGCTGGTGGATGGATTCCCGCGACCTTCTCCGGGCCTCCCACAAGGCCGACGCTCCGGACATGGATCTGCTCGGCTCCATTCACATGCACCCGGACTGGCACCGCCTCGGCCCGCCGTCGGAACGGGGGCAGCCGCTCAGCGAGCGTCCGACTCCCATGGACCGCCATCTCTTCAGCCGGGCCGGATGGCCCCTCAACATCATCTGCTACCTGGAGCGTCGAGGCGACTCCTTCTACCACGCCCTGGCGGCCTGGGCTCCGCCTCCCCAGCAGGTCTCCGAGGGCACCGGGTTCGCCGGGCCCATGGGGAGCACCGAGTGGGATCGTCCGCCGACGTACCGACGGGTCGTTGAGCGCCGTGGCGGCGACCGTCGCTGCCGCGGCTGACCGATGACCGAGGACCGGATGCCCAGGCCGGCTGAATGGTGCCGTAGTCACACAGCGTTCAGCGACACCGGCGACGCCGTGACGATGCGTCTCGATCACGAACCAGGCTGCTCCGGCGCCCATCACAGCGGTCGCCGCGAGGGAGGGCGCGGGCCGCGGTCCCCGCGGTGCCGCTCCGCTGCGATCGGCGGCCAGAACAGGCCACACCGCCAGGAGCGCGAAGCCGACCGCGGCGGACGAACCGTGACGCATGGAGCCCCCACTGCTCGCGCTTCGCCCAGCAGACACCAGGGGGTTCGTGCTCACGGGACTCTCCTTCCGTGACACCCGGGGGGCCCACCTCAGTCGACGGTGTCCCCGCCCGCCCAGTCACGGATGAGCCCGATGGTGCGCCCGGGCCGCTCCTCGTGCAGATAGTGGCCGGTGCGGGACCAGTGGTCGACGCGTGAGCCGGGCACCCACAGTGTGCCGCGCTCCCACTCGGCGGCCTCCGCGGACGTCCACACGGTCAACGCGGGCTGCGGTCGCAGGCGCAGATGCGCCTCACTGTATGGACGGACGCCCACGGCGCCGGGGTCGGTGTACATGCCCGCGTAGGCCTGGGCGACGACGTGGTCCGGGGTGCCGAGCATGGTGCGGATGTGCGCGGTGCGCAGGCCGGGCGGCGCCTGCGCGGAGAAGGCGCCGGCCACGAAGGAGGCGGCGGCACGGGCACCGTGCTTGCGGTACTCGGCGAGCCGGCCGGGGATCGTCACGACCTCCGCCTCGTCGGCGCCGTGGGCGGGATCGAGGGCGATGACCGACCGTACGGCCTTCGGGTGGCGGACGGCGAGCAGGTTGACGACCTGGACACCCATGGAGTGACCGACGGCGACGACCGGCCCGACGCCGAGGGAGTTGAGGAGCGCGGCCAGGTCCTCCGCCATCTCCGCCGGGGTGTTGCCCTCGTCCGGTACCTCGGAGCGGCCGTGGCCGCGCAGATCCGGGACGAGGACGCGGAACCGGTCGGCCAGCGCCTCCGCGTGCGGCGACCACTCCCGTCCGTCGCCGCCCCAGCCGTGCACCAGCAGCAGTGCGGGGGCGGTGTCCGTACCGAGCGGCCCGAGGGAGGTGCAGAAGAGGCGGATGCGGCCGAGGTCGAGCAGTGTCATGAGTGGTCGTCCGGGGTGGTGCGATACGTGGCGTGGGCGAAGTCCGCGTGCACGCCGGAGCCGTCGAGGTCCTGGACGCAGAGTCCCAGCACCGCGCCGGTGAAAGCGAGGCCCCTCAGCTGTCCGTCATGGAACTCGTCGGCGTGCTCGTCCGAGAGGACGGTCGCGTCGAGGGCCGGGCCCAGAGCCTTGGGACCCTCGCCACCCGTCCCGTACGAGAAGTGCGGCCCGGGGCCGTCGAGTTCGGCGCGCAGCGCGACGGGGCGCCCGGGTGCCAGGGGGAGCATGGGCGGGTGCGCGGTGAGCATCCCGGCCTCGCAGCTCAGCGCCCGCAGCACCGGAGAGCCGTCGTCCTCGGCGGTGACGTACAGGTAGTGCCAGTCGCGGGTGTTGTAGTAGGCGGTGAGCCCGGCCAGGTGGTCCGGGGTGAGGGGAGCGAAGGCCACCTCCGTCAGGCCACCGGTTGCAGGGCGGTCGCCCGGCCCGGCACACACCGGCCGCGCTCGCCGTAGGGACGAGCGGCGATATTCGCGGCATACCACCGGCCGTCCTGGGCTTCGACCAGCGAGCAGTGTCCGGCCTTCCGCAGCTCCAGCTTCGGATCGTGCCGGGAGGTGAGCAGCAGCTTCCCCGAGGCCCGGTCGTACTCCTGTAGTTCGATGCCGGCGAACGACTCCTGATCCGGCCGCCAGTTCACCAGGTCCCGGGAATGGTGGATGCGCATCCCCGGATACCACTCGAAGGCGGAGGCGGCGATGTAGAAGCCGTCGCCGACCCGCAGGATCACGGGGTCGGGTTCGAATCCGCGCAGGACGGGGTTGTGGATCACGAGAAGCTCCGCCGGTGGCACATCGGGCCGGGGCAGGGATCAGAGGGTGAACAGGAGGGTGCCGAAGCCGACGTGGTCGCACTGGAAGGCCGCGCCCTCCGGCCGGATCGTCTGGATGGCGGAGTAGGTCCAGGGCGTCGCCACACTGCGGCGCTTGACGTAGTGGTTGTGGACCATCTCGTAGATGGGGCGGAGTTTGCCGCGCTCCACGGTGGAGATGGAGTTGTACGTGGCCTGGCAGGAGCCCCAGACCGCGTACGGGACATCGTTGCCCAGGTTGTACTTCGCGGTGTACTCGAAGCCGGCGAGCAGCCGGTTCGAGGAAGTGGCGTAGAGGTCCTGGCCCTGTATCCAGGCGATCTCGCAGGCCTCCGCCATACTGCCGAGGATGAGCTGGGTGTGGGCCTGGTCGCGTCCGCTGTCCACACACTGTCCGGTACTGCTCAGCACGCGGGTGAGCTTGCAGCAGCTGTGGTTGTTGAAGGCGTTGACGGCGGCGTCGTAGACGGAGGTGTCGTTGCAGAACACGCCCATGGCCATCATGGCCTTGATGCAGTTGGTGCCCCAGCCCGCGTCGCCGAAGGTGTTGACCAGCGGGATGAAGACGTTCTTGAACAGGTTCTCGGTCTGGGTGATCTCGGCCGCCGACCAGCTGCCGGACGGGGCGGTGTAGCGCATCAGCTCCGCCGCCGCCGCGAGCTTGAAACCGTAGATGGAGGCCGCGAGCTGGGCGTCCTTGCCGATGATCGAGGTCAGCGTGGACGACCAGCCCTTGATGATCTGCAGCGCCTTGGTGGCGTGCGCGGTGGTGCCGGTGAGGTTCCACATCAGCGCGTTCTGGTAGGCGGCGTTGCAGTCGTTCCAGAGTTCGTAGTTGTGCAGTTCGGTGCTACCGCGGTCGACGGTGGCGTACGGGCCCTTCATCGTGTACGTCGACTGCGAGTACTGGTCGGCCTTGAAGACGTTCCAGCCACTGAGCCAGGGCTCGGTGTTCGCGGCGATCCGGGTCTTCATCCGCTGGATGTCGGAGAGCGTGTGCAGCACTCCGGGGTGGCTGAAGGACGTGATGGCCTGGGCCGGGGTGGTGAGGGCGGCTCCGGTGGCCGCCGCCGCGGTGCCGACGGCGGTGATCTGGAGGAAGCGGCGTCGGGTGGGGGTGACGCCGGAGACGGACTCGGGGGAGGCGGGCTGGGGGGAGGAGGGGGACTGCGGCTCTTCCATGGATTTCCTCTTTCACTCGGCGCTGAGTGCGGAAAACGGATACGGAACGTGGAGAGCGGAACGCGGGATATGGAAAGCGGGATGTGGAAGGTGGAAAGAGGGCGCGGGAAACCGGGAAACCGGCGTGGGCGCCCCGGCCGAGGTGATCGCGCTACTTGAGGCTGCCCATGAGGATTCCGCTGCGCCAGTACTTCTGGAGCGCGAACATGAAGACCGCCAGCGGAATGATCGACAGCAGGGACCCGGTGAGGACGAGCGTGTTCATGTCGCGGGCGCTCTGGGCCTGCTGGAGCCAGGAGTAGAGGCCCAGGGTCACGGGGAACGTGCGCTCGCCGTTGAGCATGAACAGGGGCAGGAAGAAGTTGTTCCAGATATTGACGAAGTCGAGCATGAAGATCGTGATGCCGCCGGTCCGCATCAGTCGCAGGGCGACCGAGAAGAAGATCCGGACCTCACCGGCGCCGTCGATACGGGCCGCCTCCATCAGTTCCGTGGGCACGGAGCTGTCGGCGTACACCTTGCCGAGGTAGACCCCGAACGGGTTGATGAAGTACGGGATCAGCACCGACCAGATGGTGTTGGTGAGGCCGATCTCCGCGAAGACCAGATACAGCGGGAACGCCAGCAGGGTGCTCGGCAGCAGTGATGCCCCGACGATGACGGCGAAAAGGGCGCCCCGGCCCCGGAAGCCGAACTTCGACAGCCCGTACCCGGCGGCGAGCGAGACCAGTGTGGAGCCCAACGCTCCGAGGGTGGAGTAGAGGACGGAGTTGCCCACCCAGCGGAAGAACACCCCGTCGTGGTAGGCCGAGATGGCCTGAAGGTTGTCGCCGAGGTGGTTGGTGGAGAACCACAGGCCGAAGGTGGAGTAGAGGTCGGTCTGGTTCTTGGTGGCGGAGACCAGCAGGAACCAGGTGGGGGCGAGCGAGTACAGCAGGAAGATCACCAGCAGGCCGGTGGTGAGGACCACCGCGCGGCGGGAGGGGCGTGCGCCGCCTCCGGAGGATTCCGGGGCCTTCGTGGCCCGTACGGCCGGGGCGGCGCTGCTCATGACACCTTCCTGTTCGTGACGCGGTAGAAGACGAAGGCGAGGATGCCGGTGACGACGGCCAGCACCAGTGACTCGGCGGCGGCGTACTGGTAGTCGCCGACCTTGAAGGCCTTGTCGTAGATCTCCATCATCGGCGTGAAGTCGGTGTTGATGGACTCGGGGGCGATCTGCCGCATGATCAGCGGCTCACCGAACAGCTGGAGCCGTCCGATCAGCGAGAACATCCCGGTCAGGACGAGAATCCCGGTGATGTTGGGGATCTTGATCGACCAGGCGATCCGCCACTCCCGCGCCCCGTCCAGCCGCGCCGCCTCGTACAGCTCGCGGGGCAGTGCCTGCAGCGAGGCGGAGATCAGGATCATGTTGAAGCCGATTCCCTGCCAGGTGAGCAGATTGCCGAGCGAGAGATAGGTGTTCAGACCGCCGAAGAAGGTGATCTCGGTGCCGGCGCGCTCGGCGATGTCCAGCAGTGGGCTGCCCGTGGGGCTGTAGAGGAACAGCCACATCAGGGTGGAGACCACGGCGGGCACGACGTAGGGAATGAGCAGTCCGGCGCGGAAGAAGCGCACCGCCCTGGCGGCGACGCCGTCCAGCAGCAGGGCCAGCAGCAGGGCGATGCCCAGCATCACCGCGATCTGCGCGGTGCCGAACAGCAGGGTGCGGCCCATGCTCGCCCAGAAGGCACTGTCCGTCAGGACCGAGGCGAAGTTGGCGAAGCCGGTGTAGACGACCCGTGTCGGGCCGAAGCCGAGGCCGGTGCTCTTCTTCTCGTGCAGGCTCTGGCTGAAGGCGTAGCCGATCGGCACGACGTAGGTGGCGAGGAAGCCCAGCAGGAAGGGCAGGGCGAACAGCAGCCCCTTGTAGGCTCCCCGGCTCCCGGCCCGGCGGGGGGAGGACCGCCGGGCCGGGGAGTCGTTCGCGACCTTCGCGGGTCGCGTCAGGGTGGACACGGGTGTCTCCAGATGAGGGTGAGGGGGAGGCGTCCCGACGGGACCCGGTCGCCCGGGTCCCGGCAGGGACTCAGCTGCCCGCGACGGCCTTGATGCCCTTGTCGTTGAGGTCGTCGACGGTCCACTTCTCGATGCTGGTCAGCATCTCCTCGACCGTGAGCTCCTTCTTCATGACCTTGCCCCACTGCTTCTGCATCTCGGAGTACATGGCCGCGTAGTTGGGGCCGTACTGCCACTGCTCGCCGACCAGGGACGCGGACTTGGTGATCACCTCGGCGCTGTCCGACTTCCCGTTGAACATGTCCGTCGGGATGATCTTGTCGACGTACGGGGAGACGTCGGTGACCGCCGGGAAGAGCCCGGACTTGGAGGCGGGGTCGGTGAGCGTCGTCAGCGACTCCTTGCTGCTGGACAGCCAGGCGGCGAACTCGGCGGCCCGGTCCGGGTACTCGCAGCCCTTGAGCACACCCAGGGTGTCGAAGTTGCTGGAGGTCCGCGGCTGCGCCGTGTCGAACACGGGGGAGTCGGCGAGCTGCCACTTGCCCCTGGACTTGGGGAAGTTGGTGTCGTAGATCGGCAGCTGCCAGGTCGAGGTGGTCATCGCGATGGTCGTGCCGAGGTCCCAGGTCTTGAAGACGCCGGGGTCGGCGTAGGAGGCGTTGGAGGCGAGGTCGTTGTCCACCAGCCGCTGGACGATGTCACCGGCCTTCAGGGCCTCGGGAGAGGTGAAGTCGACCACCCAGTGATCGCCTTCCACCTTGTACCACTGGGCCCCCGCCTCCCAGGACAGGTCGACCAGGGTGGACGGGTCCTCGCCGGCCATGTTGAAGATCTTGACCTTCTTGTTCTTCTTCTGCGCCGCCTTGCCGGCCGCGATCAGGTCGTCCCAGGTCTTGGGCGCCTCGATGCCGTACTTCTCGAACAGGTCGGCGCGGTAGGCGGTGAACAGCGGCGAGGAGCCCATCGGGATGCCGAAGGTGGTGCCGCCGGGGCTGACCGCGTTCCAGGCCGCCGGCGTGTACGTGTCCTTGTACCGCGCGGCGACATCGCTGATGTCGGTGAGCAGGCCGTCGGCGGCGAAGCTCGCCAGGTTCATCCCGTCCATCTTGGACAGGCAGGGGGCGGTACCGGCGTTCACCGCGGCCCGCAGCTTCTGGTAGGCGGTTTCTCCGGCCGCGTTGACGAAGGTGACCTGGGTGTCGGGGTGGGCCTTGTTCCACACCTTCGTCTGGGCCTCGATGCCGTCGGTCCAGCTCCAGAACTCCAGAGTGACCTTGCCCTTCGTCGCCTTCGTGGGCTTTGCGGAGGAGTCGGAGTCGTCGCCGCTCCCACAGGCGGCCAGCAGGAGGGACAGGGAAGCGGCGGCGGCCACCGAGGCGAGGGCTCGCTTGCGGAACTGGGACATCGGGTCCTCCACGAAGGGAATGGGGACGGCGCTCATGGTGGGGGAACCGGCGCGGTCAGCGGTGGGGCAGGGCGGGGACGCGGTGCGTTTCCCTGGGACGGTAACCGTTTGCCGTGGACCGTAAGGCGGGAGGGGCGCACACCACAAGAGGGGGCGGCGGGATTGTTTCGTCAAACTTTCCACAACGTTGCCTGTCGGGGGCTTCGCCTGCTGTTTTTCTCGCGAGGTAACTTTGGGTAGTTGTGTGGGGTTGGTCAGGTTACTGCCGTCCGCCTGTTGACCTGCCGGGTCGGGGCTCCCTAGCGTGGAATACGTTTACATCACTCTCGCGCTTCCCCTTGCTTTTCCCTCGTCCCTCTTCCCCCGGCACCGTCCATGCCAGAAGCAGGAGCCCATGCCCACGCCACCGCCGCCCACCGCCGTGTTCGCGATGAACCCGGAGCATCTGCACGAGCTGTTCCCGCCGCCCCTCATGGCCCGGCTGAGGGAACTCGTGACGGTCGACCCCGGCCTCGTCGTCCAGGACTTCACCGATCCGGCCGCGAGGCGCGCGCTGACGGCGGCCGAGGTGCTGATCACGGGCTGGGGCTGTCCCCACCTCGGCGCCGAGGTGCTGGACGCCGCCCCCCGGCTGCGTACCGTCCTGCACACGGGCGGCAGCGTGCGCAGCATGATCGGGGACGCGTTCTGGGAACGTGGGCTGACCATCTCCAGTGCCGTGGAGGCCAACGCGCTGCCCGTCGCGGAGTACACGCTCGCCGCGATCCTGTTCGCCGGCAAGGACGCCTTCGGGCTCCGGGAGCGCTTCCGGGCCGAGCATGTCCACCCCGCCCCGGACGAGTACGCGGCGGTCGGCAACCTCGGTCGGCGGATCGGCGTCATCGGCGCCTCCCGGGTGGGCCGCCGGGTGCTGGAACTGCTGCGGCCCTTCGACTTCTCGGTCAGCCTGTACGACCCGTACGCGGACGAGGCCATGGCGACGGCCCTCGGTGCCGTGCCGCTGCCCCTCGACGAACTGCTGCGCACCAGCGACATCGTCACCGTGCACGCGCCGGAGATCCCAAAGACCCATCGGATGCTCAGCCGGGAACGTCTTGCGCTGATCCCCGACGGAGGTGTACTGATCAACACCTCGCGCGGTTCCCTCATCGATCCCGAGGCCCTGACCGACGAGCTGGTCAGCGGCCGGATCGGCGCGGTCCTGGACGTGACCGACCCCGAGCCGCTGCCCGCGGACTCCCCCCTCTACCGGCTGCCCAACGTCTTCCTCACCCCGCACATCGCCGGCTCCCTCGGCAATGAACTGGCACGCCTCGGCGGCACCGCCGTCACGGAGCTGGAACGTCTCGCCGGGGGCCTCCCACCCGCCCACGCGGTCCGCCGCGCGGAACTGGCGACCAGCGCCTGAACCCTGCCTCTGACCCTTGCCTCTGACCGCCGCGAGGGCGGACAGACGAACCAGGAAGCTTGTGAAAGGAACCCGCACATGTCCGCATCCGAATCCCTCCGGGGCGCATCCCGCCACAGCGGATCGCCCCAGGGCGCCTCCGCCCAGAGCGCGCCCGCGCAGGACGCCTCCGACCGGAGAACCCCCGCCGAGAGCACACCCCTGCGGCGCAGATCCCTCCTCAGAGCGGCCGCCGCGACCACGACCGCCGTCGCCGCCGGCTGGTGCTGGCAGGTGGCACCGGCCCACGCCGAGCAGGCGGAGGGCGTCGTCACCGGCGCACAGGACGGGGTGGCCGACCCGGCCGGCGCGCTCGACACGCTGCTCCTCGGCGACACCGCGTCGGAGACGGCGCACGGCCTGACCGCCACCCTCTCCGACGTGGTGACCGGAGGCCTCGACCAGCCCGCCCGGGTGCTGAACCCGAAGGAGACCGGCGGATTCTGGGGCGGCACCCTCGCCGCGACCATGGCCTGCCGCCCCAAGGGCACCACCTACGTGACGATCAAGCTCTGGGGTTCGGACGCCGGCGAGGAGCTGGGCCGGCTCCAGCTGTTCGCCGAGGGCAAGCAGGTCGGCCACTACCACCTCGGAGCCGTCGACCCGCTCGACATCGCGGGCCATGACCCGCGTACACCGGAGCGCTTCTACTTCCACACCCTCCCGCTGCCCGCCGAGCTCACCGAGGGCCGGAGCACCGTCGGCCTGGAGATCCGCGCCATGGGCCGGATCGCGGGATACGCGCAGTCCGCCGCCGACTACTACAAGCCCATGACGGGCCCGAGTCGCGGCGTCTACCGCCTCTACACCCACGACGAGCCGTACTTCGAGCTCGCCGACGACGACCCGACCGGCACCCTGCCCGAGGCCGGGGCACGCCCCTCCCCGGGCCCCGAGGTCGTCGACGCGGTCAACGCCCGGGTGGTCGCCCAGGCCGCCGCCGAGGCCTCGCGCACCGCGCCGCAGCTGGACCTGTGGTACCTGGAGTTCCTGGCCCGCGCCTACGCGATGCCGTCCACCGCGGCGTACGGCGACAGCGCGGTGCCTCTGCAGATCACCAGCAGCCTGGACGCGCTGTACTGGAAGTACCTCGGCGACCAGAAGGTGATGACGGACTCCAGCCAGCAGTGGATGGGCCTGGGCCGCATGGGCCTCGTCCTGCTCCAGATCGGCGACGGCGCGCTTCAGCCGCTGCTGGACGAGCCCGTCATCGGCTCCCCGGGCACGATCGCCAACTCCGGGTTCGAGTTCGGCGGCGCCCTCCCCACCGGCTGGCGCTCGGTGACCTGGGCGGGCAAGGGCACCGTCACCCGTGACACCACGGTCGCGCGGAGCGGCTCGGCCTCGACGAAGGTGACCATCCCGACCTCGGGCACGGTCGGCCTCGCCCCCGGCGCGAAGATCCCGGTGGAGCAGGGCACCTACACCTACGGCGCGTGGATCAGGACCGACGGCGTGGGCACCAACGGCGCCTACCTCGACGTGCTCTTCTTCACCGCCTCGGGCGCCCTGGTCGGCGGCGACAACAAGTTCTACGCCGCCGCGGGCACCCACGACTGGGAGCACGTCACCGCCACCCTCACCACCCCCGCCACCGCCACCCAGGTCGAGGTGCAGGTGCGCCTCGCGACCGCGGGCACCGCCTGGTTCGACGACCTGACCCTCACCCCGCCCGCCACGGCCACCGCCAAGCCCGTCGTACGGCGGGACGCCTGGACGAAGATGCTGCTGGACAGCCGCGAATACTGGCGGCAGCGGTTCCCGCAGTACACCAACCAGGCCATCATCTGCGCCCTCGGCCTCTACCTGGCAGACCGGGGCCTGAGCTTCCTCGGCTCCGCCGACGCCTGGGGCGAGACCAAGGCCCGCGACTACATCCACCAGTCCGTGGGCCTGACCCCCTGGCTCGGTCCCGAGAACGCCGACGGCACCCCCACAAAGCCCCTCGGCGGCTCGTACCACCAGGTCAGCGAGGCCGGCATCTCCAAGGAGCTCGGCTACGCCGGGAACTACGGCGAACTCCAGGAGTGGCTCTCCCTCGTCTACGACGCGGTCATCGGCATCGGCGGCGTCGAGGACGACGAACTGCGCGACCACCTGGTCAAGATGGCCAAGGCACGGATGGTCTTCCGCCACCCCGCGCTGGACGCCGACGGCTACCGGACCATGCGGATCGAGGCCGTCGTCGGCTGGCGGGACCCCGAGTACCCCGGCAAGGTCGCCTACGACGAGGGCGACAAGTGGGACGGGCACCCGCTGCGGCTCGCCGCGCTGCTGAAGGACCCGGACCTCACCGCGTACGCCAAGCAGTCCATCGCCGACAACCAGTTCTTCCACGTGCTCAAGGAGACCTACGACCTGGGTGCCTCCGCACGGACCAACCTCAACCTGCTGTCCACCGCCGACGACTACGCCTACATCAGCGGTGCCTCCGGCAGCGGGGCGAAGCTGCCGATGACGCCGGGCCGGCCGGACCTCGTCTTCAGCGACGAGGACAACGGCCTGGTCGCGGTCAAGCACGGCGACGAGATCCTCTACGCCTCGCTGTACTGGCGGGCCCGCTGGGGCGTCAACCGGCTCGCCCGCGTCCACCACATCACCGCCGACGGCGTCGAGCGCTCGGCGACCGTGTGGCAGGACGTGAAGTACGTCCCCGACGGCCGCGCCCACACCGAGCCCGACTGGGTCAACTTCGAGTTCGCCGTGGGCGACCTGAACATCCCCGACGGGGGCTTCGCGCCCCCCGGGGACACCCTGCACCAGGCGTGGGCCGGGCAGGTGCTGCCGTTGGCCAAGGCGCCCGGCGACGTGCCGGACTCCCCGGTCGGGACGGAGACGCCGTTCGTGGGGCGCGCCTCCTTCTACCGGTGCGTGTACGGCCCGTACCTGATCGCCATGAACACCACCAAGAACCGCGACCACACCTTCAGCACGAAGGGCTTCGGCGCTTCCGTGAACCTCGTCAGCGGTGCGAAGGTGGGTGGCAACGCCGAGTTGTGCGTCAAGCCGGGCACCACGGTGGTGCTGCGCAGGCGCTGACGGTCCCGGGCCGGCGCGGGCTCCGGGCCGGTGCGTGGCGCGCGGGTCCCCGCACCCACCACGCACCGGCCGGGCCGGGCGAAGCTCTCGACGACAGTCGGGAAAACGTTTACCCTGAGGTTGGCGCATTGCCGCCTTCTCCCTCGGCGGGAGGTGCCCGACGCAGTGACTTCGAGGTGTGACGGTGAACGGAAACAGTCCTCGGCCGGCCACTGACCCCAGGCAGACCAAGCGGCGGCGGGTCGGCGACCGGCCCAGCACGATCCGCGATGTCGCCGCGGAGGCCGGTGTCTCGGTGGCGACGGTGTCCCGCACCCTCGCCGGCAGCCACCCGGTGTCCGACGCCACCCGCACCCGCGTCATGACCGCGGTGAAGTCACTGCACTACGTCGTGAACGTCCACGCCAAGGCCCTGTCCGGACGGGTGGCCGGCCCGATCGCGCTGGTCATCAAGGACATCACCGGGCCGTCCCTCGCCCAGGTCGCGGCGGGCGTGGAGAAGGAGGCGGCAGAGCGCGGAAGGCTGAGTCTGGTCTGTGCCACCTACGGCGACCCGGACCGTGAGGGCGATCTGATCCAGCTGATGCGCGAACAGCACGCCGGCGCCGTCCTCCTGGTCGGTGGAGTGGTGGAGGACGACGCCTACCACGAGCGCACGGCCGAGTACGCCAGGGCCCTGGACGCAGCGGGCTCCCGGCTGGTGCTCGTCGGCCGCCCACCACTGCCCGGCGCCCTTCCGGTGACGGTCGTCGAGTACGACAACCGAGGGAGCGCCTTCCACGCCACCGACCACCTCCTCGTGGCCGGTCACCGGCGCATCCTCTTCCTGGGCGGCACCTCCGGGCTGAGCACCGCCGAGCAGCGCCGGGACGGCCATCTGCACGCGCTGCGCGCCCACGGTGTGCCCTACGCCGAGGAACTCGACGTGCCCGGGCCGTACTCCCGGGTCTCGGGCTACCAGCGCACCCGGGAGGCCCTGAACGCCGGCCTGGACTTCACGGCGGTCTTCGCGGGCACCGACGTGGTGGCGACCGGCGCGCTCGCCGCCCTGCGCGAGGCCGGTCTCGACGTCCCCGGTGACATCTCGCTCGTGGGCTTCGACGACGTTCCCTTCGCCGCCGACCTCAGTCCCGCCCTCACCACGGTCCGAGTGCCCTACGAGGACCTGGGCCGCACCGCGGTCCGCCTGGCACTGGAGCGCGAGGAACTCCCGGCCGCCGACGACCACGTGGTGCTGAACACTCAGCTGATGATCCGGCAGTCGGTGCGGACGCTGCGATGACGGATGCGCCGCGGCGACGTGCGGGCGTGGTGCGGTCACGGATGCGGCGCGGCGACGTGGCGGGCGCGGTGCGGTCACGGATGCGCCGTGCCCGTGGGAAGAGGTGATGCCGTGGCGACAGCCCACCGGAGAAGCGGGCTGTCGCCACGGCGTCGCACCGTCGCCGAGGACCGAACGCCGGCCCGCGGGGGATAGATCCCTGCCACGGCCCCCGGGGTCAGCCCGGTACCGGACATCTCACATCGGAGGAGGCGCCTGGTGTGCTCCAGGCCAGACTCTTCGCCTTCGCCGCCACCGGCTGACCCGACCCGTGCGGCAGGCCGGCCGACGTACCGTACCGGCGGGCCGGGCTGGCGGGCGGCGTGGCTTCGGCTTCGGTGGTCGCCGTGTCGATGCCGGGGCTGGTCGGCCCGCCGGGGTCGGTCTCCGGTGGGAACGGGCTCTGTGCCCGTGCCACGGCGGTGTTCCGGCTGTCGGCGAAAACGACCAGGCGCAGCAGCAGGAAGCGTCCTGTTCCGGCGGTCCCAGCGGCACCGAGGTAGACGGCCTGCTGCCAGAGCATCCCGGCCGACGGCCGCAGCGCGTCGAGTATGAGGACCGCGGCGGTGGTCACCATGTACGCGGCCATGGCCGATCCCGCGGACTGCAGGTGCCGGCGCCATCCGGCACGCCGCCCGGTCTGGAAGGTGACGCGTGCGTGGAGTTCCGTGCACAGGAGGGTCGTGACGACGGTGATCAGCGCGTTCGCCACCGGCCATGGCAGCAGCTCGGCCGCCCACGGCACCGCGGCACTGGCGGCGACACCGACTCCGCCGCCGCACAGGACGAACCGGGCGAAGGAGGCGAGTGGACCTGGAGCGGCCGGCGCCGGACGCGTGTCGTCCACGCCGGTCTCGATCCACTCAGTGCTCTGCGGCCCGATCATCGTTTCCCCTTGCGCCCGGGGTCCGATCCCCTCCTGGCTTCCTCTCCTGCCACGCTAGGAGCCGGTCGGCCGGAAACCGTGGTACCGGAGGAGACAATGACGGGACAGCCGTGGTACCGCGGTACCACGGCCCGGGCCCGGGCTGCGGGGGCATTCCCGCGAGCGACTTGCCCTGCCGGTTCCCGAGGTCTCCGGCCGCTTGCGGTGCCCCCCGGCCGCCCTGTCAGGCCGACGGTCGCCGACGAAGCCCACGAGCTTGTCCGAGCGATCACGTGCGAAGCCAGAAGGCTGCGGCGGTGGCAGCGCGGAAGAGTGGGACGTGTCGGGAGAGAGGGGGGCTGCGGTTCTCGGGAGAACCTGGCTCCAGTCGCTTCAGTACCGGTTGCTGACGAGGTGACAGGCCCTGGCCCGCACAGACGTGTCGGGCGTTCCCAGATCACCCGCAGCGCGTTTTGGCTGCGGTGCGCGCACCCGCTCCCACCTGCGGCGAGCGACTTTCGCACACCCCCCGCACGCCGGGTGTGCGCCGTGAGGCGCTTCTTGTATCCCCGACGCAGTCGGGATGAACTCGGAGGGAGGTTCTTAGTTCGCCTGACTTATGTGAACGCGAAAGCGCGAGGGGACAAGAGCATGTCAGGGAAGGGGTGGCCGTCCGGAGGTGCCCGGGGACGGGGTGCCGCGAGACCCGCGCGATATGGCCAAGGCTGGATTGCCAGAAGCCCAGTCTCCAGTGGTGAGAGTGCGCACCCGCCGGAACGACACCTGTAACCGATGCCGCGTCATGCCGGGCCTTGAACCTGTGGGGCCGGGCAACCTCCGTGATGCGGGGCGTCGCCCAGCGAGGGCGGTCAAGGAGATGAGTGGGCGGCCTACGCCGTGCTCGATACGTACAGCGAAGACGTACCACGGGATCGCCTACGGGGCGCGAGTCCTATGGCGACGGAGTGCCCGTAGTAGTCGCAGGAGTCACGACCTGCCGAGAGGCCGGGGAGAGCCGGAACAAGGGCGAAGGGGCACAGATGACCGAGAAGTTCAGCGAAGGGAGGCATGCGTCATACAGACGTGTGACCACAGATCCACCTTCACCCCCACCGCGTGAGCCGCCGACGGCTCCGCGGAGTCCGGCGCGCGCTCTGTGAGGACGTCCGGACCGGTGTCGTCCTCAGCGGTCGACAGCTCCGCGAACACCTGCGCAGCGGTGTTTTAGACGATTTCCAGTTGCGGCAGATCTTTCCGGCCCCGCCCAGCCGAGGCCAACTCGGCTGCCGCGGCTTCAAGTTCCTGCCTTGCCCCGCCGCCTATGGCGAAGTGGGGGGAGACGGGGCAAGGAGCTCTGCGGTCAGGTACTCGGTTGACGCCCAGCCGCGCTGTTGTCGCACAGACGCGGCGAACTGCGAGGCGGGGAGTGCGGCGAGTGACGGTCCTGTTTCATCTGCCGGCCATCACACGCATCCGCTCAGTGATGCAGGCCAACTGCTGGTGGCAGCTGGAGGACCGACTCGACGCAGGGCCGGACCTCCAGCGCGTTGCGCCATACCTCGGGCTGAGTCGTGGGGGACTCAGCAGCCGTAGTCGATCAGGTCGAAGGAGGCGTAGTGGTCGGAGGTGTAGTAGTCCTCCTGGTACTCCTCACCGGTGACGATGCGGCGCGCGCCGCGTGTGGAGGAGCCCGGAGTGATCACGGTGTACTCGTGATAGTAGCCAGAGGAGTGGCTGGGCAGGATGCCTTCCCGGTTCTGGAAGACGGTCCCGTCTTGCGAGTACGGGTAGGGACCTCCCTGCTCGATCAGCTCCAGGGTGTCGTACGCCTGGGACGGCAGGTCGCTGTAGCAGATGCTGCCGACCGCGGCGGCGGCCGGAGTGGCCGTCGCCACGGTGCCGCCGACGAAGAGAGCGGACAGAACGGCGGCCGCGGCGCCGATGCGGGTGATTCGTGGGGGGAATCTCATACCCTCATGATGACGCGCGTAGACAGTGGCATGTCAATGACAACTCCGGAGATTTTCCCGTCAAGTCCGATGAGTTTTCGGGAAGTTAACTTGGTGCGCGGCATCTCCATGTGGTCTACACGTTCTGGTGCGCGGAAGCCTTGTTCCTGCTCCTCGCCCTGGTTCGGCCCTTGGCGCAGTCCTCCAGCCAGTTGATCCGTACGAGCCGCACATGCCGCACATGCCGCACGAGCCGCACGTGCCACAGAGGCCACAAGGGTCGTACATGCCGATGGACATCCCATGCTTCGGGAGGGACAGCAGCGTGAGTTTCGGGGGCCGCAATCCGTACCAGCCACCCCGGCCGCCGAACGGAGGACCGTACCCCCCGCCCCGGGACCGTACGTACCACGGCAGCCGGGTCCACCGCCGTACGGCCCCGATTCCCCTACCCGCAGCCCCACCCGTACGGCCCGCCCCCGAACCCCACCCCGTACGTCCCGCAGCCGCCCCCTTCCTTCTGGCGGCGGATGGGCGAGGACGAATGGCCGCCGCTCGGGCAGTTCCTGAGCGGGCCGCGGCTGCACGGCTGTCTGTGGGCGATGGCCGCCCTGTGCGCGTGGCCGCTGGTGGTCGGCCTGCTGGCGGGCTACCCGCCGGCCCGCTCGGCCCGCCGCCCCGCCCGTCGGATCTTCACCTCCCGGGGCCGGGGCCGTATCTGGCCCGCCGTGCGCGGCGGCTTCAACACCGCCGAGGTGAACGCCGCGCTCCTCAGCGGCCCGGCCTCCGTCACGGCCGTGGCGTACTGGGAGATCAACCGCCCGCGCACCCGCCACGGGGTGGTCCTGCGCGACTGACGAGGCCGGTGGCGGGGTGCGCCGAATCAGGACCGGCCGTCGCGCGGCACCACGCGCTGCCCGGCCGTGCCGTACACCCAGGCCGACGCGTCACCGATGAAGTCGCCGGGGAAGCCGAGGCGGAAACCGGTGGTCTCCTCCAGACGGGCCAACAGTTCGGCGGGCAGGACGAGTCGGGCCGCGCCCAGGTTGTCGGTGAGCTGTTCGACCCGGCGGGCGCCGAGGATGGGGTGGACGGCGGGGGAGTGGGCCATGGTCCAGGCGATCGCCACCTGGGCCGGGGTGGCGTCGAGTTCGTCCGCCGCCTTCTGCACGGCCTCCGCCACCGCCCGCTCCCGCTCCCCGATCGCCTCGGCGGACAACCGGGCCGTCGTCCCCGGCCGCAGCCCGCCCGGCCGGGTGTACTTGCCGGACAGCACCCCGTTGTGCAGCGGGCTCCAGGCCGCGACCGACATCCCGAACGCCTCCGCCATCGGCAGCAGTTCACGCTCGATGTCCCGGTTGAGCAGGCTGTACGGCACCTGGAGCGCCGACAGCGGCGACCAACCCCGCCACTCTGCCAGGGTGTTGGCGCGCGAGACCACCCACGCCGGGGCGTCCGAGATGCCCACGTACAGCACCTTCCCGGACCGTACGGCGTCGTCGAGTGCCCGCATCGTCTCCTCGATCGGGGTGTTCCGGTCCCAGATGTGCACCCAGTAGAGATCGATGTAGTCGGTGTCCAGGCGCCGCAGACTGGTCTCCAGCGACAGCGCGAGGTTCTTGCGGTGGTTGCCGGCGGCGTTGGGGTCGGTGCCGTCCCGGCTGACCGTGTACTTGGTGGACAGCACGAACCGGTCCCGCCGCCCCTTGAGCAGCTCACCGACGATCCGCTCGCTCTCCCCGCCCCGGTAGTTGACGGCGGTGTCGATCACATTGCCGCCGGCCTCCTCGTACACGTCGAGCATCCGCGCGCACTCGTCCCGGGGCGCCCCGACCCCGCCCTGCTCGCCGAACGTCATGGCGCCGAGGAACAGCTCGGACACACGGAGCCCGGTCCGGCCCAGGAGTCGGTAACGCACCCAAAACCTCCATGAGTTGCCCATGGGTTGACTGCCCCGATCATCGCACCGCCGACCGACGCCAACAGGTCGGCGAGCGACGACGGGGCGGCGCGGGACGAAGCTCATTACGGTAGTGCCCCATGACCGATCTCCGAACGGCGGGCCGATGATTGACCGAACGGCGGGTCGACGATGACGCGAACGGCGAGACGATGACCACTCGAACGGCAGCGCGATGACCACGCGAACGGCGGCGCGATGACCACGGGCACGGCGAGGCGACGATGACGCGAACAGCGGCGAGATGACTACGCGAGCGGCGAGGCGACGGTGACGCGAACGGTGGGGCGACCATGACACGAACGGTGACGGGAACGGCGGGGCGATGACCGCCATTCGACTGCTTCTCGTCGACGACGACCCCTCGTCCGCGCCGGGCTGTCCTTCATGTTCGGCGGCGCCGACGACATCGAGATCGTGGGGGAGGCCGCCGACGGCGGTGAGGTCGACGCGCTCGTCGACCGGACCCGTCCCGATGTCGTGCTCATGGACCTCCGGATGCCCACGGTCGACGGCCTCACGGCCACCGAAAGGCTCCGCGCGCGTGAGGACGCGCCCCAGGTCGTCGTCCTCACCACCTTCCACGCCGACGACCAGGTGCTCCGGGCGCTGCGCGCGGGCGCCGCCGGATACGTCCTCAAGGACACCCCGCCCGCCGAGATCGTCGAGGCGGTACGCCGGGTCGCGTCCGGCGACCCCGTGCTCTCGCCCGCAGTCACCCGCCGGCTCATGGCCCACGCCGTCGGCACCGGCCACGGCACCCGCCACACCCGGGCCCGTTCGGTATCGCCGCCCTCAACGACCGCGAAGGCGAGGTCGCCGTCGCCGTCGGCCGGGGCGCCTCCAACGCCGAGATCGCCGCCCGGCTCTTCATGAGCGTCGCCACCGTCAAGACCTATGTCTCCCGCATCCTCGCCAAACTCGACCTCAACAACCGTGTGCAGATCGCCCTGTTGACGTACGACGCAGGGCTGCTGGAGGAGGACGAGGACTGAGACCGCGCTTCCCGGGCGGCGGAATCCGGCACCCGGGGCGGGCACTCCGGGGCGACCCCGCGCGTTGGACGGGCGAGGGGGGACCCATGGGGCATACGCACATCATCGATCCGGGGGAGTACGGGCCGGGGTTCACGGAGAACCCGCACCCCGTGTACGCCGAGCTGCGCGCGCTCGGCCCGGTGCACCGGGTGCGACTGCCGGCACCCGACGCGCGCCACGAGGTCTGGCTGGTCGTCGGCTACGAGGAGGCGCGGGCCGCGCTCGCCGACCCCCGGCTCGCCAAGGACGGCTCGAAGATCGGCGTGACCTTCCTCGACGAGGAGCTGATCAGAACGACCGACGAGGACGGCGACCGCCTCTCCCCGGACGAACTGCGCGGCATGGCCTTCGTCCTGCTCATCGCGGGCCACGAGACGACGGTCAACCTCATCACCGGCGCCGTCCACGCCCTGCTCACACACCCCGGCCAACTCGCCGAGCCGCGCGCCGACATGAGCCTCGTCGACGCGGTCGTGGAGGAGACCCCGCGCCATGACGGCCCGGTGGAGACCGCGGCGTTCCGCTACGCCGCCGAGCTGCTCGACATCGCGGGGACGGCTGTGGCGCCGGGCGAGACGGTGATGATCGGCCTGTCCGCCGCCGACCGCGACGACACCCGCTATCCCACCCTCGACCGCTTCGACCTCCACCGCGACACCCGAGGCCACCTCGCCTTCGGCCACGGCATCCACCACTGCCTCGGCGCCCCCCTGGCCCGCCTGGAGGCCCACACGGCCCTGACGGCCCTCCTGACCTGCTGCCCCGACCTGGCCCTGGTCGGCCCCCCGGGTCCCTGGCTGCCGGGCATGCTGATGCGCGGCGTACGAACCCTGCCCCTGCGCTGGTGACCACCGCCGAGCTGCCCGCCCCAAGTACCAGGAGAACCGGAACCATGCTGCGCACAGCGGAGATCACGGCGGAGCTGACGCGCCCCGCGGACACCGAGGACGGCCATCAGCTGCACTGGCGTTCCACGCTGGAGTTCAGCCTGGACTGTTTCGTCTGCGAGCGGATGAGCCGGACCACGCTGTTCGCGCAGGGCGCGGAGAAGGCATCGTGCTCCGGTACCCGCAGTGGTCTGGGACGCCATCACATCGCGGCCCGCATAGCCGCGTTCGACACCACCAGCGCGAAGGAACGGCTCACGGTACGGGCTCTGGTCGACTTCTGGTGGGCGCCCTTCGAGGACCGCGACGGCCGTCAGGCCTCCGCACCGACCAGACACCCCTGGGTGCGCCTGCACCTCGGGTACCGCTGCCCGCACTCCCACGAGTCGGAGGAGAACAACACCCAGTCCAACCTGGTCCGGCCCTGGAACCTCAAGTGCGCCCACTGCGGGCAGCACCTGGCCACCGACACCGAGACCCCGCGCATACGGCTCCTCGTCTGAACCGCTCGTCCGACCGCGCCGGGTCCGACCCGCGCCGGTCCGGCCCGACCGGCGCTCGTGTGTGGTGGACATGTGCCGTCCGGATCAGTCCCGCCCGCCCGCGATCTCCCCGACGTTCACCGGCCGCTGCTCCTGGCGGGACAGCTCGCACGCCTCGGCGACACGCAGGGCCTGCAGGGCCTCCCGGCCGTCGCAGGGGTTGGCCCGTTCGCCGCGGACCACCTCGACGAAGGCGCCCACCTCGGCCTCGTACGCGGCGGCGAAGCGCTCCAGGAAACCGGTCCACGGCTTGTCGGCGGGCGGCGGCCCGGTCGGTTCGGCCGAGGCGAGCGGCGTACGGTCGTCCAGCCCGACGACCACGGTGTCCAGCTCCCCGGCCAGCTCCATGCGCACGTCGTACCCGGCCCCGTTCACCCGCGCCCCGGTCACGGTCACCGGTGTGCCGTCCTCAAGGGTGAGCACGGCGGCGGCGGTGTCGAGATCGTGCGCCTCGCGGAACATCGGGTGCCCGGCGTCCGACCCCGTGGCGTACACCGAGGCGACCTCGCGCCCCGACACCCACCGCACGATGTCGAAGTCATGGATCAGCAGATCCCGGTAGATCCCCCCGGACAACGGCAAGTACTCGGCGGGCGGCGGCGCCTGATCCGCCGTCAGCGCCCGTACGGTGTGCAGCCGCCCGAGCCGACCCGAGCGCACCGCGTCCCGCGCGGTGACATAGCCGGAGTCGAAACGCCGCTGGAAGCCCATCTGCAGCACGGTTCCGGCCGCGTCGACCTCGGCGAGCGCGTTTAAGGTGCCCGCCAGGTCCACGGCGATGGGTTTCTCGCAGAACACGGGCAGCCCCGAGCGTGCTGCCCGACCGATCAGTTCGCCGTGGGCCGACGTGGCGGCCGTGATCACCACGGCGTCCACACCCCAGGTGAAGATCTCGTCCACCCCCGGGGCCGCCGTCTCGCCCAGGCGATCGGCGAGATCATGGGCCCGAGCAGGGTCTTTGTCCGTGATGATCAGAGAGCCGACATCGCGGTGCCGGCTGAGAGCGGTCGCGTGAATGGTGCCGATGCGACCCGCTCCGATGAGTCCGATGCGCATGGGAAACAAAGTGGGGTCGTACCCGCCACCCTGTCAATGGTTTGTCCGGACAACCGAACTACGCAACTTCCCGTCACCCCATACCGGGGCTACGCTCGCCCCGTGCCGAAACCAGATGTCGATCCGACCGCGCCGCTCCAGCTCAGCGTCGACCGCAGCAGCCCGGTCCCGCTCTACTTCCAGCTGTCCCAGCAGCTGGAGGCCGCGATCGAGCACGGCGAGCTGACCCCGGGCAGCCTGCTGGGCAACGAGATCGAACTGGCCGCACGCCTCGGCCTGTCCCGCCCGACCGTCCGCCAGGCCATCCAGTCCCTCGTCGACAAGGGCCTGCTCGTACGCCGTCGGGGCGTGGGCACCCAGGTCGTCCACAGCCAGGTCAAACGCCCCCTGGAGCTGAGCAGCCTCTACGACGACCTGGAAGCCGCCGGCCAGCGCCCCGCGACCCGGGTCCTCCGCAACACCACGGTCGCGGCGTCCGCCGAGGTGGCCGCGGCCCTCGGCGTCGCCGAGGGCTCCGAGGTCCACCGCATCGAACGCCTCCGCCTGGCCCACGGCGACCCCATGGCCTCCCTCTGCAACTACATCCCCACCGGCCTCCTGGACCTCGACTCCCCCCAACTGGAGACCACGGGCCTCTACCGCCTGATGAGAGCAGCGGGAATCACCCTCCACAGCGCCCGCCAGACCATCGGAGCGAAGTCGGCCACACCGGAAGAGGCCGACCGCTTGGCCGAAGCGGAGGGCGCCCCCTTGCTGACCATGCAGCGGACGACTTTCGACGACACGGGCCGCGCAGTCGAGTACGGCACCCACATCTACAGAGCCTCCCGCTACTCGTTCGACTTTCAATTGCTAGTGAGGTCGTGAGACAGGTCGCCATCTGTGCCGTTCTGCCTCTTACCTGAGCTTTTCAGGCGGCGGCACCTCCAGGCTTTCAGGGGCGCGGGGAACTGCGCGACCAGCCCCCACCCACCCGCACCCGAAGAACAACCCGATGGCACCCCATGCCCCCACGGCGCACCGAGCGGAGCGTTAAGGCAGAATCGGGCAACGATGAGCACTTACCGCGACTTCACCCACCGCGGCTCCGCGCGGGCCACCGTCCTGCGGACCGTGGGAACGCGCGAGCGCCGCTCCCATCTGACGGCCCCCCGCGTCCCCACCGTCGGCATCGACATCGGCGGCACGAAGGTGATGGCGGGCGTCGTGGACGCCGACGGCAACATCCTGGAGAAGCTCCGCACGGAGACCCCGGACAAGTCCAAGAGCCCCCAGGTCGTCGAGGACACCATCGTCGAACTGGTGCTTGACCTCTCCGACCGCCACGACGTGCACGCCGTCGGCATCGGCGCCGCCGGCTGGGTCGACGCCGACCGCAACCGCGTCCTGTTCGCCCCCCACCTGTCCTGGCGCAACGAACCGCTGCGCGACCGTCTCGCCGGACGCCTCGCCGTGCCCGTCCTCGTCGACAACGACGCCAACGCCGCCGCCTGGGCCGAATGGCGCTTCGGCGCCGGCCGTGACGAGGACCACCTGGTCATGATCACGCTGGGCACCGGCATCGGCGGCGCCATCCTGGAGGACGGCCAGGTCAAGCGCGGCAAGTACGGCGTCGCCGGAGAGTTCGGCCATATGCAGGTCGTGCCCGGCGGCCACCGCTGCCCGTGCGGCAACCGCGGCTGCTGGGAGCAGTACAGCTCCGGCAACGCGCTGGTCCGCGAGGCCAGGGAACTGGCCGCCGCCGACTCCCCGGTGGCGTACGGGATCATCGAGCACGTCAAGGGCAACATCGGCGACATCACGGGCCCGATGATCACCGAGCTGGCCCGCGAGGGCGACGCGATGTGCATCGAGCTGCTCCAGGACATCGGCCAGTGGCTCGGCGTCGGCATCGCCAACCTGGCCGCCGCCCTCGACCCGTCCTGCTTCGTCATCGGCGGCGGCGTGTCGGCGGCCGACGAGCTGCTGATCGCGCCCGCGCGCGACGCCTTCAAGCGCCAGCTCACCGGCCGTGGCTACCGCCCCGAGGCCCGTATCGTCCGCGCCCAGCTCGGCCCCGAGGCCGGCATGGTGGGCGCCGCCGACCTCGCCCGCCTCGTCGCCCGCCGCTTCCGCCGCGCCAACCGGCGCAGAGTCGAGCGGTACGAGCGCTACGCGCGGTACGTGGAGGCCCGCCGCACCACGCAGGACTCGGCATGACCGCCGCCGCCCTGCCGCACCAGGGCACGTCCCCGGAGGGCCCGGAGCCGCCCGCCGAGGGCCGCCGCCATATGATCCGCCGCCGGGCGCTCACCCTGGCGATCATCGTGCTGCTCATCGGCGTACCGGCCGGCTATCTGGTGATCTCCGCCAACCAGAGCCGCGACAGCGGCAAGGACAAGGAGGCGAGGTACGCGGCGACCGGCCTCACCGCGCACTGGCCCTCCCGGGTGCAGCAGCGTCTCTACCAGGTGCCGATCCCGCCGTACTCCAAGCACGTCGCGTACTACGAGACGAACAACTGGAAGACCAGCCGTCTGTACGTGCAGTTCCTCACGAGCAACGAGGGCCTGGAGAGCTTCCTCAACCAGATCGGCCTCACCACGGACGACCTGGAGGAGGACGAGATCACCGTCAACACCCGCGACCAGGGGATCGTCGGCTGGAAGTTCACCGGTGGGGGCCCCTGGTACGGCCTGGTCCACAAGCAGAAGAGCCCGGCACCCACCCACGACATCGTGGTCAACCGGTCCGACCCGGACCATCCGATGGTCTACCTCGTATCACGAACAGTGCCCTGACCAGGTGATATGTGGACCGTGAGCGGTCATCGGGACCCATTGTCAGACCCCGCCCGTAGAGTCGGAGACAGCTGATCGGCATCGGATCGGCCGATGGGTGTTGTGGGTGCCGTGGGCGCCCACCCGACACGAGGGCGGGAGGTGACCTGACGTATGCGGGACATGGCTGTTCCCGAGGCCGACACGGCCGTTCCCGTGCGGCTGGCCGCCGTCTTCCTGCCCGCCCCGCTGCCCCGCCACGGCCGGATCGCCTTCTGGGACCCGGACGGCGGGGAGCCGCCCCCGAAGCCGAAGGACGAGCCAGCGGGCGAAGCCGCCCCGCACGGCGAGCACACCGACCTCACGGTCGTACGACGGTGCGACCTCACCGTCGTACGCCGCCACGGCTCCGGAGTCCGCCGGGGCACCGTCCCCTCCCTCTCCCTCACGCTTGCCGAAGCCCTGCCCCTCCTCACCCGGGCCCGGCGCGACCCGGCCGCCCACCCCGCCACGGCCTGCTGGGGTGCGGCCACCCTGCACGCGCTACGACTCGTCGCCCGGGGCCGACTGCTGCCCGGGCTGACCCCCGACGGCTACGACGCCTGGCGGGCCGGCCCCCTCGACCCGGACGACATCGCCCACCTCAGGGCCGTCGCCGCCGCGCTCCCGTACGAGGGCCATGCCGTACCCCTGCCCGGCAAGGGCCCGCTGCGGCTGCCCGAGCCGGAGGCGCTGATGCGGTCCTTCCTGGACGCCGTCGCCGACACCCTCCCGCGCGGCCCGGCGGCACCGTACGTCTCCGGGAAACCGTTCGCGGCGAGCGCCGGACAGCGGCTGCCCGCCGCGCGTGACTGGGCGGCCGAGGTCGCCGCCGGCATGGACGCGGGCGTACGGATCTCGCTACGGCTGGACCTGTCGGCGTACGACCTCTTCGACGACGGCGAGGGCGCGCGGCGGGCCGGTGCGGCCGTGGTCCAGGTGCACAGCCTCGCCGACCCCACCCTCGTCGTGGACGCGGCGGCCCTGTGGGCGGGGGACGCGGAGGCCGCGTTCGGGCCACGCGCACGCGTGGACGCCGCCCTCGCCGTACGACGGGCGGCCCGCGTATGGCCGCCCCTCGACCGGCTCTCCGAGCAGGACCTGCCCGACGTCCTCGCCCTCTCCGAGGAGGAGCTGTACGACCTGCTGGGCGTCGCCGCGACCCGGTTGGGCGCGGCCGGGGTCGCCGTGCACTGGCCCCGGGACCTGGCCCAGGACCTGAGCGCCCGCGCCGAGGTACACCCGGCACCCGGCTCTGCCACGGACGGCACCGGCTTCTTCGAAGGCGAGGAACTGCTGAGGTTCCGCTGGCAGTTGGCGCTCGGCGGGGACCCGCTCACCGAGTCCGAGATGGACACCCTCGCCGAGGCCCACCGCCCCGTCGTCCGGCTGCGCGACCGGTGGGTCCTCGTCGACCCGGCCCTCGTCCGCAAGGCCCGCAAGCGCGAACTGGGCCTCCTCGACCCGGTGGACGCCCTCTCCGCGGCCCTCACCGGCACCGCCGAGATCGACGGCGAGACGGTGGAAGCGGTCCCGGTAGGGGCGTTGGCGGCCCTCCGCGACCGCCTCACGGCGGGCATCACCCCGGTCGACCCGCCCCCGGCCCTTGCCGCCACCCTGCGCGACTACCAACTCCGGGGCCTGGCCTGGCTGGACCTCATGACCTCCCTCGGCCTCGGCGGCTGCCTCGCCGACGACATGGGCCTCGGCAAGACCGTCACCGTCATCGCCCTCCATCTGCGCCGGGTCCGCCGTGAGCCCACCCTCGTCGTCTGCCCCGCGTCCCTGCTGGGCAACTGGCAGCGGGAGATCACCCGTTTCGCCCCCGGAGCGCCCGTACGCCGCTTCCACGGCCCCGACCGCACCCTTGAGGACGTGGAGGACGGCGGCTTCGTCCTCACCACGTACGGCACGATGCGCTCCACGGCCACCGCGCTCGCCCAGCAGGAGTGGGGCATGGTCGTCGCCGACGAGGCCCAGCACGTCAAGAACCCCTACTCGGCGACCGCCAAGGCCCTGCGCACGATCCCCACCCCCGCGCGCGTGGCGTTGACGGGCACCCCCGTCGAGAACAACCTCTCCGAACTCTGGGCCCTCCTGGACTGGACGACCCCCGGCCTGTTGGGGCCCCTGAAGTCCTTCCGCGCCCGCCACGCCCGAGCCGTGGAGAACGGCGAGGACGAGGAGGCCGTGACCCGCCTCGCCCGACTGGTCCGCCCCTTCCTGCTCCGCCGCAAGAAGTCCGACCCGGGCATCGTCCCCGAACTCCCCCCGAAGACGGAGACCGACCACCCCGTCCCCCTCACCCGCGAACAGGCCGCGCTCTACGAGGCGGTGGTCCGCGAGTCGCTGCTCGCCATCGAGACGGCGGACGGCATCGCCCGCCGGGGCCTGGTCCTGAAGCTGCTGGGCGCCCTGAAACAGATCTGCGACCACCCGGCCCTGTACCTCAAGGAGGAGGCCGCCGCTGATCGTCTGGCGGCCCGCTCGGGGAAACTCGCCCTGCTGGACGAACTGTTGGACACGCTCCTCTCCGAGGACGGCTCGGCACTCGTCTTCACCCAGTACGTGGGCATGGCCCGCCTGATCACGGCCCACCTGGCCGCCAGGGCCGTCCCCGTCGAACTGCTCCACGGAGGCACACCGATCAAGGACCGCGAACGGATGGTGGACCGCTTCCAGAGCGGGGCCAACCCGATCCTGGTCCTCTCCCTCAAGGCGGCCGGCACCGGCCTGAACCTCACCCGAGCGGGCCATGTCATCCACTTCGACCGCTGGTGGAACCCCGCCGTCGAGGAACAGGCCACCGACCGCGCCTACCGCATCGGCCAGACCCAGCCCGTCCAGGTCCACCGCCTCATCACCGAGGGCACCGTCGAGGACCACATCGCCGACATGCTCGAATCCAAGCGGGCACTGTCCGACGCCATCCTCGGCTCCGGCGAGGCGGCACTGACCGAACTGACCGACCGAGAACTCAAGGCACTGGTCTCGCTGCGGAGGCCGACATGAGCGGGCGAGAACGGCAGCGGGACGGCGCCTCGCGGCGGCGTGGGGCGGCGGCGCAGGGTTCGGCCACGGGGGAGACACGGACCGCCGAGGAGAGGGACCGGGTCGTGGAGGGGGCGGCTGGGGGAGGGGCCGGGGGCGAGGGGTTGGTGGCTGGTGATGAGGCCAGGGTCGAGGGCTCCGTGGTTGGGGATGAGGCCGGGGCCGGAGGTTGGGTGGCTGAGGGAGGGGCCGGAGTCAAGAACTGGGCGGATGGGGGCGAGGCACCGGTCGAGGACTGGGTGGCCGGGGAAGAGAACGGGACCGGGGGCGAAGGGGAACGACTGAGAGTTGAGGCCCGGACGGACCGTGAGCCGGACGCCGCTGCCGGGTCACGCCCCGCCGACGCCGCTCGGCAGGCGTTGCGGACGGCGCGGGCACGGGGGATGCGAGGGGCGGCGGAGTCGGGCGGCGAACACGGCACGCTCTCGGGACAGGGCGGGCGCGGCGGGCCGATGGCTCGTCCCGGTGATGCGGCGCGGGAGGCGTTGCGGAGGGCGGTGGACGCCCGGGTGGGCAGCACGTCCCAGGAGCCTGAGGAACCTGGGGAGTCCGAGAGGCCCGGGGAGGAGCGGGATTCGGCTTCGCCGGCGGCCGGGGCATCTGGTGACGCGGCCCCCGCGCGCGGCCCTCTCGGCGGGGCGGCTGCTCCGATGGGCACGTGCCCCGGCGATGTCGCCAGGGAGGCGCTGCGCGCGGCCCGCAGCGCTGCCGAGCGGGCGCGAGCGGAGGCCGAGGCTGAGAAGGGCACCAAGGGTGCGGCCGGCTCAAGGCGAGTCGGCGACCGGGGGCCGATCCGCGCTCGGACACGGCAGGATGCCCATGGGCGGAGCGGAGGCGGCCGAGGCGAGGGTCCCACGGCGAGGGACCTGCACGAACTGCTCGCCGGAGCCTTCCGGTTGCCGCCCGACACAGCGGCCCCCGACGCCCGCCAAGACTTCACCGAACGGAAAGCCGGGCCACCGACAGAGCCGACCCCCTACGCTGCTGCCGGGTCTGCCGGGTCTGCCGGGTCTGCCGGGTCTGCCGGGTCTGCCGGGTCTGCCGGGTCTGCCGGGTCTGCCGGGTCTGCCGGGTCTGCCGAAGCAGTCGAAGCAGCCACGCCGCTTAGCGACGCCACGGTGCTGAGCCGTGCCTCGCAACGCTCCGCTTCCGAGCCCCCTGACGTCGACGCGCCGCCTGTCTCGACCCGCCTGTCCGGCCAAGATGCCCCCCGAGCCGATGCGCCGTACGGCTCCACCCGCCCCACGGCCCAAGTCGCCCCCGGCACGGACCTGCCGGGGAACTCGGCGCGCGCCATCGGTGACGTTCCCCCCGGCCCCGGCCTGCCGGAAGAAGCCACCCGCGCCCAGGCCCACGACGTATCGGGCCCCCACTCCACCGACGCCTCGGCAAGCCCCGCCGCCCACGACGCAGCCGACACCGACACCGACCGACCCGGCGATTCCGGGCGCCCCCGAACCCATGGCGCCCCCGGCAGCCCCCGGCCCGACACTCCGGCCACGCCCCGCGTCCCCCGCACCATGGCGGCGCCGTCCCGCGACGGCGAACTCCGCCGCACGTTCCCGGCGCTGCCGCCGCGCCCCTCGCCGGGGGCGGCGTTCGCGGAGAGTTGGTGGGGCAATGCCTGGGTGACCGCCCTTGAGGAAGGGGCACTGGACGCCGCACGGCTGGCCCGGGGGCGCGCGTACGCAGACAAGGGGCACGTGGACGCGATCACCGTGACTCCAGGGCTGGTGCTGGCGTACGTCCACGGCAGCCGCCCACGGCCGTACCGCGTCCAGATCCGCCTGCGCACGCTCGACGACACCGAATGGGACCGCTTCCTCGACACGGCGGCCGAACGCCCCGGCCATATCGCCGCGTTGCTGGACAAGGACATGCCCCAGGCACTCGCCGACATCGACGCGGGCACCGAATCGGCCACCCGAGCTGATGCCGGAACTGAAGCCGGGCGCGGTGCTCAGGTCCTCCGGGGCGGACGTGGCGTGAGGTTGCTGCCGGGCCCCGGCGAACTGGACCCCCATTGCAGTTGCCCCGACTTCGGTCACCCTTGCAAGCACGCGGCGGCACTCTGCTACCAGACCGCGCGGCTGCTGGACGAGGACCCCTTCGTCCTGCTGCTCCTGCGGGGCCGGGGCGAACGGGAGTTGCTGGAGTCGCTGTCGCGCCGCAGCGCCGCGCTGGCGGCCCGGGCCGCCCAGGACCAGGAACCGGCCGCCCTCCCCGGCATCCGCGCGAGCGACGCCCTCACCCCGCGCGCCCTCCCACCGCTGCCCGCCCCCCTGCCCTCACCGCCCCACCCGGAACAGCCCCCGGTGTACCCGGGAGCGCCCGGCGGCCCCGACCCGTTCGCGCTGGACCAGTTGGCCACCGACGCGGCGGCCCGCGCACACGCGCTGCTCACCACCGGACGCGACCCGCTCGCCGAACTGACGCTGTGGCAGGACGCGGTCCGCCTCGCCGCCGCCCGCCCCGGCTCCGGCCTCACCGCCACCACCCGCGCGCTCTACTCCGCGCTGTCCGCCGCCACGGGCCGCACCTCGGCCGACCTGGCCCGCGCGGTCGCCGCCTGGCGTCAGGGCGGACTCGAAGGGCTCGCCGTCCTGGAGGAACCCTGGGACCCACCGGCCGGCCGCTTCGACCGTGCCCGCCCCCTCCTCCTCGCCGCCGACTTCCCCGCGTTCCGCCCCTGGCGCAACCACCTCACCCATCCCCTCGGCCATGTCCAACTCCGCCTGGGCCGCGACGGCCTGTGGTACGCCTACGAGTCCGAACCGGGCAAGGACGACTGGTGGCCCAGAGGCACCCCCGACCTCGACCCGGTAGGAGCCCTCACCGGCCTGGGCAACACCTGACCACCACACCCCCGGCCTCGCCCCACCCATCCGCCGGCCGTCCCCACACACCCGCCCCGCACCACGACAACCGGCCTCCCCCCCACGGCCCCCAGCACACCCACCACACCCACCCCCCCGACACAACCGCGAAGTTTGTTCGAAGGGGTGATCCGGTGTCCGGTGGGGGTGAGCGCCCGTTGTGTGACCTGCGGTTCGGTGAAGACGGTGTGAGAGTTGGCCGCTGATGTTCGGGAGCCGTCTGGGCGGATTCGGGGCCCTGGGACCGAGCACCAAGGAAGGGACGTTAGCGTGGAGCGGTGAGTGAGACGACGACCCCCGCCCTCCAGTACCGCTTCGACGGGCCGGACGACGCCCCGGTCCTGATCCTCGGGCCCTCGCTCGGCACGACCTGGCACATGTGGGATCGACAGATCCCTGAGCTCACCAAACAGTGGCGGGTCTTCCGCTTCGATCTCCCCGGCCACGGCGGCGCCCCCGCGTATCCCGGTGGTTCCGTCGGCGAGTTGGCCGCCCGGCTGCTGGCGACGCTGGACGCGGTCGGCGTGCAGCGCTTCGGGTACGCGGGCTGCGCGCTCGGCGGCGCCATCGGCGTCGAACTGGCGCTGCGCCACCCGGACCGCATCGCCTCGCTCGCGCTGATCGCGGCCTCGCCCCGCTTCGGCACGGCCGACGAGTTCCGCCAGCGCGGCGTGATAGTGCGCACGAACGGCCTCGACCCCATCGCCCGTACGTCTCCGGACCGATGGTTCACCGCCGGGTTCGCGGCGGCGCAGCCGGCGATCACCGAGTGGGCCGTGCAGATGGTCCGCACCACCGACCCCGGCTGCTACATCGCCGCCTGCGAGGCGCTCGCCTCGTTCGACGTCCGCGGCGAACTGGGCCGGATCGGTGTCCCCACCCTCGTTCTCGTCGGCTCCGACGACCAGGTCACCGGCCCCGCCGAGGCCCGTACCCTGGTCGCGGGCATCCCGGACGCCCGGCTCGCCGTAGTCCCCAGCGCCTCGCACCTGGTGCCGGTCGAGCAGCCCGCCGCCGTCACCGATCTCCTCGTACGGCACTTCTCCACGGCCTGGCGGCCCGCCTACGACGCCGACACCGGCCAGATCGCCATCCCGGCGGCACCCGTCAAACCCGCCCTCGCCACCGCCGCGCCGCAGGCCGGCCCCCAGATCGGGCCGCAGACCGGGCCCGTCGCCGAGATCGCCGCGGCCGTCGCCCAGCCGGAGGCCACGGGAAGACCGGACCCGTACGACGCCGGGCTGAAGGTGCGTCGGGAGGTGCTCGGGGACGCGCACGTGGACCGGGCGCTGGCGTCGGCGGACGAGTTCTCCGGTGACTTCCAGGAGTTCATCACCCGCTACGCCTGGGGCGAGATCTGGGACCGGCCCGGCCTCGACCGCCGCTCCCGCAGCTGTGTGACCCTGACCGCGCTCGTCGCCGGCGGACACCTGGACGAACTCGCCTTCCACACCCGCGCCGCCCTCCGCAACGGCCTCACCCCGAACGAGATCAAGGAGGTCCTCCTCCAGGCCGCCGTCTACTGCGGCGTCCCGGCCGCGAACAGCGCCTTCAAGGTGGCCCAGCAGGTCATCCGCGAGGAGACCACACCACCTGAGGAATGAGCACGGTGAGCGCGCGCGGGGAGTGAGCGCGGGGATGAGCCGCATCCCGTCCCCGGGGGCAGGATGGACCCATGAAGCTCACGCTCACGAAGAAGTCGCACGCCTGCGTCCGTCTGGAGAAGGACGGACGCACGCTCGTCATCGACCCCGGCGCGTTCAGCGAGGAGGACGCGGCGATCGGCGCGGACGCCGTACTCGTCACGCACGAGCACGCCGACCACTTCGACGAGGGACGACTGCGGGCGGCCCTGGAGGCCAACCCGGCCGCCGAGATCTGGACCCTGCGCTCGGTCGCCGAGCAGATCGCCGCCGCCTTCCCCGGCCGGGTGCACACCGTCGGCCACGGCGACACCTTCACCGCCGCCGGCTTCGACGTCCAGGTCCACGGCGAACTCCACGCCGTCATCCACCCCGACATCCCCCGCATCACCAACGTCGGCTACCTCGTCGACGACGGCCGCGTCTTCCACCCCGGCGACGCCCTCACCGTCCCCGACCACGCCGTCGAGACGCTGATGCTCCCCGTCATGGCCCCCTGGAGCAAGATCTCCGAGGTCATCGACTATGTCCGCGAGGTCCGGCCGCAGCGCGCGTACGACATCCACGACGCCCTCCTCACCGACCTCGCCCGCCCCATCTACGACCGCCAGATCGGCGCTTTGGGCGGCGCGGAACACCTGAGGCTGGCGCCCGGGACCTCGGCCGAGGTGTAGGGGGCCGCCCGGTCGCAAGGGGGGGCCGGGACCGGGCGGGGGGCGTTGTCGGACCCGCCCGGTAAGTTGTGAGGCATGCGCATCGCGACCTGGAATGTGAACTCGATCACCGCCCGTCTCCCAAGGCTGCTCGCCTGGCTGGAGAGCAGCGGCACGGATGTGCTCTGCCTCCAGGAGGCCAAGATCGCCGAGGACGCCTTCCCGTTCGACGCGCTGCGGGAGAAGGGCTACGAGGCCGCGGTGCACGCCACCGGCCGGTGGAACGGCGTGGCGGTGATCTCCCGCGTGGGCATCGAGGACGTCGTCAAGGGCCTGCCCGGCGACCCCGGCTACGACGGCGCCCCGGAGCCCCGCGCCATCTCCGCGACCTGCGGCCCGGTCCGCGTCTGGTCGGTGTACGTGCCGAACGGCCGTGAGGTCGACCACCCTCACTACGCCTACAAGCTCCAGTGGTTCGAGGCGCTGAAGGCCGCCGTCGCCGGTGACGCGGGCGGTGACCGCCCCTTCGCCGTCATGGGCGACTACAACGTGGCGCCGACGGACGACGACGTGTACGACGTCGCCGCCTTCGAGGGCCTCACCCATGTCACCCCCGCAGAGCGCGCCGCCCTCGCCTCCCTCCGCGAGGCCGGCCTCTCCGACGTGGTCCCCCGCCCCCTCAAGTACGACCATCCCTTCACCTACTGGGACTACCGCCAGCTCTGCTTCCCCAAGAACCGAGGCATGCGCATCGACCTCGTCTACGGCAACGAGCCGTTCGCGAAGGCCGTGAAGGACTCCTATGTCGACCGGGAGGAGCGCAAGGGCAAGGGAGCCTCCGACCACGCACCCGTGGTGGTGGACCTGGACGTGTAGCGACCGCCGAGCACGGCAGCCCGATCGCCCGCCGCTCACGGGACGGTCCGCCCGGAGGCTCACGGCACCAGCGTCCCCAGGTCCACCGAGTCGGCCAGCGCCGCCAGGCCCGTGTCTCCCGGATGCAGGTGGTCACCGCTGTCGTACGCCGGCAGCATCCGGGCGGGGCGGTCGGGGTCCCGGAGCACCGCGTCGAAGTCCAGTACGGCGTCGAACTCGGTGTTGCCGCGAATCCACTCGTTCACGGCGACCCGCTGGGCGTCGACGGCGGCGGTGCAGCGGGACTCGCCCTCGCAGGGCGCGATCGTGGCGACCAGCATGCGCAGCCCGCGTTCACGGCCCCGGGCGGCGATCTCCCGCAGCCCGGCGATGACCTCCGCGGCCGTGGTGCCCCAGCGGACGTCGTTGACGCCCTGGAAGACGACGGCGGTACGGGCGCCGGTCTGGGCGAGGACATCGCGGTCGAGCCGGTGCAGGGCGCTCACCCCGCCGGAGTCGGTGGAGACCCCGTCGCCCGGGTAGCGGTCGGTGACGACACGGTTCGCCGAGATGCCCTGGTTGAGGACCCCGTAGCGCGGGGTCTCGTCCTGCGCCGCGAGCCTCCTGGCCAGCAGGTCCGGCCACCGGCGGTTCCCGTCGCTCACCGACCTGTCCCCGTCGGTGATCGAGTCGCCCAGCAGCACCACGGACCCCGGCCCACCGCCCACGTCCACCCCGGTCAGCAGCGGCCAGCTGGTGATCGTCGAGGTGTACGCCGCCGCCGAGCCGTCTCCCGCTTGGTCGCCCGGCGCGCTGACGTACGAGGTCTGCTGGGCGAGCCGGTGCACGGGCGCGGCCGTCACCGTACCCGGCAGATGGAAGCTCACCAGCAGATTGGCGTCCGAAGGCACCTCGAAGCCCAGCGGATCGCTGAACGCCTGCGCCCCGGCCGGGATCTCGGTGCCCGTCGCACCCCCGAACGACAACGCCACCGGTGTACTCCGCGCCGCCGCCCCCTCGGCCTGCACGGCGACGGTCGCGCTGCCGACCCGTACGGGCGCCGCCGCGAACGTGTTGTCGAGCCGGACCCTCACCCGGGGCCCACCGGCCGAGGTGTGGACGACGAGCCGCAGGGTCCGGTCGGTCCAGGGGCCGACAGCGGCGTAGCCCGAACTCGACACCCCCCAACTTCCCGTCCACGCCGAGGACTCCGGGCGTACCGCAACGGCGAAGACATGCAGATCACGGTCGCGCGGCAGGGTCACCGAAGTCACCGCGTCACCACGGGCGATCGGCACGGTGACGACGTACAGGCGTGCCTTCTGGGTGAGTTGACCGGTGGGTGTGTTGATGTGCGGGAGGGCGACGGCCTTGGTGGCGAGGGGGCCGGTGCGCCAGTCGGGGGCGGTCAGCCGGTACGGGGACGAGGCGCCGCCCGCGTACTGGACCGTGCCGGTGCCGGCCGCGTCGGAGCCGCCGGTGCCAGCGACGAGGAAGGCCAGGGCGTCGCCCCGGCCCTGTACGCGTACGGTCTGGCCGTCGGCGCGGACGTTGTCCGGCTCGCCCGGCGAGGCACCGGGCCAGGTGAGCCGGGCGCCTTGAACGGTCAGTGAACGTCCCGGTGCCCAGCCCGCCGCGGTCAGGTCCTGGGCCGAGAGGGAGCCGCCGGAGCCGTCGAAGTCCGCCTCGTCCGGGCGGGCGTCGTCGCTGACCGCGCTGTTGTCGAAGAGCCGCTCCAGCGGCACCGGTTCCGCTCTGCCCCGACCGCCCCGGCTGTACCCGCTGTCCCCGGCCGCGGCCTGCGCGGTGGAGGCGACGGGTGCCAGCGTGGCCAGCAGCCCCAGGACGACGGCCGTTCCCCAGACGCGACGGCGCACGCGTGACCCCTCTCGTTCACTGATGACGACCCGCTGACAACGACCCGCTGACAACGACCCGCCCCGATGGCGACCCGCTGATGCCGGCTCGCTGATGACGCTCACCGCTGACGACTCGCTGATGATGAGGCGATATCGGCCTCGGTACAACGAGGGAGCACACAGATGCGCCACGAAAACGAAGGGGCGCAGGGGGCGCTCGACGAGGTGAGGGGGAAACGAAAGGCGAACTCCGGGGGAACACGCGGTTCCCGCGCGCCTGTGGTGCACCCGGCCGAGCCAATGACACGCTGAGCGCATGAACATCTCTTTCCTGGGCAACTGGCGCAAGAGGCGTGGCCCCGCTCATGGGGGCGCGGTGTTCACCGGTGGCCGCGACATCGACGACGCCGGCCACGAGGGCCTCGCCGAACTCCTCTCCGAATGCGAACTGCTGCGCGCGCAGGCCCAGGAGGCCGGCGTCGAACTCGACGACTCCGTCGCCTCGTTGGAGGCGTTGGACCAGCTCCTCCCGCGCTGGCGCGGCGACGAGGAGACCGAGTCCTGGCTCGGCAACGACGCCGGGCTCTATCTCGGCACGGTCGTCGTCCGCACGGTCCCGGGCGCCCGCTGGGAGATCCGGCCGCACGGCCGGCCCGTGGTGCGGCTGGCCTCCGGCCGCGAGATCGACGTCGTCGAGGCCGGACACGACTGGGCCGCCGGCGGCGTACCGGAGCTGTCGCAGATGTACGCGGAGACCGCCGAGGGCTGACCGGTGACCGCCAGGGGTCCGACCGGCGGCCACCAACGGTCCGACCGGCGAACGCCAAGGGTGCCGGCCGGCGGAGGCGAAGGGGCCGATCGGCGGACGCGAAGAGTCCGGCGGGCACACGTGCATGGCCTGGCCGGCCGTCGTGAAAGGCCTGGTCGGCGGACGTAAATACGCCTATTGCCGAGGAGCGCGTGTCGGGGAAGGGAGCACCTTCGGCCCGGATAGTTTGCGGCACCGCGACACGACACGGGCGAGAGCGAAGAGGGCGGGCAGTGCATGGTTGTCGATCCGCTGATCGAACTGCACGAGGTGAACAAGTACTACGGCGATCTGCATGTCCTGAAGGACATCGGGCTGATCGTGGGCAGGGGAGAGGTGGTCGTGGTCATCGGCCCCTCGGGGTCGGGCAAGTCCACGCTGTGCCGGACCATCAACCGGCTGGAGACCATCCACTCCGGGAACATCCTCCTCGACGGGCAGCCGCTGCCGGACGAGGGCAAACCGCTCGCGGCGCTCCGCGCGGACGTCGGGATGGTCTTCCAGTCCTTCAATCTCTTCGCGCACAAAACGGTTCTGCAGAATGTCTCGCTCGGTCAGATCAAGGTACGCAAACGGAAGAAGGAGGACGCGGACAAACGCTCCCGCGAACTCCTCGACCGCGTCGGCCTCGCCGACCAGGCGCCCAAGTACCCGGCGCAGCTCTCCGGCGGGCAGCAGCTGGGGGTACCCCCAGGCCCTTAAGGCACTGGGGGAGGGTGGCCATCGCCCGGGCGCTGGCGATGGAGCCGAAGGTGATGCTCTTCGACGAGCCGACCTCCGCCCTCGACCCGGAGATGATCAATGAAGTGCTGGAGGTCATGCGGCAGTTGGCGCGCGAGGGCATGACCATGGTCGTCGTCACCCATGAGATGGGCTTCGCCCGTTCGGCCGCCAACCGGGTCGTCTTCATGGACGACGGCCGGATCGTCGAGGACCGCAGCCCCGACGACTTCTTCACCCACCCCGAGAGCGACCGCGCCAAGGACTTCCTCTCGAAGATTCTCAAACACTGATCATCCTCAAGCACTGAGCATTCTCGAACACCGATCACGATGCGCGGACCGTCGAACACCGAGCGCGGTCATCGGGATTGACCCGCATGACCCGCATGACCCCCACAACCCCCATGGCCCCCGTGACCCCCACCGGAGTCGCGCCGGGCCTCGACTACGATGAGCGGTTCATCCGCTTGTGGGTGACCGAGGCCGCGGGCGCCACCGCGGTCGGAATGGAAAAGCTGCTGCCAGGCGCGCAGTAGCCAAGGGGCCAGGCCCGCCCGGCGGCAGCCGGAGATCACTGCTCGCGCAGCGGAATCGACACGTACGACGGGTCGTTCGGCGGCGAGGAGAAGGTCAGCTGCGCGCCGGACGGGTTGTGCTCGATGTAGAGCGGGGGGACCCCTACCGCCGACCAGGGCGAGAGGGTGGCCCGCCGGCACGTCGTAGGCCGTGGAGAACAACTCCAGGTCCACGGCGAACGGCTTGCCGGGTGTCTTCCCGTGGGAGGTGTACGGCGCGTTGCTGACCAGCTTGCCGAGGCCGAGCGGGCCCACGTCGTAGAGGTACGCGACGAGGGTTCCGCTCTCCTTGGTGGCGGTGACCGTGGTGTGCAGCTTCGCCGTCCCCCGCACATACTGCGTCCGCTGGTACTTCTCCGACTGCCATACGGCCGCCCAGCGGCGCGGCAGCAGCGGTATCGAGGCGACGGGCGGCAGTTGGGCCACCTGATCGAGGACGCTGGACAGGAAGATGATCCCGCCGTTCGCCCCCGAGTCGACGTTGGTGTGGATCGTGGTGCCGCTCGCGAGGGCGATCTTCTTCCGGGTGGCGGTCACCGACTTCCAGTCCGGATGCCCCTCGAAACCGCCACCGGTACGGGACTTGAGCCGCACCGGCTGCTCCCGGTCGACGCCGTTGGCCTCGCCCTTCAGATAGTGGTCGAACCACCGCCGGGTATCGGTCCACACATCGTTCGGGAGTCCGAACAGCCCCGTCATCTCGGTGGTGGCGTGGTCACCCTGGGCGCAGCTCCAGCCGCTTGGGGCCGGTGAGCTACTAGCGGGTGAACGTTTCTTCCCCCAGGCGATCAGCTCCGGCTCCTACTCCAGGTCGGACGCGTAGATCGTGCGCGGCGGTGAGCAGACTGATGCCCGCGTCGTACGACAGCCCGGCCATTCCCACGTGCCCCGCGTCGGCCGGGGTGTTGGCGAGCGCCCAGTCGATCACCGTGGAGGCATCGGCTATGTCCGGTGGCCCCGCCACTTCTATGTGTCCACCGGACTCCCAGAAGCCGCGCACGTTGTAACTGACGACCACCTAACCGGCGGTCGCGAGCTTCCGCGCCTGGGCGAGGTACTCGACCTGGGGGAGACCCCAGCTCGTGGGGAGCACGAGAAGGGGGTACGAGCGCGACGTGTCCCCCGGCGCGACGACGTTCGCCTTGAGGACGGTGCCGTCCGAGCCCTTGATGTCGACGAACCGGGTGGTCGGGGCGCCGCTCGTCGCCGCCTGCGCGGCCGGGGCGAACGCCGGCGCCGTACCGGCGACCAGACCGACCGAAACGGCCCCCGCGGTCGTTGTGCGCAACGCCCTCGTCGCGCACGGGGACTTGGCCGTACGGGCCGTCGTGCTGTGCGGATGCGGGTGTCTCACGGGGCACTCCTCACCGGCTCCGGGAAGGGCGCCTGGGCCGTGCGGGTCACGTCCGCGACGACCTCGACGACATCGGGGCCGTACGCCTGGGAGTTGACGACCTTCAGGAGGAGGACGAAGTTCCCGGTGCCGTACTTGCGGCGGAGGCGCTCGTGGTTGCGGGCCAGGTAGCGGGTGGCGGCCTGGTTGGTGATGGCGCGCTGGCCGCAGAAGAGGAAGACGGGGCGGGACTGGTCCGGCTGGCCGGTGGTGAGGCGGGCCAGGAAGACGTGTTCGGTGATGCCGGGGTCGAGGCGGTAGTGCTCTTCGCCGATCCTGAAGGCGCCCCGGTCGGGGCCGGGCTCGGGGTCGGTGTTGAAGCGTATGCCGGGCAGCATGGCGGCGATGTGGGCGGCCATACGGCGATTCGACCCGGGGCCGCCCACACAGAACTCGGTGCGCTCGCCGAAGCCCTGCTGCGCCGCGTCCTGGGTGACGACCTGCGCGTGTGCGCCGCAGTCCTTGATGAGTGCCGAGAGTTCCAGCAGGGCGAACACGTCGAAGCGGTGCACCGCCATGTCCGCGCTCGACGGGTCCCGGTTGACCACCAGCAGGGACTCGGAGTTCTCGGGCAGCCCGAAGAACTCCTGCTTGCGGCGGAGCTTCCGCTTCCAGAGGTACGTCCGGACGAACCAGCCCAGCGAGGCACTGATGCCCGCCGCGACCACGCCGAGGACGATATTGCGCACGTCGTCAGTCATGGCCGCGCATGGTAGCGGGCGCCGCCGAACACTGTCCGAATCCGTGTCCGATTCTGCGCCCGAATCCGTATCCGAGTCCATGTCTGATTTTCGGGCGCCGCCCTCTCCGGCTTCGAGCGAGGCATGCTCCGGGCGACGCCCCTCCTGTGGTCGCCGTGTCCTCCAAGGGCGCGCATGGCGCTGACGGGACGGCGGCCGTCACGTTACTCTGCGCAGACGGTCGTTGACTGGAGGTACGGATGCGTCTGCGTCGCCCTGTCGCGCGGAAACTGGCGGTTCTGGCGGCGGTGTCCGCCGTGGTGTCGATGGGGGCGGCGGCGCCACCGACCTCCGCCACGGCGAATGCCGCCCCGCCGGACACCGCCACGGCGGACACCGCCACGACCGGCCCGGTCCGGAAGGCGCCGGTCGCCGTAGGCTACGGCGGTGCCGTGTCGAGCGTCGACCCGGATGCCTCGGCCGCCGGGATCGAGGTGCTGCGCAAGGGCGGCAACGCGGTGGACGCGGCCGTCGCCACCGCCGCCGCTCTCGGCGTCACCGAGCCCTACTCGGCCGGTATCGGCGGAGGCGGCTACTTCGTCTACTACGACGCCCGGTCCCGTACGGTGCACACCGTCGACGGACGCGAGAGGGCACCGCTGAGCGCCGACGAGAGCCTTTTCCTGGAGAACGGCACGGCGATCCCCTTCGCGGAGGCCGTGAGCAGCGGGCTGAGCGTGGGTACGCCGGGCACGCCCGCCACCTGGCAGACGGCACTGCGGAGTTGGGGCAGCCGGCCGCTCGCCACGCTGCTGAAGCCCGCCGAGAAGCTCGCGCGCGACGGCTTCGTCGTCGACGAGACCTTCCGCGCCCAGACCGCGTCCAACGAGGCCAGGTTCCGGTACTTCCCGGACACCGCCGAGCTGTATCTGCCGGGCGGCGCGCTGCCGGTGGTCGGCTCGACGCTGAAGAACCCCGATCTGGCGCGTACGTACGCGGAGTTGGGCCGCGAGGGTGTCGGCGCCCTCTACCGGGGCGAGATCGCCGAGGACATCGTCGACACGGTCAACAAGCCGCCCGTGGACCCGGGTTCGGGATGGAACGCCCGGCCCGGCGATCTGACCGCCCGCGACCTCGCCGCGTACCGCACCAAGCGCCAGGCGCCCACGAAGATGACGTACCGGGGTCTCGACGTCTACGGGATGGCGCCCTCGTCCTCCGGCGGCACGACCGTCGGCGAAGCCCTCAACATCCTGGAACGGACCGACCTCTCCGAGGCGAGCGACGTCCAGTATCTGCACCGCTTCATCGAGGCGAGCCGGATCTCGTTCGCGGACCGGGGGCGGTGGGTCGGCGACCCCGCCTTCGAGGACGTACCGACCAAGGGGCTGCTGTCGCAGCGGTTCGCGGACTCGCGCGAGTGCCTGATCAAGGACGACGCGGTGCTCACCAGTCCCGTCGCACCGGGCGATCCTCGCGATCCGGGGGACTGCGCGACGGGCGGTACGGCGGCGCCGACGACGTACGAGGGTGACAGCACGACCCATCTCACGGTGGCCGACAAGTGGGGCAACGTCGTCTCGTACACGCTCACCATCGAGCAGACCGGTGGCAGTGGCATCACCGTGCCGGGGCGGGGTTTCCTGCTCAACAACGAGCTGACCGACTTCTCCTTCACGCCGGCCAGCCCGGCCGTCCACGACCCGAACCTGCCGGGGCCGGGCAAGCGGCCCCGCTCGTCGATGTCGCCGACGATCGTGCTGGACGAGCACGACAAGCCGGTGGTGGCGCTCGGTTCGCCGGGGGGCGCGACCATCATCACCACCGTGTTGCAGACCCTGACCGGTTTCCTGGACCGGGGACTGCCGCTGGTCGACGCGATCGCCGCGCCGCGCGCCAGCCAGCGCAACCAGACGACCACCGAGCTTGAACCGGGGCTGTGGGGCAGCCCGTTGCGGACCGAACTCGAAGCGATCGGGCATGGCTTCCGCCAGAACCCCGAGATCGGGGCGGTCGCCGGGGTCCAACGCCTGCCGGGCGGGAAGTGGCTGGCGGCGGCGGAGACGGTGCGGCGAGGGGGTGGGGCGGCGATGGTTGTACGGCCGGGGAAGTAGGGCGCCCGGGGG
Source organism: Streptomyces sp. NPDC002643 (assembly GCF_053592555.1). Classification (NCBI taxonomy): domain Bacteria; kingdom Bacillati; phylum Actinomycetota; class Actinomycetes; order Kitasatosporales; family Streptomycetaceae; genus Streptomyces; species Streptomyces sp. NPDC002643. Next base: position 106,676 of record NZ_JBSFVY010000018.1, read on the forward strand.
CTGGGGCTGGGCGGGGCCCTGGTTGTTGGGCGCCCGGGGGTGGTGCTGGGCGGGGGTGGGTTTCGCTTACCGGCGCTTACAGGGTGCCGCTGCGCCCACCCTCCCCCACGCTCGACTTCGCTCGCGCGGGGGGACCCCCATCGCCCCAGCGGCACGATTGCCCGCAGCTACGACGACTGCTGGGTGGGCGCCGCTCCAGCGGCGCGATTGCCCGCAGTTACATGAGCCATGGCAGCTGGGCCCGGCATCAATAGGGGCGCGGGGAACTGCGCGACCAGCCACGACGCGCCCGCAGCCCGAAAAGCACCCGCCCCCCTACGGCGAAACCGCGCGGCCGGCCATCCCTACCGCGCCGTCAAAATCCGAGGCCCCGCCTCGGTGATGGCCACCGTGTGCTCCGCATGGGCCGCGCGAGAGCCGTCGTCCGTGCGGAGCGTCCAGCCGTCCGGTGCCGTGTGGTATCCGTCCGTGCCGCCCTCGATCACCATCGGCTCGATCGCCAGCACCATCCCATGGCGCAGCGGCATCCCCCGCCCGGGGCGCCCTTCGTTCGGTACGCCGGGGTCCTCGTGCATATGGCGGCCGATCCCGTGGCCGCCGAACCCGTCGGGGATGCCGTACCCGGCGGCGCGGCAGACGGTGCCGATGGCGTGGGCGATGTCGCCGATGCGGTTGCCGACGACGGCCGCCTCGATGCCGGCTGCGAGCGCGCGCTCGGCGGTCTCGACGAGCCGCAGATCGGCCGCACGGGGCGTGCCCACGGTGAAGCTGATGGCCGAGTCACCCGCCCAGCCGCCCAGTTGGGCACCGCAGTCGATGGAGACCAGGTCGCCGTCCCGCAGCCGGTACGACGTCGGGATGCCGTGCACGATCGCGTCGTTGACCGAGGCACAGATCACGGCCGGGAAGGGCACGGGCGCGAAGGAGGGCCGGTAGCCCAGGAAGGGGGACGTGGCGCCCGCCCCGCGCAGTACCTCGCGCGCCACCTCGTCCAGTTCCAGCAGGGACACGCCCACCTCGGCGGCCTCGCGCACCGCGGTCAGCGCCTGTCCGACGATCTGCCCGGCTTCGTACATCGCGTCGATGGACGCGTCCGTCTTGAGTTCCACCATGCCAATTACTATACCGGTCATCGCCCAATTAGAATACCGGTCGCCCGGTGGGGGTCGGGCTTAGAATGAGCCCATGGTGCGCACCCCTCTGACCCCCGAAGAGCGCGAACGCGGCGAGCGGCTGGGCCGGTTGCTGCGCGAGGCCCGAGGCGGCCGCAGCATGGCGGAGGTCGCCGCCGTCGCCGGAATCTCGGCGGAGACCCTCCGCAAGATCGAGACCGGCCGCGCCCCCACCCCGGCCTTCTTCACGATCGCCGCCCTCGCCCGCGCCCTGGGCCTGTCCATGGACGAACTGGTCCTGGGGTGCGCCCCGGTGGAGACGGCCGCCACGACACTCCCGACCACGGCCGTCGCCTAGCCGCGCCGGGTCGTGACCCGACCCCGCGCCGCGCCGGGCCGTCAGCCGGCACCCAGGTCCGGATCACGAGGTCCCCCTCGCTCGGCTCCCCGTCACCGACGTCCGATTCGCCCTGTGCGCACAGCCGCCACACGGGTGCGCACAGCACACTGCGTCCGCTCCGCAAACTTCATGTAGCCGCGCTGTAACACAACTGGTGTTTTCTAGCGGTCCGGAGCACTCCAGTCTGCCGGGGAGCATGCGATGGCTGTGGATCAACTCCCGGGTCGAGTACGGGAGTTCGCGGGGTATCTGAACAGGCTGATGACCAAGCTGGACCAGGGCGTCGGCTGGTGCGCCGTGTTCTGGCAACGCGACCCGGATGGTATGCGGGCCTGTCTCGACGGTACGGAGGTGCCGCCCTGGGACGTGGTCGAGGCGCTGATGCACGACCTCGCCACCGCGTACGGCCCGGCCGCCGCAGCCCAGGAGACCGAACGGGCCCGCGCCCTGCACCGGGCCTCGCTCGCCGCGTTCGACGCCCAGCCCGGTGGCCGCGACGCCCTCGGCGACCGGCTCGACGTCATGCTCCGCGAACAGCGCTACGCCGCCGAACGCACCGCCGAGCTGACCCGCAGACTCGGGGCCGCCGCCACCCAGGAGGAGGCCGACTCCCTCCGCCTCGACCTGGCCTGGGCCCACGACGACCACGAACGCGCAACAGCCCGCTGCACCGAACTGCGCGCCCGCATGGAGGAGTACGACCGCCGCGTCTCGCCCACCACCGCGCCGGAGGCCCCCCGCTTCCCCGGAGGCATGGCCGGCGATGTCTTCCGGGTACCGGACCGACAGCGACGGTCACCCCGGAGCGGCCCCCACGACGACACCGCGCACGGCGGCCGGGGGACAGGCCCGGAGGGCACCACCGACCCCGGAGCGGCAGCCCGGACGGAGCCCTTCCCCGACACCGACGCGGCGAGGGCGGCTTCCGGTGCCGCTTCCGCCGCCGATCCGGCTGCGGCACCCGCCACCGACCCGGAATCCCAGGGCCCCGCCGACGAACTCACCGCCCCGGCCTCCACCAAGCAACGCCCCAAGCGCCGCTTCCGTGGTGGCGCCCGGTTCGCGGGTGTCGCGGACGGAGAAGGGGAGGCCCCCGCGGCCGCGGTGCCCGAGACCGCGCCCGCCCCCGCCCCCGCGCGCAAGGGCCGCTCTCCCCGAGGGGCCCGGTTCGCCGGGGTCGCGGCGCAGCCCGAGCAGGTGGCGCCGCAGCAGGAGAAGGCGGTACGCGTGCCGATGGAGGACGAGGCCCGGCGGGAGGTCGTCGGGACCGTCGACGGGCTGGTGCGACTGCGCAAGGAGGGGCGCAGCGGAGAGGCGCACGCGCTGCTCGTGGAGGTGGCCCACTGGCCCGCCGAGCGCTTCCCGCTGCTGGCCGCCGAACTGCACCGCGCGGGGCTCGGCGCCGACTGGGCGACTCTCCTGTGGGAGGTGGGCTCGCTGCCCATCGACCGACTGGTCACCGTCGTGGACGCCCTCAACGTGGTCGGCCGTACCGCCGACGGGGACCAGATCGTGAAACAGGGGGTCGCGCGGCCCGCCGAGGAGATCGGCGAGGCGGTGGCCGGACTCGTGGCCGAGGGGCGCGACCGCCAGGCACGCGCGCTGCTCGACGCCTACGTGAGCGTCCGCACACCGGAGGAGGCGGCGCGCGTGGCGGAAACCCATCCCAAGCCCCTCACCCGCATGATCCTGGACTCCGCCCGAGGAATCTCGTCCGACCGCCACCGCGACGTGAAGCACGCCCTACGGGTGGCAGGCTTGGCTTGAGGGTCCGTCGAGGGCGCGGGGCCTGTGTCGATATGCGGCTCCGCCGCGCGGGCGCGACCAGCCACGACGGCGCCGCGGCCGACTGACGGCCCATTTACGGCGCTCCTAGCGGAGCGCTTCCTCCCCCACAGGAGTGCGAAACGTGATCGACTCGGCCGGTTAACGGCGATGGTCTTGCCCTGCCCGTCGACGGGGCTTACGTTCAAGCCTCTACGGCCCGTTTCTACGGGCGTAGAGGCTCGCTGACGTCCCCCGTCGAAGGAGCAGCTGACATGGCCAACGTCGTGCGCGCCGCCCTCGTCCAGGCCACCTGGACCGGCGACACCGAGTCCATGGTCGCCAAGCACATCGAGCACGCCCGCGAGGCGGCCCGGCAGGGCGCGAAGGTGATCGGGTTCCAGGAGGTCTTCAACGCCCCCTACTTCTGCCAGGTCCAGGAACCCGAGCACTACCGCTGGGCCGAGCCGGTCCCCGACGGGCCGACCGTCGTTCGTATGCGGGAGCTGGCCCGCGAGACCGGCATGGTGATCGTCGTACCGGTCTTCGAGGTCGAGCAGTCCGGCTTCTACTACAACACCGCCGCCGTGATCGACGCGGACGGCACCTACCTCGGCAAGTACCGCAAACACCACATCCCCCAGGTCAAGGGCTTCTGGGAGAAGTACTACTTCAAGCCCGGGAACCTGGGCTGGCCGGTCTTCGAGACGGCCGTCGGCAAGGTCGGCGTCTACATCTGCTACGACCGCCACTTCCCGGAGGGCTGGCGCCAACTGGGCCTGAACGGCGCCCAGCTCGTCTACAACCCGTCGGCCACCCACCGGGGCCTGTCCTCCCACCTCTGGCAGCTGGAGCAGCCGGCGGCGGCCGTCGCCAACGAGTACTTCGTCGCCGCGATCAACCGGGTCGGTGTGGAGGAGTACGGGGACAACGACTTCTACGGCACGTCGTACTTCGTCGACCCGCGCGGCCAGTTCGTCGGCGGAACGGCGAGCGCCCATGACGAGGAACTCGTCGTCCGGGATCTCGACTTCGACCTCATCGAGGACGTACGACAGCAGTGGGCGTTCTACCGTGATCGTCGACCCGACGCCTACGAAGGACTGGTACAGCCGTGACCAACGAACTGCTCGGACGGCACAAGGCCGTCATGCCCGACTGGCTCGCGATCTACTACGCGAACCCGTTGGAGATCACCCATGGTGAGGGCCGCCATGTCTGGGACGCCGAGGGCAACAAGTACCTCGACTTCTTCGGCGGCATCCTCACCACCATGACCGCCCACGCGCTGCCCGAGGTCACCAAGGCGGTGAGCGAGCAGGCCGGGCGGATCATCCACTCGTCCACGCTCTACCTCAACCGGCCGATGGTCGAACTCGCCGAGCGCGTCGCGCAGTTGTCCGGCATCCCGGACGCGCGCGTCTTCTTCACCACCTCCGGCACCGAGGCCAACGACACCGCGCTGTTGCTGGCGTCGACGTACCGCCGCAGCAACCAGATCATGGCCATGCGCAACAGCTACCACGGGCGCAGCTTCAGCACGGTCGGCATCACCGGCAACAAGGGCTGGTCGCCGACGTCGCTGTCGCCGCTCCAGACGCTGTATGTGCACGGAGGCGTGCGTACACGAGGCCCGTACGCGGAGCTGAGCGACGCCGACTTCATCAAGGCCTGTGTCGCCGACCTGGAGGACCTGCTCGGCCACGGCCGTCCTCCGGCCGCGCTGATCGCCGAGCCCATCCAGGGCGTCGGCGGCTTCACCTCGCCGCCGGACGGGCTGTACGCGGCCTTCCGCGAGGTGCTCCAGCGGCACGGGGTGCTGTGGATCTCCGACGAGGTGCAGACCGGCTGGGGCCGCACCGGCGACAACTTCTGGGGCTGGCAGGCGCACGGTCAGAGCGGGCCGCCGGACATGCTCACCTTCGCCAAGGGCATCGGCAACGGCATGTCCATCGGCGGTGTCGTCGCCCGCGCCGAGGTCATGAACTGCCTCGACAGCAACTCGATCTCGACCTTCGGCGGCACCCAGATCACCATGGCCGCCGGTCTCGCCAACCTCAACTACCTCATCGAGCACGACCTCCAGGGCAACGCGCGCCGCGTCGGCGGACTGCTCATCGAGCGGCTGCGGGCCATCACGGCGCAGATCCCCGAGGTCAAGGAGGTGCGCGGCCGGGGCCTGATGCTCGGCATCGAGCTGGTGAAGCCGGGTACCGAGGAGGCCAACCCGGACGCCGCGTCCGCTGTCCTGGAGGCGGCCCGCCGGGAGGGTCTGCTGATCGGCAAGGGCGGCGGCCACAACACCAGCGCCCTGCGCATCGCACCCCCGCTCTCGCTGACCGTGGCCGAGGCCGAGGAGGGCGCCGAAGCGCTGGAACGTGCTCTGAGGAGCATCGCGTAAGCACCGAGCACCATCGCGTAAGCGCGATCGCGTAAGACACGCGCGCAAGGAATAAGGGGCGCACCGCCATGACCACCGCCTTGGAACCTCTCCTCTCGGTACGCCAGGTCCTCGGCCTGGAACGGGTGCTCGCCGGAGAGCCCGAGGTGGTGGCCGGGGCGGCCCAGATCGACCGGCCCGTGCGCTGGGTGCATGTCGCCGAGGCGCCCGACGTGGGGGTGATGCTCAGCGGCGGCGAGATGGTCCTCACCACCGGGGTCCTCCTCGCCGGTGACGAGGAGGCGCAGGCCGAGTACATCCGCTCCCTGCACCGCGCGGAGGCCTCGGCGGTCGTCCTCGGCCTGGGGCGGGCCTTCCCGACTCCGCCCGAGGTGATGCGGCGGGCGGCGGAGCGGTGCGGGCTGCCCATGGTGGTCCTGCACCGCCCGTTCCCCTTCGCCGAGTTGACCGAGGAGGTCCAGTCCCGGCTGGTCAGGCGGAAGTTCGCGGCCATCAGCCTCTCCGAGTCCGTCCGCACCGCACTGACCGGCCTGATCACGGCCGGGGCCCCGCTGCAGAGCCTGCTCGACGAGATCGCCGAGCACGCCGGCTGCCCACTGGTCGTCACCAACCTCGCCCACCGCGTCCTCGCCACGGCCGGGCACCGCTCCGCCGTCGACGACGTGCTGCGCGACTGGGAGCGGATCTCCCGTCAGGCCGGCGGCAGCGAGGGCGACGGCTGGGTACGGGCCGAACTGGGCGGACGCGGCGAGCGCTGGGGCCAGATCGTGCTGTGCGGCTACCGGGGCGACACCGCCACCGGGCGGCTGCTCGCCGACCGCGCCGCCGAAGCCCTCGTTCTGCACCGCATGCTCGGCGGCGGCTCCGCGCACTCCTGGGAGGAGGAGTCGGCGACGAGCCTGCTGACGGACCTGGTCTCCGGGGTCGTACCGGCCAGGCAACTGCTGCCGATGGCACGGGCCGCCGGACTGCCGGTCAACCGCCGTACCTTCGTACCCCTCGTCGTACGCGACGGAGAACCGGCCCAGCTCGACCGCGTCCTCCGCCTGTTGGGGCTCCCCGGGCTCGTCGCCGAACTGGCCGAGGGTGCCACCGCCGTGCTGCTCAGCCTCGCCCGGGACCAGGACGCGACCGCGCTGACCACCCACTTCGCGACCCGGTTGCGCGGGGAATCGGGGGCGCGCACGACGGTCGTCGCCGCTGCCGAACCCCGTGCCGCCTGGGAGGACGTACCCGCCGGGCTGCGTGAGGCCCGGCATGTGGCGGACGCCGTCGGGGAGTCGGCCGCCTCCGGGCTGGACCTCCCGGCCGTCGTACGCCTCCGCGATGTCCATCTGCGCGGTCTGATCCGGCTGTTGCGGGACGACCCGCACGTCCAGGCCTTCGCCGAGCGGGAGTTGGACGGGCTGCTCTGCGGCGACCGGCACTCCGAGCAGGATCTGCTGCCGGTGTTGCGCACCTATCTCGCTACCGGCCGCAACAAATCGCAGACCGCCCAGCTCCACCATGTCAGCCGCCCCGCGCTCTACCGCCGACTCGAAGCCATAGAGACCCGGCTCGGGGTCGACCTAGACGACTTCGAGCAGGCCGCGTCCGTCCACATCGCCCTCCTCGCACACGACGCGCAACAGGGCTGAAACATGCCAGGACCTGGGAAAACGGCGGTGAAACATGCGCCCACGAAGGGGTGACACGGTGGAACGCCGGGCGCCCGCAGACGTGACACCGTGCAACTCAAACCGGCCATCGGGACTCCCTACGCTCGCCGCACACCGAGTGACCGGAGGTCCCGATGAGCAGAGTCATCCGCGCAGCCATCTTCCAGACCGCCTGGACCGGCGACAAGGAGTCGATGATCAAGGTCCACGAACAGGCGGCCCGCGACGCGGCGGCGCAGGGCGCTCAAGTGATGTGCTTCCAGGAGCTGTTCTACGGACCCTACTTCTGCCAGGTCCAGGACAAGGCGTTCTACGAGTACGCGGAAGCCGTCCCGGACGGCCCGATCGTCAAGCGCTTCCAGGGGCTCGCCCGGGAGCTGAACCTCGTCCTCGTCCTGCCGATGTACGAGGAGGAGCAGCCCGGCGTCCTCTACAACACGGCCGCCGTGATCGACGCGGACGGCACCTACCTCGGCAAGTACCGCAAGCACCACATCCCTCAAGTGCCGGGCTTCTGGGAGAAGTTCTACTTCCGCCCGGGGAACGCGGGCTGGCCGGTCTTCGACACGGCCGTCGGGAAGATCGGCGTCTACATCTGCTACGACCGCCACTTCCCGGAGGGCTGGCGGGCGTTGGGCCTCGCCGGCGCGGAGATCGTCTTCAACCCCTCGGCCACCTCACGCGGCCTCTCCCGCTACCTCTGGCAACTGGAACAGCCCGCGTCGGCCGTCGCCAACGAGTACTTCATCGGCGCGATCAACCGCGTCGGCGTGGAGGAGTACGGCGACAACGACTTCTACGGCACCTCCTACTTCGTCGACCCCGAGGCCCAGTTCGTCGGGGAGGTGGCGAGCGACAAGGAGACGGAACTGGTCGTCCGCGACCTGGACCTGGCCAAGCTCCGAGAGGTCCGCGACCGCTGGCAGTTCTTCAGGGACCGCCGCCCGGAGGCGTATGGGCCGCTTACGGCGCCGTAGCAACGCCCTTCCCCGCCCCCGTTTTTTAGGGGCGCGGGGCTGTCACACCATGCGGCTCCGCCGCGTGGGCGCGACCAGCCCAAGACGACCCGCACTCGACCACAACCGAACGGAGCGTGACCGAATGAGCGGCCGTACTCTAATTCGCGGCGGTCTCGTCATCACCGCGTCAGACGAACTGCATGCGGACGTCCTGATCGAGGACGGCCGCATCGCCGCCCTCGCTGCCGCAGGCACCCCCGCCGCCGAAGCCTGGACCGCCGACCACACCATCGACGCCACCGGCAAATACGTCATCCCGGGCGGCGTGGACGCCCACACCCACATGGAGCTGCCCTTCGGCGGCACCTTCGCCTCCGACACCTTCGAGACCGGCACCAGGGCGGCGGCCTGGGGCGGTACGACCACGATCGTCGACTTCGCGGTGCAGAGCGTGGGCCACACCCTGCGCGAGGGCCTGGACGCCTGGCACGCCAAGGCGGAGGGCAACTGCGCGATCGACTACGGCTTCCACATGATCGTGTCGGACGTGAACCCGGACACGCTCAAGGAGATGGATCTGCTGGTGGAGGAGGGCGTGACCTCCTTCAAGCAGTTCATGGCCTATCCGGGTGTCTTCTACAGCGACGACGGCCAGATCCTGCGGGCCATGCAGCGTTCCGCCGAGAACGGCGGCCTGATCATGATGCACGCCGAGAACGGCATCGCGATCGACGTGCTGGTGGAACAGGCGCTGGCGCGCGGCGAGACCGACCCCCGCTTTCACGGCGAGGTCCGCAAGGCCCTGCTGGAGGCCGAGGCCACCCACCGGGCCATCAAGCTCGCCCAGGTCGCCGGCGCCCCCCTGTATGTCGTGCACGTCTCGGCGATGGAGGCGGTCGCCGAGCTGGCCAAGGCACGCGACGAGGGGCTCCCCGTCTTCGGTGAGACCTGCCCGCAGTATCTGTTCCTGTCCACGGACAACCTCGCGGAGCCCGACTTCGAGGGCTCCAAGTACGTGTGCTCGACCCCGCTCAGGCCGAAGGAGCACCAGGCCAAGCTGTGGCAGGGCCTGCGCACCAACGACCTCCAGGTGGTCTCCACCGACCACTGCCCCTTCTGCTTCGTCGGGCAGAAGGAACTCGGCCGCGGCGACTTCTCCAAGATCCCCAACGGCCTTCCGGGGGTGGAGAACCGGATGGACCTCCTCCACCAGGCCGTCGTCGACGGGCACATCTCCCGGCGCCGCTGGATCGAGATCGCCTGCGCGACCCCGGCCCGGATGTTCGGCATGTACCCGAAGAAGGGCACGATCGCGCCGGGCGCGGACGCCGACATCGTCATCTACGACCCGCACGCCGAGCAGACCCTGTCCGTCGAGACCCACCACATGAACGTCGACTACTCGGCGTACGAGGGCAAAAGCATCACCGGCCGGGTCGAGACGGTCCTCTCGCGCGGCGAACTCGTCATCACCGAGCGGGAGTACACCGGCCACGCCGGACACGGCGTCTACACGCCCCGCTCCACCTGTCAGTACCTCAACTAGGCCGAAACTGGCCATCCAGGCACATCTAGGAGCGGAGTACATGGACTTCGGACTCGTCCTGCAGACCGACCCACCGGCCTCGCGCGTCGTCGAACTGATGAAGCGCGCCGAGGACAACGGGTTCACCCACGGCTGGACCTTCGACTCGGCGGTGCTGTGGCAGGAGCCGTTCGTCATCTACAGCCAGATCCTGTCCCGGACCAGCAAACTGACGGTCGGCCCGATGGTCACCAACCCGGGCACCCGTACCTGGGAGGTCACCGCCTCCACCTTCGCCACGCTCAACGACATGTTCGGCAACCGTACGGTCTGCGGCATCGGCCGCGGCGACTCCGCGATGCGGGTCGCGGGCCGCAAGCCCAACACCCTGGCCCGGATCAGCGAGGCGATGAAGGTCATCCGGTCGCTGGGCAGCGGGGGAGAGGCCGACCTCGGCGGCACGGTCATCAAGTTCCCCTGGATCAAGGAGGGCGCCGAACTCCCGGTCTGGATGGCCGCGTACGGGCCGAAGGCGCTGAAGATGACGGGGGAGGAGGCCGACGGCTTCATCCTCCAGCTCTCCGACCTCTATCTCACCGAGTACATGGTCAAGGCGGTCAAGGACGCGGCCGTCGCCGTCGGACGTGATCCGTCCGAGGTGAAGATCTGCGTGGCCGCCCCCGCGTATGTCACCGAGGACGACTCGCCCGAGGCGCTGGCCCACGCGCGCGAACAGTGCCGCTGGTTCGGCGGGATGGTCGGCAACCATGTCGCCGACCTGGTCTCCAAGTACGGCGAGCACTCCGCCGCCGTACCGGAGGAGCTGACGGAGTACATCAAGGCCCGCGAGGGGTACGACTACTCCCATCACGGACGTGCCGACAACCCCGACACCGCGTTCGTACCCGACGAGATCGTCGACCGGTTCTGCGTCATCGGCACCCCGGAGGCGCACATCGAGAAGCTCAACGCACTGCGCGCGCTGGGCGTCGACCAGTTCGCCGTGTACGACATGCACGACGCCCAGGAGCGGGTGATCGACGCCTACGGCACCACGGTCATCCCGGCGGTCAACGGCTGAGCTGGGGTTTCGTGCCACGTATCCCTCTGGCACAATCCCCTGGCCATCCGAACCGACCGCCCGGAACCGACCGTCCATCCCTCTCCGCTCCTCCGAGACGACCCCCACACCTTGACTCCCTCCCCGGCCGTCCCCGGGGAGGGGCCCAAGGCCTCCGCACGGCCTTTCGTACTCCCCGTCCCGTCTCCCATGATTGGCCTGCCCATGACCGAAACAGCACCCACGGGGTCAGCCATAGCCCAGCCCGCCGACGCGTCCGGCCGGATCGAGCTGGCCCCCGAGGCGTTCCCCGTCGACAGTCCCTTCGCCAACGAGGACCTGCGTCCCGTACCGGTCTCCGAGCGCAAGTGGACGACGTACAACTTCGCGGCGCTGTGGATCTCCATGGCGCACTGCATCCCCAGCTGGACCCTGGCCTCCGGGCTGGTCGCGCTCGGTATGGACTGGAAGCAGGCCGTCTTCACGATCGCGCTGGCCAATGTCATCGTGCTGCTGCCGATGCTGGCCACCGGGCACGCGGGACCGAAGTACGGCATTCCGTTCCCGGTGCTCGCCCGTGCCTCCTTCGGGCTGCGCGGTGCCAACATCCCGGCGATGATCCGCGCGGCCGTGGCCTGTGGCTGGTTCGGCATCCAGACCTGGATCGGCGGCAGCGGCATCTTCGCCCTGGGCTCCAAGCTCACCGGCGGTGAGTGGGAGACGGCGGGGAAGGTCTGGGGCAACCCCTGGCCGCTGTGGCTCTGCTTCCTCCTCTTCTGGGCGCTGCAGATCGCGATCATCTACCGGGGCATGGACTTCCTGCGCCACTTCGAGAACTGGGCCGCGCCCTTCGTGATCGTCGGCGCCTTGGTGCTGCTGGTCTGGATCGCGGTCAAGGCCGATGGCTTCGGCGCGCTGCTCGACCAGCCCTCGAAGCTCGGCTGGGGCCCGGACTTCTGGCCGGTCTTCTTCCCGTCGCTGATGGGCATGATCGGCTTCTGGGCCACCCTGTCGTTGAACATCCCCGACTTCACCCGCTTCGGCGCCAGCCAGAAGGCACAGACCTGGGGCCAGTCCCTCGGCCTGCCGACCACGATGACCCTCTTCGCGATCCTCGCCGTCCTGGTCACCTCGGGTTCGGAGGTCGTCTACGGCGAGGCCATCTGGGACCCGGTCACGCTCGCCGCCAAGGCCGACAACGTCTTCGGTCTGCTCTTCGCCCTGATCACCGTGCTGGTCGCCACGATCTCCGTCAACATCGCGGCGAACGTGGTCTCACCGGCGTACGACCTCGCGAACCTCGCGCCGAAGTTCATCAACTTCCGTACGGGCGCCCTGATCACCGGTGTCGTCGGCATCCTGATCTTCCCGTGGGAGCTGATCTCGACGCCCGAGTTCTATATCTTCACCTGGCTCGGTGTGGTCGGCGGACTGCTCGGCACGGTCGCGGGCATCCTCATCGCCGACTACTGGATCATCCGCCGTACGGTGCTGCACCTGGCGGACCTGTACACGCCCGGCGGACGGTACTGGTACTCGTCCGGCTGGAACTGGCGGGCGATAGCGGCCTTCGTGGTCGGTGGTGTGCTCGCGGTCGGCGGCTCGTACTCGACGGTGTCCGCGGACGGCGTGTCGTCGGGCCCGTTCCCCGCGGACGGACTCATCCCGTTCCTCAAGCCGCTCGCCGACTACGGCTGGGCGGTGGGTCTCGCCGCGTCGATGGTGCTGTATGTGGCGCTGATGGCCGGCCACAAGGAGAGTGTCGCGGCCAAGTAGGTGGGCCGGCGGCCACTCGCCGGAGGTTTCTCCGGAGGCTTGTCCTCACCCGGAATTCTCCAGCGTGGCCGCCGCCTCCTTCGCCGCCTTGATGGCGCCCTCGTTGATCTCGTCCGTGCTCGGCGCCTTCTTCGACTCGAAGTCGCTGCCGTTGTACGTGACGACGACCATGGCGTTCGACAGCCGGATGTACACGATCCCCTCGCGGGTCTGCTGCTTGTCCTCGGTGGTGAGGTTCACGACGGAGTACCCGGCGTCACCGACACCGGGAACGGCCCCGCCGCCGCTCTTCTCGGCGATGCGCTCCTTGTAGGTGGTTTCTGCCTTCTCGTCCGTTTCGTGAATCTCGTAGGAGACGTCCAGCCAGCGGTAGTCGTAGCCCTTGAGGGCGTTCCAGGAACAGGTGCGCCGTACGGACTCATTGGTCGACGCGATCTCCTTGCCGGCCGCCTTGGCGCCGGGAACAAGGGATTTGACCGTTTTCTCCGTGATGGCGGAGCAGGGTGAGGGTGCCTTCGCGTACGTCGTGGTGGCGGCCGTCGAGGTCGACGGCGTGGACTCGGAGGTGGAGACCGACCCGGACTCCGTCTCCCGCGCGGAGTCGTTCCCGGCCGGGCTCGCGGCGAGGGGGCCGGACGACATCGCCCAGCCGACGGCGGCGAGTACGACGACCGGCGACAGGCGCGCGGTGAGGGCGAGCGGCAGAGGAAGATCACGAAGATCACGCACGGCGCACTTCTCGGGGTCGAGGCGGCTGTACCGCCGGGCCGGTGGGGGTACGCAAGTGTCACACGACTCTCTGTGAGGCGAAAGCGCGACCTCGCTCTGTGTATACGCGGTGACGGGCACCCGTGTTCGACAGTGGGCGTGCCTCTTCCGCGGACTCCCACGTTCCGCCCGGGGTGCGTGTGATGATCGGCTCATGATCCCGACAACTGGCCGTGGGTGGAGCCGTGCGATGCCGGTGGCGGTGCTCGCCATGACCGTGACCGGCTGTGGTCTGTCGGCCGAGATCGAGCGGGAACGCGACCCGGCCCGCGCCGAGTCCTTCGCGAGCGCGACGCCCACGGGGACGCCGGCGGCCGGGACATGGCCCTCGGACCTGCCGGACGTCTCGGTGTCCGACCTGGACCTGCCCTACGGTGATGTGCCGACGGACTCCTCAGCGGCCACCGCCTGCCCCGGCTCCGGCGCGCGCATCCGGCCCGAGCCCGTCGAGGCGGCGATGGGTCTGCGCGCGATGCGTGTGACCCTCACCAACTGCGGTACGGGGACATACACCCTCGACGGCTACCCCGAACTCCAACTCCTCGACTCGGACAGCGAACCCGTCGACGTACGTGTCCTCAAGGGCACCGAGCAGATCACCACGGGCGTGCCCGATCCCGGACCGGTGCCCGTGACCCTGAAGTCCGGCGAGTCGGCGAAGACCGTGCTGGCCTGGCGCAACACGGTCACCGAGGGAAACACCCCCGCCGTCGACGCGCCCTATCTGAAGGTGACTCCGGCAGAGGGCAGACCGTCCGAGATCGTGACCCCCGACGGCGGGATCGACCTCGGCAACACCGGACGACTGGGTGTGACGGCGTGGGAGAAGGTCTCGGGGCAGGGCTGACGCGTCCGGGTCCTGGCCCTTGTCGACGGCGGATTCCGGCAACCGGTGCCCCGGTTGCCGGAATCCGCTGGGTCGTCGGCCGCGACGTCAGGAGAACCTGACGGGCCTCAGTTGAGGGTCCACTTCTGGTTGTTCTGGCCGTTGCAGGTCCACAGGATCAGCTTGGTGCCGTTGGCGGTCGCGGCGCCGGAGGCGTCCAGGCAGAGGCCGGAGAGGTTGTTGGTGATGGTGCCGTCGGTGTTGACGGTCCATTTCTGGTTGGTGCCGCCGGTGCAGGGCCAGATGATGACCTTGGTGCCGTTGGTGGTGCCGTTGTTGTCGGCGTCGAGGCACTTGTTGCCGTAGACGACGAGTTCGCTGCGCGAGGTGTGGGTGAAGGTCTCGTTGCGGCCGCCGGAACAGTCCCAGATCTGCGCCTGGGTGGCGTCGATGTAGGTGTTCTTCTCGATGTCGGCGCAGCGTCCCGAGGCGGAGCCGACGAGGGCGGTGCCGTCGGTGCCGGGGATGTTCTGGACGCGGAGGGCGTCGATGTCGGGGGCGGTGCTGCCGGAGACCGCCGCGAATTTCACGGTGTTGGCGCCCTTGGCCAGGTGGGCGAGGACGGACACGGTGCGGTAGGTGCTCGCCGAGCCGGTCGGCGGGAAGGCGACGACGTACTTGTACTGGCCGCCCACCTGGATGGTGGCCTTGCGGGCGGTGGTGCCGCCGTTGGCGTAGGTGATGTCGACCAGTTTGGTGCCCGCCGATGAACCGGTGACGTTGCTGAACGTCGGGGTGGTGGCGGTGGTGGTGTCCTCGTACGTCGTGCCGGAGGCCTCGGTGCCCGAGACGGTCAGCAGGACGGCGTCGTTGGCGGGGACGGAGGTGGTGTAGCCGGTGGTGAACGATCCGGCGTCGGTGCGGGTCCAGGCGTTGCGCACGGAAGCGGAGGCCGAGGTCAGGCCGAGGTCGGCCCAGCGGACGGTGATGTTCGCGGCCGCGCTGGTGCGGTTGAACAGCATCACCGCGCGCTTGCCGGTGCCGGAGAGGACCTTGCCGTACACCTGCAGGTTGCGGGTGTCTTCGGCGACCTTGACGCCCTGCAGTCCGCGCGGGTCCTGGTTGACGGCGAGGACCTCGGGGTTGGTGAGGATGTCGCGGGTCTCCGTGGTCATCGTGGCGACGTTGTTGCCGGCCAGCAGGGGGGCGCCGGCGATGGACCACAGGCTCATGTGCAGCCGGTTGCGGGCGGCGGTCATCCCGCTCAGGCCCACCATCAGCATGTCGGGGTCGTTGACGTAGCCGGTGTGGTGGGCGGCGGGCTGCAGGGCCTCGTCGAAGTTGCGGTACAGCTTGGTCAGGCCCGGGGTCTCCTGGTAGAGGAGCACGTCATGGCTGGTGCGCCACAGGTCGCCGTAGCCGGTGGCCCAGTTCCAGGGCAGTCCGGTGCCCCACTCGCAGAACGACAGGACCAGTTTGCGGCCGGTGACGGCCGTCGCGGCCTCGTTGGCGGCGGCGATCTGCTTGTAGGTGGTCTCCTGGTCCAGGCCCTCGACCCGGCCGCCGCACCAGTCGATCTTGACGTAGTCGAAGCCCCAGCGCTGGAAGGTCTCCAGGTCCTGCTGGTAGTGGCCCTCCATACCGGTGTTGGGCGCGGCGGGGCGGGTGGTGGGGTAGTAGTAGCCGCAGCCGGCCTTGCCCGCGTCGGTGTAGATGCCGGCCTTGAGGCCCTTGCTGTGGATGTAGTCGGCGATCGCCTCCATGCCGCCCGGCCACAGCGTTTCGTCGACGACGATGTTGCCGTCCGCGTCCCGTTCGCCCTGCCACCAGCCGTCATCCAGGTTGACGTACTCGTAGCCCGCGTCGGCCATGCCGGAGGAGACCAGGGCGTCGGCCTGCTGCTTGATCACGGTGTGGTCGATGCTGCTGAAGAAGCTGTTCCAGGACGCCCAGCCCATCGGCGGCGGCGAGACATCGATCTGGTCGGTGCTCACGGCGGCCGGCTCGGCGGTGAGCGGAGTCGACGCCTCCGGGCGGTCGACCGTCGCCAGGCCGGTGAGGGCGAGACCGACGGCGAGGGCCTGGGCGGCGATACGGCGGGCCCATCTTCGCGTGGTGGCAGAGGACATGCGGTTTCTCCAGAGGGGGATGGGGGACGTGCGGGAGGGGAACGGCTCTGGGGAGAGGGGCTGAGGAACCCGCCTGGCGGCCACGGGTGTTCGGTATTTCGGTCGCCGGTCGGTTGATCGGTCAGAAAGTAGACGCCGGGCGATAACGGGTCAACGGTTCTGTCGTTTCTCGTTGAATCCTGTGTGTCTGGTGGTGGGTTGACCCCGAGTCAGCTGATACCGCTGCCCATGGACTTGATGACGGCGGCGGTGCTCCCGCGTTCCTCCCACGGCCCGCGGTGAGGTTGGATGGGCCGGTCGACGCACTCGAACGAACACCGGGGGTGAGAGGTGCACTTCACGACCCGTCCGACCCTGCAAGGCTCCTTCGGCATGGTCTCCTCCACACACTGGCTGGCCTCCCAGTCGGCGATGGCGGTCCTGGAGGACGGCGGCAACGCCTACGACGCCGCCGTGGCCGCCGGATTCGTCCTGCACGTCGTCGAGCCGCACCTCAACGGGCCCGCCGGGGAGGTGCCGATCATCCTCGCCACCGCCGACGGCGAGGTGCGGGTGCTGTGCGGGCAGGGGGTGGCGCCGGCCGGGGCGACGATCGCGCACTACACGAGCCTCGGACTGGAACTCGTACCCGGAACGGGGCCGTTGGCGGCGGCCGTACCGGGCGCGTTCGACGCCTGGATGCTGTTGCTGCGCGACTACGGCACCAAGGACCTGGCCGACGTCCTGAAGTACGCCATCGGATACGCGGACGACGGGCACGCGCCCGTGGAGAACGTCGGGGCGACGGTCGAGTCGGTGCGTGCCCTCTTCGAGGAGGAGTGGATCTCCTCGGCCGAGGTCTATCTGCCGGGCGGGAAGGCGCCACGGCCCGGGGAGCCGTTCCGTAATCCGGCGCTCGCGGCGACCTGGCGGCGGCTGCTCGCCGAGGTCGCGGGGGCGGGGGACCGCGAGGCCCGGATCGAGGCCGCACGGGAGGTGTGGCGGTCCGGCTTCATCGCCGAGGCGCTCGTACGACAGTCCGCGCGGCCCACCATGGACACCAGCGGCGAACGGCACAGCGGCACGCTCACGACGGCCGACCTCTCCGGCTGGTCCGCGTCGTACGAGACCCCGGCGACCTACGACTGGAACGGCTGGACCGTGTGCAAGGCGCGCGCCTGGAGCCAGGGGCCGGCCTTCCTCCAGCAACTCGCCCTGCTGCCGCCCGAACTGCCCGCGTACGGGTCCGCCGAGTACGTACATCTCCTCGTCGAGGGCTGCAAGCTCGCCATGGCCGACCGGGAGGCCTGGTACGGGGACGCGGCGCCGGTACCGCTCGACGAGCTGCTGTCGGAGGAGTACAACGCGGGGCGGCGGGCGCTCATCGGTGGGACGGCGTCGTACGAGCTGCGGCCCGGGAGCCCCGGCGGACGCACCCCCCGGATGAGCGTCCACGCGCGCGTGGCGGCCGGCGGCGGGCCCCGCTTCAGCCCCTTGGGAGTCGGTGAGCCCACCGTGGCCGGGCATGCCGTGTCCCTGGTGCCGGGGGAGCCCGAGGTGGCCGCCGACGGGGCCACCCGGGGCGACACCTGTCATCTCGATGTCGTGGACCGGTGGGGCAACATGGTCGCGGCCACACCCAGCGGAGGGTGGCTGCAGTCCAACCCGGTCGTGCCGGAGCTGGGCTTTCCGCTGGGCACGCGGTTGCAGATGGCCTGGCTGGACGAGGGCCTGCCGAACTCCCTCACCCCCGGGCGCCGGCCCCGCACCACGCTCACCCCGTCGCTCGCGCTGCGGGACGGGGTGCCCGTCATGGCGTTCGGCACGCCCGGCGGGGACCAGCAGGACCAGTGGCAGCCGCACTTCTTCCTGGCCGTCGCCCTGCGCCCACCGGTCCGGGGCGGCCTCGACCTCCAGGGCGCCATCGACGCGCCGAACTGGCACAACGACGGATTCCCCAGCTCCTTCTACCCACGCGGCCTGCGCCCCGGCAGCCTCACCGTCGAGTCCCGGATGCCGGCGGAGGTCGTCGGGGAACTGCGGCGGCTCGGCCACGACGTCACCGTGGGCCCCGCGTGGTCCGAGGGACGCCTGTGCGCGGTCGCGAGGGACCCCGCCACCGGCGTGCTGTCGGCCGCGGCCAACCCACGGGGGATGCAGGGCTACGCCGTGGGCCGCTGAGCCGACGGTCGCCCCTCCCCCTCGTCGGAATCGTCGGAATTCATCGGGATTCGCCGGGATTCCATGCGGTGTTCACCCGGCCGGTGGGGATTGTCAGTGGGGCGTGCTCAAATGAGGGCATGTTCCAGGACAACGAAACCATCGACGAGTTTCTCGCCCGACACGCCTCCGACGTGGAGGAAGCCGTGCGCAAGGCGGCGGCCACGGAGATCATGCCCCGCTTCCGTCAGCTCGCCGCGCACGAGGTCGACCAGAAGGCCGGCCCGCACGATCTGGTGACCGACGCCGACCGCCGGGCCGAGCTGTATCTGACCGACGCGCTCCCCAGACTGCTCCCCGGCTCGGTCGTGGTCGGCGAGGAGGCGGTGCACGCCGACCCGACGACGTACGACGCGATACGCGGCGAGGCACCGGTCTGGATCGTCGACCCGGTGGACGGCACCAGGCAGTTCGTCCACGGCGATCCCGGCTTCTCCACCCTCGTCGCCCTCGCCCGGGGCGGCGTCCTGCTCGCCTCCTGGATTCACGCGCCCGCCCTCGACCAACTCGCCGTCGCGATCCGGGGCCGGGGCGCCACGCTGGACGGCGAGCCGCTGCGCGCCGGTTCCCCGGAGCCCGGCCGCGACCTCGAAGTGGCCCACTCCCACCCGGACTACACCACACCGGAGCAGAAGCGGGAGCTGCTCGGCCTGTGGGCCGACGGCGTCGCCCCGCGCGCGTGCGGCTCGGCCGGGCTGGAGTATCTGGCCATCGCCCGGGGCCGGTTGGACGCCACCGCGTTCTCCTGGGAGGCCGCCTGGGACCACGCGGCCGGACTGCTCCTCGTCGAGGAGGCGGGCGGCAGCCATCGCACTCTCACCGGCGAGCCCTTCCGCATAACCGGCGGCAACACGCTTCCGTTCACCACCGCCCGTGACGAGGCGACGGCCCGCCGGGTGGTGGAGCTGCTGGCGGGCGGAGCCTGACCGAGCAACCGCATCGCCGTACCGGTGTCCTGGCACGGGGGCAGGACACCGGCGGCGGCGATGTCGCGCGGACGTGCACCGACATGGCCTCGTCGGCGCCGGCGAAGCGGAACGGCTGCCTCGGCCCGCATCCCCACCCGGTGCCCGGCCACTGTCCGTACCCGGGCATATCCTGATCCCGAATGGCCAACGGCTGACGAAGGGGTCCGGACGTGCCGGCGATGCTCGACGCGGTGGTGGTGGGGGCGGGACCGAACGGGCTGACGGCCGCCGTGGAGCTGGCCCGCCGCGGCTTCTCCGTGGCGGTGTTCGAGGCCAAGGAGACCGTGGGCGGTGGTGCTCGGACGGCCGAGCTGACCCTCCCCGGCTTCCGGCACGACCCCTGCTCGGCCGCCCACCCCCTCGGTGTCAACTCCCCGGCGTTCAAGGCGATGCCGCTGGACCGCCACGGCCTGGAGTGGCTGCACGCCGAGCTGCCGATGGCCCATCCGTTCCTCGACGGCTCGGCGGCGGTGCTGGCGCGCTCGGTGGGGGAGACGGCAGCCTCGTTCGGGCCGCGTGACGCGGGCGCGTACCGCAGACTGGTCCAGCCGTTCCTGCCCCGGTGGGACACCCTGGTACGGGACTTCATGTCGCTGCCGCTGACCGCGCTGCCCCGTGACCCCGTCGGTCTCGCCCGGTTCGGCCTGGCCGGGCTGCCGCCCTCGACCTGGCTGATGCGCCGCTTCAAGGACGAGAAGGCCAAGGCCCTGTTCTCCGGTCTGGTCGCCCATGTCATCGCCCCGCTGAGCGGACTCGCGACCGGCGCGGTCGGCCTGGTGTTCGCGCTGGCGGCGCACGCCGCCGGCTGGCCGGTGGCCAAGGGCGGCTCCCAGGCCATCTCCGACGCGCTCACCGCGTATCTGAGGGACCTCGGCGGCACCGTCCACACCGACTACGAGGTCAAGCGACTCGATGATCTGCCACCCGCGCGGGCGTATGTCTTCGACACCTCGCCCACCGCGCTGGCCCGGATCGCGGGCTTCGGCCGGTACTACGAGTCGTATCGGTACGGGGCCAGTGTCTTCAAGATCGACTATGCGCTGGACGGGCCCGTGCCCTGGACGGCCAAGGAGGCGCGCAGCGCCGGAACGGTTCAGGTGGGGGCGAGCAAGGCGGA
Organism: Streptomyces sp. NPDC002643; assembly: GCF_053592555.1. Classification (NCBI taxonomy): domain Bacteria; kingdom Bacillati; phylum Actinomycetota; class Actinomycetes; order Kitasatosporales; family Streptomycetaceae; genus Streptomyces; species Streptomyces sp. NPDC002643. The sequence goes on from NZ_JBSFVY010000018.1 coordinate 127,338, forward strand.
GATCGCCGCCGCGCTGGACGACGCCTCCCGCAGGGGCCGCGCCCCCGACGCGCCGTTCCTGATCACCGTGCAGCCCAGCCTCGTCGACCCGACCCGCGCCCCCGAGGGCAAGCATGTGTTCTGGGCGTACGGGCATGTGCCCAACGGCTGGACCGGAGATCTGACGGACGCCGTCGAACGGCAACTGGAGCGGTTCGCCCCGGGGTTCCGCGACCGGGTGCTCGCCCGTGCCACGGCCGGCCCGCCGCAGCTCGCCGCGCACAACGCCAACTACGTGGGCGGGGACATCGCCTGTGGAGCCGCCTCCGGGCTGCGACTGCTGCTGCGCCCCAAGCTGTCGCTGTTCCCGTACCACACCCCGCACCCGGCCGTCTTCATCTGCTCCTCGGCCACCCCGCCTGGCCCCGGGGTGCATGGAATGTCGGGTCACAACGCCGCCAAGGCGGTGTGGCGGAGGCTACGGCAGGCGACGTAAGAGCGTCGTAATCAAGCCATGGATGGCGAAGATCTTCACGATTCTCCCATCTGAATGTTCAAATAACGCAGGTAAGTTGCGGTCATGAAAGATCGGCGAGCGGAACCCCGCTCCGACACCGGGCATACGATGAACATCGCAGACCTCGTACAACTGGTGCGCGCCCCGGCCGCGTTGAGCGTCCCCGGTGACGTCCTCGCGGGCGCGGCCGCCGCCGGTCGCCCGCTGAGCGCGCGCACCCTCGGTGTCATGGGCTCGTCCGTGTGCATCTACTGGGCCGGAATGGCCCTCAACGACTACGCAGATGCCGCCGTCGACGCCGTCGAACGCCCCGAACGCCCCGTCCCCTCCGGCCGTGTCCCGCGCCGCACCGCACTCGCCGTCGCCGGTGCCCTGACCGCCGGGGGCCTCGGGCTCGCCGCCGTCTCCGGGGGCCGCCGCAGCCTCCTGGGAGCGCTTCCGCTCGTCGGCGCCGTCTGGGCGTACGACCTGAAGCTCAAGTCCACCCCGGCGGGCCCGGCCGCGATGGGCTCCGCGCGCGCCCTGGACGTCATCGCCGGGGCGCTGGTCGCCGGGCGCGGAAGCGACGGCCGTACCGGCGGATCGGGCGGAACGGGCAGGGCCCTGCTGCGGGGCGCCGTCCCCGCCGCGCTCATCGGCGCCCACACGTACACGCTGACCGCGCTGAGCCGCCACGAGATCTCCGGCGCCCCCGCGAAGCTGCCGGCCACCACGCTCGCCGCCTCCACCGCCACGGCCCTCGCGACCGCGTTGCCGGCCGCCCGTACCGCGCTCACCGGCCCCCGCGCCCGGGGCGCCGCCGTCGGACGGTCCGCCAAGGCCAGGGCCGCCGTGGCCGGCGCCGCCTGCCTCGCCTACCTCGGCACCTACGGCGCGGCCCAGGCCCGCGCCGTACGAGAGCCGTCGGGGGAGAACGTACGGCGGGCCGTCGGTGCCGGAATCCTCGGGCTGATGCCCCTGCAGGCCGCGTTGACCGCCCGGAGCGGAGCCCCCGTCGCGGCGGCGGCCCTGGGCATCGTCCACCCCCTCGCGCGACGGCTCGCCCGACGCATATCCCCCACCTGAACCACCCACCTCCGCAGGAGAGACCGTCGGCATGGCCCCGCCCCCCACACCCCCCGAGCCGCGCAGACCCCCCGAACAGGCCGCACCCCTCCGGTTCGGCTACGGCACCAACGGCTTCACCAACCACCGTCTGAGCGACGTACTCACGATCCTCGCCGACCTCGGCTACGACGGAGTCGCGCTCACCCTCGACCACGGCCACCTCGACCCGTACGCCGACGACCTGCCCCGGCGCGTGGCCGCCGTCGCCCGCGAACTGGCCCGGCACGGACTCGATGTGACGGTCGAGACGGGGGCGCCCTATCTCCTCGACGCCTGGGGCAAGCACCAGCCGACGCTGACGTCCGACGGGGCGGAGCACCGGATCGACCTGCTGCGCCGGGCCGTACGCATCGCCGCCGACCTCGGCTCACCCACCGTCCACCTGTGCAGCGGGCCCGCGCCCGAGGGCGGCACGCCAGAGCGGGACGCGTGGAAACGGCTCGCGGCGGGCGTCGAGACCGTCCTGGAGACCGCCGAGCGGTACGGCGTCTCGCTGGCCTTCGAGCCCGAGCCGTATATGTTCGTCGACACGGTGGAACGGTGTCTGGAGCTGGCCGAACTGGTCGGCGGGCACGAGCTGTTCGGCATCACCCTCGACATCGGGCACGCGCACTGCGTCGAGGAGAGGACCGTGCTGGAGTGCGTCCGTCTCGCCGCCCCGCGTCTGCTGAACGTCCAGATCGAGGACATGGTGCGCGGCGTCCACCGGCATCTCGAATTCGGCGCCGGCGAGATCGACTTCCCGCCGCTGCTCACCGCGCTCGGCGACCTCGACCACCGGGGCCTGGTCTCCGTCGAGATCCAGGGCGGCTCCCTCGACGCCCCCGACGTGGCCCGCCGCTCCCTGGAGTACCTGCGCGCCGCCTCGGCCTGATCCAGAAGACCCTCATCCCCCCCCCGCAGTACGCCATCCCCCCGATACCTCATCCCCCCAAGTACTCCATCTCCACAAGAGGTTGTGCACCATGGCATCCATCGGCATGCCCGGCTCCGAGCCCCCCGACCCCCGAACCGCCCTCGCCTCGCACCCCCTGGACCCGGCCGCCCGCGCCTGGCTCGACGAGGCCGTGACCCGGATCGGCGCCAAGCCCTCCGCGATACGGGCCCTGTTCCCCGCCGCCCGGCGACGCTGCGGCTCCGCCCGCCTGGACGAGCACTGGACCGTCGACGAGGCCGCCCGAGCCCTCCTGATCGTCGCGCTGCCGCTCACCGGTGACGAACTCGCCGCCGAACTGGCCGGTCTCTTCCGCCACGGCGACCCCGCCGAACAGCGGGCCGTACTGCGCGCCCTGCCCCTGCTCGACGGCGACTACGCCGACGACACCGCGGGCGACCCGGCCGAACTGCTCCACGACCGCGCCCTCCCCCTCGTCCGCGAGGCCCTGCGCGGCAACGACAACAGCGTCATCGAGGCCGCCCTCGGCGCGTACGGGGCCGCCTGGCTCACGGACGACGAATACCGTCAGGCCGTCCTGAAGTGCGTCTTCTGCGAGATCCCCCTCGACCGGATCGCCGGACTCGACACCCGCGCCGATGTCCGACTCGCCGAGATGCTCGGCGACTTCGCCCATGAGCGGGTCGCCGCCGGACGGGACGTCCCGGCCGACGTCTGGCGCGTCACCGGCGCCCCGCCCACCCTGGTGGAACGGCTCACCGAGGAGACGCGGGCCACTGTACCCGCGCGCCGCGAGGCCGCCGAACGCGCCCTGAAGGCGCTCGACGACATGACCGCCACCACCGCCGCCGCCCAGCACACCGAGGAAGAGGCCTGACCGTGCGGATCTTCGACCCCCACATCCATATGACGTCCCGCACCACCGACGACTACGAGGCGATGTACGCGTCCGGGGTGCGCGCCCTCGTCGAACCCGCCTTCTGGCTCGGCCAGCCCCGCACCTCACCGGAGAGCTTCTACGACTACTTCGACTCCCTGCTGGGCTGGGAGCCGTACCGGGCCGCGCAGTTCGGCATCCAGCACTACTGCACGATCGCGCTCAACCCCAAGGAGGCCAACGACCCGCGCTGTACGCCCGTCCTCGACGAACTCGACCGCTATCTCGCCAAGGACAGGGTCGTCGCCGTCGGCGAGATCGGCTACGACTCGATGACCCCGGAGGAGGACGAGGCCCTGGCCCGTCAGCTCCAGCTCGCCATCGAGCACGAACTGCCCGCCCTCGTCCACACCCCGCACCGCGACAAGGCCACCGGCACCCGCCGCACCCTCGACGTCGTACGGGAGTCCGGTATCGCCCCCGAACTCGTCGTCCTCGACCATCTGAACGAGCTGACCGTCGGCATGGTCCTCGACAGCGGCTGCTGGGCAGGGTTCTCGATCTACCCGAAGACCAAGATGAGTGAGAGCCGCATGGTCGAGATCCTCAGGGAGCACGGCACGGAGCGGGTGCTCGTCAACTCCGCCGCCGACTGGGGGCGTTCGGACCCGCTGAAGACCCGCAAGACCGCCGACGCGATGCTCGCCGCCGGCTTCGACGACGACACCGTCGACAAGGTGCTCTGGCGCAACCCGGTCGCCTTCTACGGCCAGAGCGGCCGGCTCGACCTCGACGAGCCCAAGCCCGACGAGCAGTCGAGCTTCGAGGGCAACTCCATCCGCCGCGGCGGGGAGTGAGCCCGCCATGCGCTTGAGGCACCCGGACGGCACCCCCGTCCACCTCGGCTACTGCAGCAACGTCCACCAGGCCGAGGACCTTGAGGGCGTCATCGCCCAGCTCGCCACCCACGCCGAACCCGTACGCGAACACCTCGGCGTCGACCGCCTCGGCATCGGCCTCTGGCTCGCCCGAGGAGTGGTCCACCAACTGACCGGCGACGACGCCCAGTTGAAGCGACTCAAGGCCGAACTCGCCACGCGCGGCCTGGAGACCGTCACCCTCAACGCCTTCCCCTACGCCGGCTTCCACCGCGAGGTCGTCAAGAAGGACGTCTACCTCCCCGACTGGGCCGACGAGGCCCGGCTGCGCCACACCCTCGACTGCGCCCGCGTCCTCGCCGCGCTCCTCCCCGACGACATCGAACGCGGCAGCATCTCCACCCTGCCGCTGGCCTGGCGCACCCCCTGGCCCACCGAGCGCGCCGACACCGCCCGCCGCGCCCTGGACCGGCTCGCCGCCGGGCTCGCGGAGATCGAGTGCGACACCGGCCGCCGTATCCGCGTCGCCTTCGAACCGGAGCCCGGCTGTGTCGTCGAGACCACCGCCCAGGCCGTACGGGAGCTGCGTGGCCTCGACCCCGAGCGGCTCGGCGTCTGCCTGGACGCCTGCCATCTCGCCGTACAGTTCGAGGACCCGGCCGCCGCCCTGGCCCGCCTCGCCGACGCCGGACTGCCCGTCGTCAAACTCCAGGCGTCCTGCGCGGTCGAGGCCCCCGACCCGGCCGACACCACCGCGCGGGCCGCGCTCCGGCGGCTGGCCGAGCCCCGGTTCCTGCACCAGACGCGCACGGCGCCGGCGGCGGAGGACCCCGGGCTGAGGGGAGTGGACGACCTCCCCGAAGCGCTGGACGGCGACCTTCCCACGGACCGCGGCCCCTGGCGCGTCCACTTCCACGCCCCGCTGCACGCCGAGCCCGCACCCGGGCTGCGCACCACCGCGGACCAGTTGACCGCTGTCCTCGCCGGACTCCTCGGCGGGCCCACGGCCGACTGCGACCACATCGAGGTCGAGACCTACACCTGGTCCGTCCTCCCCGAACCCCCCACCGACCTGGCCGTCGGCATCGCCGCCGAACTGGCCTGGGCCCGCGACCGGTTGACCGCGCTGGGCCTCAAGGAGGAGCACGTATGAGCACCCGACCCCACCGGCTCGTCGTACTCGACATCGTCGGTCTCACCCCCAAGCTGCTGAAGCACATGCCCGCGGTGTCCGCCCTCGGCGAGCGCGGCTTCCGGGCCCGGCTCGACCCCGTACTGCCCGCCGTGACCTGCACGGTCCAGTCGACGTTCCTCACCGGCGAGACCCCCTCCGGGCACGGCGCGGTCGCCAACGGCTGGTACTTCCGGGACCTCGGCGAAGTACTGCTGTGGCGCCAGCACAACGCGCTCGTCGGCGGCGAGAAGATCTGGGAAACCGCCCGCAAGGCGGTCCCCGACTACAAGGTCGCCAACATCTGCTGGTGGTACGCGATGGGCGCGGACGTCGACCTCACCGTCACCCCCCGCCCGGTCTACTACTCCGACGGCCGCAAGGAACCCGACTGCTACACCTGGCCGCCGTCCCTCCACGACGAACTCACCGACCGGCTGGGCCCGTTCCCCCTGTTCACCTACTGGGGCCCCAACGCGGGCATGCCCTCCAGCCAGTGGATTCTCGGCGCCGCCCGCCAGATCTTCGACGAGCACCAGCCCGACCTCACCCTCGTCTACATCCCCCAACTCGACTACGAGCCCCAGCGCTCAGGACCCGACTCGCCCCGGACGATCGAGAGCGCCCGCCGGCTCGACGACGCCCTGCGCCCGTTGATCGACCACTTCCTGAGCGAGGGCGCCACGGTGGTCGCGCTCAGCGAGTACGGCATCACACCGGCCTCCCGTCCGGTCGACATCAACCGCGCCCTGCGCCGGGCCGGGCTGCTTGAGGTCCACACCCAGGACGGCATGGAGTACCTCGACCCGTGGACCTCGCGGGCCTTCGCCGTCTCCGACCACCAGATCGCCCATGTGTATGTGAAGGACCCCGCCGACATCGAGACGGTCACCAAGACCGTGGCCGAACTCGACGGTGTGGAACGGGTCCTGGACGCCGAGGGCAAGGCGGCCTTCGGCCTGGACCACGAACGCTCCGGCGAACTCGTCGCCATCGCCGACCCCGACGCCTGGTTCACGTACTACTACTGGCTGGACGACGACCACGCCCCCGACTTCGCCCGCCAGGTCGAGATCCACCGCAAGCCCGGTTACGACCCCGCCGAGCTGCTCTACGACGAGACGGTCCCCGCGGTGAAGCTGCGCGCGGTCGGGCAGGTGGCCCGCAAGAAGCTCGGGATGCGCTACCGCATCAGCACCGTCCCGCTGGACCCCTCCGGCGTCAGCGGCAGCCACGGCCGCCTCCCGTCCCACCCGGACGACGGGCCCGTACTGCTGTGCTCCACAGGCGAGTTGGCACGAGACGGGTACGCCGCGACCGAGGTCAAGGAGCTGCTGCTGAGCCTGGCGGGGCTGGACGCGGGCGCCGGGCGGGCCGGGGCGGAGGACGGCGACGCGAGCGAAGGGCCGGGTGCGGGCAAGGGCGGCGACGGGGCCGAGGGACGGCCGGCGGAATGACGACGGTCCACCCCGCGTTCCCCCTCGAACGCCCGCTGCTGGACCCGGCTCCCGAGTTCGCCAAGTGGCAGGCGGAGGAGCCGATCCGGCGGGTGACCGTCTGGGGCGACAACAGCCCCTGGCTGATCACCCGGCACCGGGACGCCCGCACGGTCCTCGCCGACCCCCGCTTCAGCGCCGACGCCACCCTCGACGGCTTCCCCGGCTTCCGGCCGCAGCCACCGCCACTCCTGCCGGGCCAGTTCTTCATGATGGAGCCACCCGACCACACCCGGCTGCGCCGCGTCCTCATCCCCGACTTCACCTTCCGCCGCATCGAGCGACTGCGCCCGGCCGTCGCCCGGATCTGCGCCGAACTGCTCGACACGATGACGGCGGACGGCGCCCGTCAGGCCGACCTGGTGGAGTCGTACGCCCTGCCGCTGCCCTCGCTCACCATCTGCGAACTGCTCGGAGTGCCCTACGAGGACCATGACTTCTTCCAGAAGCAGGCCAAGGAGATCAGCAGTCTCACCTCGGGGCCGGACGAGATGCTGGCCGCCCGCAAGGCGCTCCACGCCTACCTCCGCGAGCTGCTGGAGCTGCGCACCCGGGAGCCCGCCGACGATCTGATCTCCCGTCTCGCCCGGGACCGGGTGGCCACCAGTGAGGTGACCGCGGCGGAGGCGGTCGGCATGGCCTCGCTGCTGCTCGTGGCGGGCCATGAGACGACCGCGAACATGGTCCCGCTCGCGGTGGTCGCCCTGCTCCGCGACCCGGAGCAACTGGCGGCCCTGCGTGCGGAGCCGGAGCTGTGGCCGGGCGCCGTGGAGGAACTGCTCCGCCATCTCACCGTGACCCACACCGGGCTGCGGCGCGTCGCCACCGAGGACGTGGACGTGGCCGGCGTCCGCATCCGCGCCGGTGACGGGGTCGTCGTGGCCGTCCACGCCGCCAACCGCGACCCGGCCGCCTTCACCGACCCCGACACCCTGGACGTCCGCCGCGACCCCTCCGGCCATCTCGCCTTCGGCCACGGCCTCCACCAGTGCGTCGGCCAGTCCCTGGCCCGCGCGGAACTCCGGATCGGCCTCCCGGCCCTCTTCGAGCGGCTGCCGGCCCTGCGCCTCACGGCCCGTCCGGAGGACGCCATGCTGGTCATGAACGCGATCAACGGGGTGCGGGCGTTGCCGGTCGCTTGGTAGGGGGCGACGGGCTCGAACGGAGGAGGGGCGGGCCGCCGGCGGTGGTGGGCGGTCGCCCGTCGTCGGCGGTCGCCGGTCGTAGCCAGTCGCCGGTCGTGGGCGGCCGCCGGCCGTCGATGGTCGCCCCGGCGATCGGCGGCGGGGAGGCGCGTCTTATTCGTCGGCCTTCCCGTCCCGGCGGCTGATATAGAGGCCCCATGGTCACCATCACCCTCGTCCAGGGCGACATCACCGATCAGTCCGTCGACGCCATCGTCAACGCCGCGAACTCCTCCCTCCTCGGCGGGGGAGGAGTGGACGGCGCGATCCACCGCCGGGGCGGGCCCGCGATCCTGGAGGACTGCCGAAGGCTCCGTGCCTCGCACTACGGCAAGGGCCTGCCCACGGGCCAGGCGGTGGCCACGACAGCGGGCGAACTGGACGCGCGCTGGGTCATCCACACCGTGGGCCCGGTGCACAGCCAGAGCCTCGACCGTTCCGCCCTGCTCGTCTCCTGCTACCGCGAATCCCTGCGCGTCGCCGACGAGTTGGGCGCCCGCACGGTCGCGTTCCCGGCGGTCTCCGCCGGTGTCTACGGCTGGCCCATGGACGACGCCGCGAGGATCGCCGTGGAGACCGTACGGACGACGCCGACCGAGGTCGAGGAGGTCAGGTTCGTCCTCTTCGACGACCGGGCCTACGAGGCGTTCGCCGCGCGTCTGCGCTGAGCCGGGGACCGGGCCGCGCAGACGGTTCCCCCGAGGCCACCGTCCCGTCCAGCGCCCTCGTTCATCGCCCTCCCAGGACCGCGCTACGGCGCCCATGTCCTCGGCGACTCGTCGTCCCCCGGCGGCCGGCGGTCCGCCGCACCGGCGAGTCGGTGGAGCACCCGCGCCCGGGTCGCCCGGCGTAGGGCCCCGGCGTGCAGGGTGAGTCGGATGCCCCGGTCGAGGTCCGCTCCCGTGGTGAGCCAGAAGTGGGCGGCGGGGCCGGTGTAGGCCTCGGGGTGGTTCCGCACCAGTTCGTCGTAGCGTTCCGCCGCCCGGTCCTGCCATGTCCGGGCCTCCCGGTGGTGTCCGACGGCGCGCAGCGCGAGGACCAGACGGGCGGCGTACTCGGGGTCGTCGCTCGTCTCCACCACGGGGCGCAGAAGGTCGACGGCGGCCTCGGGGTCGCCGCGGAGGAGGGCGACCTCGGCGAGACGGCCGATGGCGGGTGCGTATCCCGGCACCCGGCGCACGGCCGCCTCGAACCACTCGCGGGCGGTGGCCAGATCGCCCCGGCGCCGCCACATCACACCGCGCCGGAAGTCCAGCCGGGCCAGCGGGAAGGGCGAGACCTCTCGATGGAGGCGCCGCGCCTCCTCGAACGCCTGCTCGGCCTCGGCGGCCTCGCCCAGCTCCGCCAGTACCACCGCCGCAGCCGCCGACCTCGTGAAGCCGGACCCGTGGGCGGAGGCGTCCCGAAGCCGGGCGTGGGCCTCGGCGTGACAGCCGACCGCTCCGAGGACCGTCGCCCGTTCCCGGTCCACGGCCCCGCGCGCCGCGCCGGCCCGTTCCGCCGCGTCGAGGTCGGCCATCGCTTCGGCGAAGCGGTGCAGAGCCGCCCGTGACCTGGCCCGGGCCAGCAGGGCGACCCCGTCCTCGGGCGCCTCGCACACCGATTGTTCGGCCAGCCGCGCGGCCAGCTCGTGGTCGGCGACGCGGCCCAGGAAATGGCCGCTCAGTGCGAGCAGATCGACCAGCGCCACCGATTCGGCGGGTGTGAGCGCCGGACGGACGGTCCGGTCGGGGTCCGGGAATGCGCTGACGTCGGTGACGTCGGACGCTGGATTGACGAGGCCGCGTGATCGGGAAGTGCGCTCCGCCATCAGGAACTCCTGCCTGCGGTGGTTGTCATCAGGGACTCCTTCGAGCGGTGGACGTATCGGGACACGGCAGCTGTGGGACGGGTCGACCCACAGGCGCGGGCCCGGCTGCTGGCCGGGGGTGGCGCGACAACAGGTCGGGATGACATGCTGATGATATAATCAATTCTGTTGGGATGGTCATCAGAGGAGTGTCGGCCGACAGGGCCGGTGCCCGACCCCGAGGAGAGGTGCCATGAGCGAGAAAGACCTGCACGCGAAGTTCCAGAAGCTGCCCGAGACCGTCCGCGAGCGGGTCGACTCCGCACTGTCGGACGCGAAGATCGCGTTCAAGCTGCGGGTCGCGGAGGTCCTGGCCGACAAGGAGGACATGGCCGAGCACGCGGTCACGACCGCCGGCCGGATCGGGGCCAAGAGCGGCGAGGTGTCCGAGCTGACGACGATCCTGCCGCTGAAGCCGAACGGCGCGGACAGGCTGCGGAAGTTCTTCAAGCTGGTCGGCGGGAACCTCGCGGGCGCCGGTCAGGTCGGCACGCTGCACAACATGCGCTTCGTCTTCCTGGACAACGACACCAAGCTGCTGTTCGCGACCGCCTTCGACGGCGAGTGGGACCCCTACATCGACGACTTCGCCACCAAGATCCCCGAGTTCATGGACTATCTGTTCAGCAACGTCGAGGGCTGGCCCGGCATCACCTCGCCGGACGTCAAGGACTTCATCGTCAAGCACCAGCTCCCGGCTCAGGCGTGGTTCGTCGCCCACCCGAACCTCACCGTCGCGGAGGCCACCCGCCTCAAGCGCCAGGAGGCCGCCGTACAGCGCTTCCTGTCCGACCTGAACTGAGGGAGGGCGCACCATGCCTTCCCCACTGTTCCGGCGCCTGCGCCGGCCCCCCACGCTGGACCTGGACGACATCCAGGCGACGCTGCTGCGGGCCAGGCCGGAGCCCTACTACGGCACCCACGCCATCCTGGAGATCACCGACCCGACGGCCGGCAGGGAACTGCTGCGCCGACTGGCCCCCCGCGTGACCTCGGCGGCCCGCTGGGACGAACCCCGACCCTCCTGGCTGGCCCTCGCCCTCAGCTACCGGGGGCTCGTCGCCCTGGGCGTGCCGGAACCCTCGCTGGCCTCCTTCCCGGCCAACTTCCGTGCCGGGATGGCCGCCCGCGCCGAGCGGTTGCGCGACACCGGCCCGAACGCCCCGAACCACTGGGAGTTCCCGTTCGGCACCCCGCGCGTGCATGTCGCCGTCACGGTCTACGCCGCGAGCGAGGCCGACTGGCGCGGAGAAGTCGCCGCGTACGAGAAGGAGTTGGCCGAGGTCCAGGGCGTACGGCTGCTCTCGCACCAGGACTTCGCGGCCGACGGCTTCAATGTCTTCGGGTACCGGGACGGCTTCAGCCAGCCGGTGGTCGAGGGCAGCGGCGCCGAGCCACTGCCGGGTGACGGACGGCCCATCAAAGCGGGCGAGTTCGTGCTCGGCCACCCCAGCGAGACGGGCGTCCCCCTGCCGGTGCTGACCCCCGATGTCCTCGGCCGCAACGGCACCTACGTCGTCTTCCGCAAGTACCACTCCCATGTCGCCGCCTTCAACAAGTTCCTCCACGACCACGCCCGTACCGAACAGGAACGCGAACTGCTGGCCGCCAAACTCGTCGGCCGCTGGCGCAGCGGCGCACCCCTGGCCCTTGCCCCGGAGCGCGACGACCCCGCGATCGGCGCGGACCCGCAGCGGATCAACGACTTCGACTACTCCGCCGACCCGCGCGGGCTGCGCACCCCCCTGGGCTCCCACATCCGCCGGATGAACCCGCGCGACACGAAACTGACGGTCCTCAGCGACGTCAACATCCGCCGGATCATCCGCCGCGGCACCTCCTACGGCACCCCACTGCCCCCGGACCGGCTCAAGGACGACGGCAGGCCGCGCGGCCTGGACTTCATCGCGCTCGGCGCACGGGCCATCGACAACGTCGAGTTCCTGCAGAGCGAGTGGGTCGGCTCCGGCAACTTCATGGGCCTGGGCAAGGAGAAGGACCCGATGATCTCGCTCCAGGACAAGGGCGCCCACTTCACCGTGCCCGGCACCCCGCCCCGCCGGGTGCACAACATCCAGTCGTTCAACACCCTCCTCGGCGGCGAGTACTTCTTCATGCCCAGCCTCTCCGCCATCCGCTGGCTCAGCGGCAACTGACCCCCACCCCCCCCTCGCGGAGGCACCCGTGACCTCGTACGTCCCCTACAGCCCCGACCTCGAACAGCCCTTCCCCGACGAGGAGGAGCTGATCCGCCAGGTCGTCGCGGCCATGGGCAAGGCCAACCAGCAGGTCGCCGACAAACACCGCCACGGCCTGCGCGACGCCCACGCCAAGAGCCACGGCGTCCTCGCCGGCGAACTGCGCGTCCAGCCCGACCTCCCCGCCCACCTCGCCCAGGGCCTCTTCGCCGAACCGGCCACCTACCCGGTGATCGTCCGCTTCTCCTCCGCCCCCGGCGATCTGCGCTCCGACCAGGTACCCGTACAGCGCGGCATGGCCATCAAGGTGATCGGCGCCCCCGGCCCCCGCGCCCTCGACGACGGCCACACCACCCAGGACCTCCTCCTGGTCAACCACCCCACCCTGCCCTTCGGCAACATCGCCGAGTACGCCAAACTCCAGGACCTGCTGGAGAAACAGCCCCGCCAGAGCGACCAGCGGCTCCAGCTCACCGGCGCCGCCGCCCGCGTGGCCGCCAAGGCCCTCACCCGCGCCGGCCGCCCGCTCCCGCCGGCCGTCGAGACCCTGGCCGCCGTCAACGACCACATCCTCGGTGAGACCTTCCACTCCATGGCCGCGCTGCGCTACGGCGACCACGTCGCCAAGATGTCCGCCGCGCCCCGCTCGGCGAACGTGCGGGCCCTCACCGGCAGCCGCGTCGACAAGAAGGCCGGCGAGTCCGCGCTGCGCGACCTCGTCGTCGACTTCTTCGCCCACCACTCCGCCGAGTACGACATCCGCGCCCAGCTCTGCGTGGACATCGACCGGATGCCCGTGGAGGACGCGTCCGTCCTGTGGCCCGAGGAACTCTCGCCGCACCAGACCGTGGCCGTGCTGAGCCTGCCCGCCCAGGACGCCTACAGCGACGCCCGCCGCCGCTACGCCGACGACGTCCTCTCCTTCAGCCCCTGGCACGCCCTGGACGCCCACCGCCCGCTCGGCTCGATCATGCGCTCGCGCCGCGCCGCGTACCCCGCCTCCAGCGACTTCCGCCACCGTTTCAACGGGATCGAGCCCCAGGAGCCGTCCGACATCGAGGACCTCCCCGCCTGACCACCGGCCCCGGCACCGACACGGGTGCCGAGCGCGAACGGCGGGGGCCGTCCCGCACTCTGACGGGGTAACGGCCCGCCCCTGGCGTACGGAGGGTGCGCGGAGCTGTTCGCTGGGTCAAACATCCTGGTCAGCGGTGTCGTCGCGGTGCGGCGGCGGGTGGGGGAGCGGCCCGGTGATCGGTTGCGGCGTGCCGTACCCGATTCCACGGTGAGGCATAGGACAGCCGCTTCGAAAGGAACGTGCATGCGTGCCCTCGCCACCCGTGGTCTCCTTCTGTCGCCCCTGGTCTGCGCCGCGCTGGTCTTCACCCCGATCGGTACCGCCACCGCTCTCGTGGACGCGGGCCACGAGGTCTCGGGCCGCGCCACCGCCGCCGTCCCCGCGCCCGACGACCTCACGGCCTTCCTCGACGATCTCGAAGCGGAGATCGACGCGCTCGTGGCGAAACAGGAGACCGACCTGGACGCGCTGTTCGCTCAACAAGAGGCCGATCTGGACGAGCTGCTGGCGAGGCTCGACACCGAACTCGACGCCGCCGAGGCCGCGGCCTCGGATACGGAGGCGGACGTCGAAGCCGAGGTGGCCGCCCAGATCGCCGCGATCGACGCGATGGACCTGGACGACGTACTCGGGCCGCTGCTGGACGAGTTGAGCGACATCGCGGCCCTGGGCGACGCCGGCGCCGTACTCGACCCGGCCGTGGCCGCCCGCCATGCCGAGGAACTCAGGACGGCCCACGCCACCGTCCAGGAGCGGTTGAAGAAGCTCGACACCACGGCCCCGGCCACCCGTGGCCCGATCACCCCGTACCGCGTCGCCGCGGCCGACCCCGTCGGAGAACTCCTCACCGCGCTGCAGTCCGCGGTCGACGGCCTGCTCAAGGCCCTGACCTCGCTGGACGTCGGTGCCGTACTCGGCGCGGTGACCGGACTGCTGTCCCCGGTGCTCGGTGTGGTCACGGGCCTTCTCCAGCCGGTCCTCGGCCTGGTCGGGGGCCTGGTCGGCGGCCTCGTACCCCAGCTCCCGGCGCTACCGGCCGCCAACGGCCTGCCCCAGCTGCCCGCGTTGCCCCAACTGCCCGCGCTCCCCGCCACGGAGGGCCTCGTCCCCGCCCTGCCCCCGCTTCCCGAGGCGAGCACCCTTCCCGCCCTGCCCCCGCTCCCCGAGGCCAGCACCCTCCCGGCCCTGCCGCCATTGCCGGAGGCGAGCACCCTCCCCGCGCTGCCCCCGCTTGCCGAGGCCAGCACACTGCCCGCTATGCCGCCGCTTCCCGTGGCGAGCACCCTCCCCGCCGTGCCCGCGACGTAGCCGCCGCCGAAGCCGTACGTACGAAGGACGCCGAATCCCGGCAAACCCCCCGCGCCCGACGAGGACTCAGTCCGCGTCGGGCGCGTCGCTGATGCCCAGCCTCAGGTGCTCCACGTGGTACACGGCCTGGTCCAGCAGCTCGGCGACATGGTGGTCGTGGAGCGCGTACACCACCGACCGGCCCCGGCGTTCGCCCACCACCAGCCCGAGATTGCGCAGCAGCCGCAGCTGATGGGAGCAGGCGGACTGCTCCATCCCCACCTCGGCGGCCAACTCGGTCGCGGGCAGCGGCCCTTCGCGCAGCCGGGCCAGGATCAGCAGGCGCGACGGGGTGGACAGGGCCTGAAGGGTCGTGGCCACCTTGGCGACATTGGCCGCGTCCAGCCGCACGCGTGGAGTGGCGTTCTGCGCGGCGGTGACGGCTCCATGACCCATGGCGGATATCTTACTCATCGCGCATGAAGGCATGAATGAGTCTTCATGTGTTCCTGTATGGTGGGCCGGGTGTCCACCACCCTTGCCCCGTCACCGGTCCGCCGCACGCAGCCCTCGACGGCTCCGCGCCGCCGTACGCGCGTCCTGGCCCTCCCCGAGGCCCGCTGGGCGCTGGCCTCGACCGTCGCCTTCCTCCTCGCCTTTCCCCTCGACCTGGCTGGCGCCTCCGCCTGGCTGTACGGCCCGCTGTACGCCGTCGCCTACGCGGCCGGCGGCTGGGAACCCGCCCTCGAAGGGCTGCGGGCGCTGCGGGAGAAGAGCCTCGACGTCGACCTGCTGATGATCGTCGCGGCGCTCGGTGCCGCCGCGATCGGACAGGTCCTCGACGGCGCCCTGCTGATCGTCATCTTCGCCACCTCCGGCGCGCTGGAGGCCCTGGCCACCGCCCGCACCGCCGACTCGGTACGGGGCCTGCTCGACCTCGCGCCGACGACCGCCACGCGGGTGTCCGCCGGCGGCTCCGCCGAGGAGGCCGAGGCGGTGGGCGAGGTCGAAGAGAGCGTGCCTACGGATCAGCTCGCCGTCGGCGACATCGTGCTCGTCCGCCCCGGTGAGCGCGTCGGCGCCGACGGGCGGGTCCTCGCGGGCGAGAGCGACGTCGACCAGGCCACCATCACCGGTGAACCCCTGCCCGTGCCCAAGGCCCCCGGCGACGAGGTCTTCGCGGGCACCCTGAACGGCACCGGCGTGCTCCGCGTCCGCGTCGAACGCGACCCCGCCGACTCCGTCATCGCCCGGATCGTCGGGCTCGTCGAGGAGGCCTCCCGGACCAAGGCGCCGACCCAGCTGTTCATCGAACGGATCGAACAGCGCTACGCCGTCGGGGTCGTCGTCGCCACCCTCGCCGTCTTCGGGGTCCCGCTGGCCTTCGGCGAGGACCTGACGGAAGCCCTCCTCCGCGCCATGACCTTCATGATCGTCGCCTCGCCGTGCGCCGTCGTGCTCGCCACCATGCCGCCCCTGCTCTCCGCGATCGCCAACGCCGGACGACACGGTGTCCTCGTCAAGTCGGCCGTCGCCATGGAACGGCTGGGCGAGATCGACATGGCCGCGCTGGACAAGACGGGCACGCTCACCGAGGGCATGCCCGAGGTCGTCGCCGTACGGCCGCTGCCGGGCTCCGGGCTGGACGAGGACGCGCTGCTGGCGCTCGCCGCGGCCGCCGAGCACCCCAGTGAGCATCCGCTGGGCAGGGCCGTGGTGGCCGCCGCCGGTGCGCGGGGGCTGCGCGTCACCGGCGCCGAGGGGTTCGTGGCCGTGCCCGGATGGGGTGTGCGGGCCACGGTCGAGGGGCGCGCGGTGGCCGTGGGGCGGGCCGGGGAGGAGCACGGCCGGGGCGCCGACGGGACCGTCGTACTCGTGGAGCGCGACGGGGTGGCCGTGGGGACGCTCACCCTCGCCGATCGGCTTCGGCACGACGCGAAGGCGGCCGTGGCCGCGGTCGCCTCGGTGACGGGGAGGGGGCCGGTGTTGTTGACCGGCGACAATTCGTTCGCTGCCGCGCAGGTCGCCGATGAGGTCGGGATCGGGGATGTGCGGGCCGGGTTGTTGCCGGAGGGCAAGGTGGCGGCCGTGCGGGAGCTTCAGGGGGGTGGGAGGAAGGTGGTGTTCGTGGGGGACGGCGTGAACGACGCGCCCGCGCTTGCCGCCGCGCACGCCGGGGTGGCGATGGGGCGTGCGGGGTCCGACCTCGCGCTGGAGACCGCCGACGCGGTGGTGGTGCGGGATGAGCTTGTCGCCATTCCAGCGGTGGTGCGGTTGTCGCGGGCCGCTCGGAGGTTGGTGGTGCAGAACCTTGTGATCGCCGGGGTGTGTATCGGGGTGCTGGTGGTGTGGGATCTGGTGGGGCATCTGCCGTTGCCGCTCGGGGTGGCTGGGCATGAGGGGTCCACTGTTCTGGTGGGGCTGAATGGGCTGCGGTTGTTGCGGGAGTCTGCGTGGGGGCGGGCTATGGGTTAGTTCGCCTATGGGGGAGGGGCTGCGGGATGCATGGCGACCGCGGGTGGTTGTGGGCTGGTCGCGCGGTTCCCCGCGCCCCTTTGATGGTGGCCGGCGGCTATGAGTTGCCCGTGACCCTTCTGGTGTTCTCGGGAGCTACGAGATCGCCCCCACCTTGATGTCGGATTCCTGCCAGCCTTGCGCTCCCCTCCTCCCCGATCCTTGACCCATGCGGAACGGGATGTACGAGGACACCGAGCGGTGTGTGCGGGCCGTGCGGGGCAAGGACGCTCGGTTTGACGGGTGGGTGTTCACGGCGGTTCTGACCACGCGGATCTACTGTCGGCCCAGTTGTCCGGTGGTGCCGCCGAAGGCCGAGAACATGAGGTTCTATCCGAGCGCGGCGGCCTGTCAGCAGGCCGGGTTTCGCGCTTGTAAGCGGTGCCGGCCGGATACGAGTCCGGGGTCGCCCGAGTGGGATCAGCGGGCCGACGCGGTCGCGCGGGCGATGCGGCTCGTGGCGGACGGGGTCGTGGACCGGGAAGGGGTGGACGGGCTGGCCCGGCGGCTCGGGTACAGCACCCGGCAGGTCGAGCGGCAGCTGATGGCCGAGCTGGGGGCGGGGCCCCTCGCGCTCGCCCGGGCCCAGCGGGCGCAGACCGCCCGGCTGCTGATCGAGACGAGCGGGCTGCCGATGGCTCGGATCGCGTTCGCCGCCGGGTTCGCCTCGATCCGGACGTTCAACGACACCGTGCGGGAGGTCTACGCGCTCTCGCCGAGCGAACTGCGCGAGCGGGCGGCGCGGTCGTCCCGGCAGCGCTCCGAATCGCCGGGTACATCAGGGGTGTTGAGCCTCCGGCTGCCCTTCCGGGCCCCGCTCAACCCCGACAATCTCTTCGGCCACCTCGCCGCCACCGCCGTACCCGGCGTCGAGGAGTGGCGCGACGGCGCGTACCGGCGCACACTGCGGCTGCCGTACGGCCATGGCATCGTCGGGCTCAGGCCCGAGCCCGACCACATCGGCTGCCGGCTCCGCCTCAGCGATCTACGGGATCTGCCCGTCGCCATCAGCCGCTGCCGCCGCATGCTCGACCTGGACGCCGATCCGGTCGCCGTCGACGAGCAGCTGCGCACCGATCCGGTGCTGGCGCCGCTGGTGGACAAGGCGCCGGGGCGGCGGGTGCCGCGTACCGTCGACGAGGCCGAGTTCGCCGTACGGGCCGTGCTCGGCCAGCAGGTGTCCACGGCCGCCGCGCGTACCCACGCGGCCCGGTTGGTCACCGCCCACGGCGAAACCGTCGACGACCCCGACGGCGGTCTCACCCACCTCTTCCCGTCCCCCGAGGCGCTCGCGGACGTGGACCCCGACACCCTCGCCATGCCCCGCACCCGCCGGACCACCTTCACCACCCTGGTACGCCAACTCGCCGACGGCGACCTCCACTTGGGCGTGGACAGCGACTGGGCCCACACCCGCGCCCAGCTCCTCGCCCTCCCCGGCTTCGGACCCTGGACCGTCGACGTCATCGCCATGCGCGCCCTCGGCGACCCCGACGCATTCCCCGCCACCGACCTCGGAATCCGGCGCGCGGCAAAGGAGCTGGGCCTGCCCTCCAGTCCCGCCGCCCTCACCGCACGCGCTGCGGCCTGGCGACCCTGGCGGGCCTACGCCGTCCAGTACCTGTGGGCCACCGACAGCCACCCGATCAACTTCCTCCCGGTGTGAGAAAACATGAGGACAGCCATGAACGAGCGCAAGCAGCACACGGTCATCGACAGCCCCTACGGGCCCCTCACCCTCGTCGCTGCCGCCGACGACGGCGCGCTGTGCGGCCTCTACATGACCGAGCAGCGGCATCGACCGCCTCAGGAGAACTTCGGCGCGCGTGACGATTCGGCCTTCGGCGCGGTCGAGGAGCAGTTGGCGGCCTACTTCTCGGGCGAGTTGAAGGAGTTCTCGCTCGAACTGCGGCTGAACGGGACGCCGTTCCAGCGCGAGGTGTGGCAGGAACTGCGCCGCATCCCCTACGGCGAGACCCGCTCGTACGGCGAACTGGCCGCGGCCCTCGGCAACCCGGCCGCCTCCCGCGCGGTCGGTCTCGCCAACGGCAAGAACCCCATCGGCATCATCGTCCCCTGCCACCGCGTCGTCGGCGCCAACGGCTCCCTCACGGGCTACGGCGGCGGCCTGGCCCGCAAGAAACGCCTGCTGGACTTCGAGAGCGGCCTCGGCTCCGAGAGCGGAGCGGCACTGTTCTGAGGCGGCCCTAGCCGGTGACCCCGCCCAACGTGCGCAGCAGCTCCGGCAAGGCCGTGCCGATCGGCTCGCGGATGATCTCGTCGGCCAGGTCGTCGTACGGGGTCGGTTCGGCGTTGACGATGACCAGTCGGGCGCCGTGGTCGGCGGCGATCCCCGCGAGACCGGCGGCGGGCTGGACCTGGAGGCTGGTGCCGACGGCGATGAACAGCTGGCAGGCCTTGGCGATCGCGACGGCCTCGCTCAGGACCATCGGGTCGAGGCGCTCGCCGAACATCACCGTCGCAGACTTCAGGATGCCGCCGCATGTGAGGCACGGCGGATCGTCCTCACCGGCCTCGACCCGGGCGAGCGCATCATCCATGGGCCCGCGCGCATGACATTTCGTGCACACCACCGCGTGTGCGGTGCCGTGGAGTTCGAGCACCTTGCGGCCGGGCATCCCGGCCAGTTGGTGCAACCCGTCCACGTTCTGCGTGATCACCCGCACCGGCACCCCGGACCGCTCCAGCTCGGCCACCGCCCGATGCGCCGCGTTCGGCTCCGCCCCGAGCGTCCGGTTCTGCCGCCGCAGCTGCCACGACCGCCGCCGAATGTCCGGATCACCCATGTAGTACTCGTACGTGACCAGCTTCTCGGCCCCGGGGTCCTTGCGCCACAGCCCGTTCGGGCCGCGATAGTCCGGGATTCCGGAGTCCGTCGAGATACCGGCGCCGCTGAGCAGGGCGACGAGTGGCTTGGTCATGGGCCGACAGTAGGACTCCTGTCCGCTCGAAGCGAGTGGAATACGCGCGCCGCGCCCCTGC
Organism: Streptomyces sp. NPDC002643; assembly: GCF_053592555.1. Taxonomy (NCBI): domain Bacteria; kingdom Bacillati; phylum Actinomycetota; class Actinomycetes; order Kitasatosporales; family Streptomycetaceae; genus Streptomyces; species Streptomyces sp. NPDC002643. The sequence goes on from NZ_JBSFVY010000018.1 coordinate 147,371, forward strand.
CCCTACGGCGAGTCGGGCGCCCCCGAGTCCGCCGCGCCATGACCCGGCCGTGTGCCCCGGAAGCCCTCGTGGAGCCGCGCCGCGCCCGCGCATACTCCACACCTACGTGCGCCCCGCGCACATGCTCGGCAATCCCTGGGGAGAAACACACTCGATGAAGCTCGCCACGAGACTCGTCCTCACCACCACCGCACTCGCCGCGGTGACCACCGGCACGCTCCTGAGCGCCACGGTCGGCCAGGCCGCGGAGCCGAAGCCCGCCCGCGCCGGCGTCGACGCCCCCGCCGCGCTGAAGGTGCCCGACGGCAACCGGCTCACCAGCGTCATGTCCGCCAAGGGCGTCCAGACCTACACCTGTGCCGACGGCGTCTGGAAGCTGCTGGAGCCGGCCGCCGCGCTCTCGCTGAAGAAGGACCGCTCCCACCGCACCGTCGCCCTCCACTCCCGTGGCCCGGTGTGGGTCTCCACGATGGACGGCAGCGCGGTCAACGCCGCCGCCGTCGCCACCTCGCCCAAGCCCGGCACCATCCCCGAGCTGCTGCTGAAGTCCACGGCCACGCGCGGCACCGGGGTCTTCGCCGGTGTCTCCTACATCCAGCGCCTCGACACGAGCGGCGGCGTCGCCCCGGCCACCGCCTGCACCGGCACCGACCAGGTCAGCGTCCCGTACTCCGCCACCTACGCCTTCTACAAGCCCGCCGAGTAGGGCCTCGGGCCGCGCGCCGACGCGCCGAGCCGCGCCGCGGGCGCGGTGGTCGCGGCGGGCGCGTGGCCCCAGGGTTCCCGCCGTCTCCCCCTCACGGCGCCGGCAGGCAGTACGTGCGGTCGTAGTGCTGGGCCACCAGTCGGCCGGAGGCGTCGCAGGCCAGTTGCCATTCGTTGACGCCGGTCTCGATGTTGTCGGTGAAGTTCCACAGGAGCGTGCCGTCGGTGGAGTCGATGGCGTAGAAGCCGTTCTTGTTCTTGTAGGCGGGGACGTAGACGGTCTTGGGGCCGGTGGTGATCGGCAGGTCGACATTGAGGCGGGGGGTGGCGCGGAACCAGCGGCGGGCGCCGGTCGCCGCGTTGAAGGCGTACACGCCGGCGGGGTTCGTGCCGGTGGCGTACACCGTGTTGCCGATGGCCCCGAGGGAGGCGAACTGGCCGCGGTCGGGGGTCACCTTCCAGCGCGCTTTGCCGGTGTCGACGTTCAGGGCCTTGAGTTCGCGACCTATGACGAAGACGGTATCGCCGAGCAGGGCGAGGCCGGGCCTGAGGTCGTAGCCGACGGGATGCCGCCAGCGGACACCGGAGGTGTCGGTGTTGCGGGCCGTCACATTGCGCAGGCCATCGGCGTAGATGAAGATGCCGGGAATGATGACTGGCGTCACCTGGATGCCGACGTCTTGGGGGCTGACGGGGATGACCTCCGCGCGACGGCCCACCAGGTCCACAGCGAACACCGTTTCCGTGGACGTCGCGACGCCCTGTTCCGCGGTCTCCCGCCGCAGCCGGGCACCGATGACGGAGAGCGTGCTGTCGTCGATCGCGCCGAGCAGGGTGTCGAATCGGAAATCCGGCCCGAAATCGAGGGTGAAACGTTCCGTCCCGTCGTCGGGGTCGACGCCGATCACGGTCGAGCCCTCGCCCAGTGTCACCGCGACCGCCCCGCTGAAGCTCAGCACGGTCGGTGTGGGCGACGGGCTGATGCCCTCGTAGACCCACTTGGGCCGGGTGCCGTCCGTGAGGTCGAGGGAGATCATGTCGCCCGGGCGGGTCTTCAGCAGGGCGGTCTCCTTGTGGAAGACCGCCGGTGCCTGGAGCATCGGCCCGCCGCGGTAGACCCAGAGCGGTTTCGGGGCCGGGCCGGCGGGCGCCGCGACCTGCCCGCCGGCCTTCTCGTGCCGGGCGAGCAGCAGTGAGCCGCCGATGACGGCGGCCGTGGCGCCCGCCGACGCGGTGAGCACCGTACGCCGGGACGGCCCGGGCCGGGACAGGGCCCGGCGGCGCCTCGGGCCGGTGCGTCCCGCCGCTGTCTCCCCGGTGCGGCCGTAGGGCTTCGGGGGCAGCGGACCGGTGATGTCCGGTACCTCCTCGGCACAGCCGGGGGGTGGGGGAGGGCAGCCCTCGTCGGCAGGGGGAGGAGGGGCCTGGGGAGGGCAGCCGCCCTCGGCAGGGGCAGGCGCCCGGGAAGGACACTCCGGGTCGGCGCGTACCGGTCTCGGGGTCGGGGTGGCGTCGGTCCCGTCCGGGCGGTAGGTCCGGCGGCCGCCCTGGGAGCCGTACGCGTACGGCTTCGGGGTGTCGGTGGGCAGGGAGGACCTCTCGACCAGGCCGTCCGGCGCGGTGTCGAGGTTCGACACCACCGCCGTGCGCAGGGCGATCGAGGCGGTCACCGGCTGGGGCAGCCAGCCGGCCTCCACCAGCTGCTCCACTCCGCCGGGCGCGCAGGCCGCCGCCAGCTTGTCCGGGGTGATGCGCAGCAGCGGGTCCTTGGTGAGACAGAGGTTGATGATCTTGTCGAGGGGGTCGGGGACGCCGGTGAGGTCGGGGGCGCTGTGCACGACCTGGTAGAGGAGCGTGGCCGCCGCGGTGCCGCTGAACGGGGCGTGCCCGGACGAGGCGTAGGTGAGCACGGAGCCGAGGGAGAAGACATCGCCCTCGGGGCCCAGCGGCTCGCCCGTGGCCTGCTCGGGGCACATGTACTCGAAGGAGCCGAAGAGGGCGCCGGATCTGGTGAGGTCGTAGCCGTCGGTCGCGCGGACGATGCCGAAGTCGATGACGCGCGGGCCGTCGGCGGCGAGCAGCACATTGGACGGCTTGAGGTCGCGGTGGACGAGGCCCGCGGCCTGGACGGAGATCAGCGCCTCGGCGATGCCCGCGCCGAGCACGAGCACCGACTCCACCGGCAGCGGCCCGTGCTCGGCCACGGCCTCGGCCACGGTGGGCCCGGGGATGTACTCGGTCGCCAGCCAGGGCGTCTCCGCGTCGGGGTCGGCGTCCACCACGGCCGCCGTGAATCTGCCGCCGACGGCTCCGGCGGCCTCGACCTCACGCCGGAAGCGGATACGGAAGTTGCGGTCGCCCAGCATCTCGGGGCGGATGGCCTTGACCGCGACGGTCTGTCCCTCGGCGGACCGCGCCAGATAGACCCGGCCCATCCCGCCCGCGCCGAGCCGTGCCACGAGACGGAAGGGGCCTAGTGTCTCTGGATCGTCGGGGCCCAGTGGTTCCATGACCTCAGCTGCCTGTTCTCGTGTTGACGGGCGAGAAACGGCCCGGCGGGGGATGGGCGTTGAGACCGGCTCGTCCGGACGGCAGCCGGTGAGCGCTTCCGGCGCCCCGCAGCCTGCCGGAGCCGCGGCCCCCGCGCCCGGGGGCACCCGCCCAGGCGTCCCGAGTGCTGCCCCGGTGCCGGAGCGAGACTGCGGGAGTGGGGTCGCTTCGGACGGGATCTGTGGCAAGACTAGAGGCTGAAGTGAAGAACGGGGAGCGTTTTCGGCCAGCGCTTTAAACTTCTATCAATCGCCGCGTTCTCCCCTTCTCACCCTCCGTGCAAGGGGAGTTGACGTAATGTCAGCTGACTCCTGTCAATGAATATGCCCATGAGACCGCGACCTCCGTGGCTGGTCATCGCCCATGCCGCAGCGGCCACGGTCCCCACCTTCACCGACTCAGCCGACCCGGTGACCGTCCTCCAACTCGATCGGTCCCGCACCGTCGGCGAGGGCGTCCAGCGCGGCGAGTACTCGGCGGCCCAGGGCCTCGGAGAGATAGCCGGTGAGTTCGTCGCGCGGCACGAGCCGCCAGGACAGCAGCTCCTCCTCCTGCAACGTGATCCGCGACAGCTCTTCCTCGCCGAGCACCCCGCCGTCGTACACATACGCCACCACCGGCGGACGTCCGGCCGGCTGCGCCCAGTCCACGACGAGCAGCCGCCCCAACTCGACGTCCAGGCCGATCTCCTCGGCCGTCTCACGCCGGGCGCCCTGCCGGGGCGTCTCCCCGTCGTCCGACTCGATGGTGCCGCCCGGAAGCCCCCATTTCCGGCGGTAGTTGGGTTCCACGATCAGCACCCGGCCCTCGCCGTCACGGAAGACGGCGGCGGCAGCGGCCAGAACACGCGGGAGGCTCGCGAGGTACGTGGCGAAGTCTTGAGTGGTCATGGCAGCAGGGTAGGGGCGCCCGACTGTGCCAACCTCACTGTGCGCTCGGCGAGTTCAGTGATCCGTACGCCGTCGAAGCCGAACACCGCGCTGCGCACGGTGTCCTCCAGCGGGTCCTTGAAGCGGTCCGGGATCGCAGCCGCACCGCACATCACCCCCGCCACCGAACCCGCGGTCGCGCCGTTGGAGTCGGTGTCCAGGCCCGCGCGGACGGTCAGCGCGACGGTGCGGGTGAAGTCGCCGTCGCCGTACAGGAGTCCGGCGGTGAGCACGGCGGCGTTCGGGACGGTGTGAATCCATCCCAGCCCGGCGGTCTCGTCCTCGGCCGTCCTCAGCGTCTCCTCCCAGGACAGCCCGCTCCGGTGGAGCGAGACCACCCGCCGTACGGTACGGGCGAGACGACTGCTCGCCGGGATCACGGTGAGCGCCTGTTCGACGGCGTCCCGGACGGTGGGCGCGGTGAACGCCGCCGAGATGAGCGCCGCCGCCCACATCGCCCCGTAGACGCCGTTCCCGGTGTGCGACAGCACCGCGTCACGCCGGGCCAGCGAGGCCGCCCGGCGGGGTGCGCCCGGGGAGGTCCAGCCGTGGATGTCGGCGCGGATGAGGGCGCCGATCCACTCCTGGTACGGGTTGTCGTAGGTGGCCGTGAGCGGGGGCTTGAGTCCGTTCGCGAGGTTGCGGTAGGCGGCGCGTTCCGCCGTGAACGTCTGCAGAAACGGCAGCCGCAGCAGCCACAGGTCGCCGACCTGCTCGGTGGTGAAGCCGAAACCGTGGGTCTCCAGCAGATGGAGGCCGAGGACGGCGTAGTCGACGTCGTCGTCACGGCAACTGCCGTGCACCCGGCCGCGTACGCAACTCCGCCACTCGGGCCGCAACGCCCGCGCGTCGCTCTCGTCTACGGGCTCCGGGAGGTAGTCGGTCAGCGGCAGGGCACCACCCCGCCGCAGATACCGATCGATCCGCTCCCGGCTCCACACCTCCCCCTCCTCCACCGGCTTCCCGAGCATGTTCCCCGCGACCCGCCCCAGCCACCCCCCGAGCACACGATCACCGAATCCGCTGTCGACAGGGCTCATGGGGAAGGTCTACCCGATCCGGGGCGGAGGCGCTCGGGGGAGGACGGGGGCGGGGACGGGCCGCACACGACCCCCGGCGGCCGTGTCGTGTTCGTCTGGCGGAACGGGGCATGACGGGCGAGGGCCCGGGCGGTTAGGGTCGCTGCGGCGCGACCGCCTTGATGTGCAAGGCCTGATGAGCGAGGGGATGGCAGCGTGGCGAACGCCGCTGTGGACGGGATCGACACTGGCACGGCAACCCCGCGGGTGCTGATCGCCGCGGACAAGTTCAAGGGCACCCTGACCGCCGTACAGGTCGCCGAGCGGGTCACGGCGGGCCTGCGCGGGGTGCTGCCCGACCTGGAGGTCGAGGCGCTGCCCGTGGCCGACGGCGGCGACGGAACCGTGGCCGCGGCGGTCGCGGCCGGCTTCGAGCGCCGCGAGGTATGTGTCGCCGGCCCGCTGGGCGAACCCGTGACCGCCGCGTACGCGCTGCGCGGCGGCACCGCCGTGGTCGAGATGGCCGAGGCCAGCGGGTTGCACCGGCTGCCCGCCGGGGTCTTCGCCCCGCTCACGGCATCGACGTACGGCTCGGGGGAACTGCTGAGGGCCGCGCTGGACGCCGGTGCCCGCACGATCGTGTTCGGGGTGGGCGGGAGCGCCACGACGGACGGCGGCGCGGGCATGCTCGCCGCGCTGGGCGCCCGCTTCCTGGACGCCGCCGGGGAACCGGTCGGCCCCGGCGGCGGGGGCCTGCGTGACCTCGCCACCGCCGACCTCTCCGGTCTCGACCCCCGGCTCGGCTCCGGCGACGTCGACTTCGTGCTGGCCAGCGATGTGGACAACCCGCTGACCGGGCCGAAGGGGGCGCCCGCGGTGTACGGGCCGCAGAAGGGGGCGAGCGAGGAGGACGTGGCGGTGCTGGACGCGGCGCTCGCGCACTATGCGCGGGTGCTGGAGCGGGCGGTCGGGGCCAGGGCCGCGGAGTACGCCCTCGCGCCGGGCGCGGGGGCCGCCGGTGGCATCGGCTACGGCGCCCTCGTCCTCGGCGCCCGCTTCCGCGCCGGGATCGAGATCATGCTCGATGTGCTCGGGTTCGACGCGGCGCTGGCCAAGGCCACGCTGGTGATCACCGGTGAGGGTTCGCTGGACGAGCAGACGCTCCACGGCAAGGCCCCGGCGGGGGTGGCCGCGGCCGCTCGGGCCGCCGACAAGGAGGTTGTCGCCGTGTGTGGGCGGCTGGCGCTGCCGCCGGAGGCTCTGGGGCGGGCCGGTATTCGCCGGGCGTACCCCCTGACGGACGTCGAACCGGACGTCGAGCGCTGCATCGCCGACCCGGGGCCGATCCTGGAGCGGGTGGCGGAACGGATCGCCCGGGACTTCCTGGGCTGAGCAGACCTTTTTCCGCCCCCGCCGCCCCTACCCGTCCCATCCCCAGGGGCTGCGCCCCTTCGACCCCCTGCGCCTTGTAGCTCGGGTGGTGGTGGTTTGTTGGCGGCTGCGGGTGGTGTGTGGTTGCTCGCGCAGTTCCCCGCGCCCCTTAAAAGCACGGGGCGCAGCCCCTGCTTTAAGAGGCGCGGGGAACTGCGCGACCAGCCCCCACCCACCCGCACCCGCCAATCCGACCCCCCACCTCGCAACAGCAAAGAGCCCCGAACCCAAACCCGGGTCCGGGGCCCTACCCCGTTCTCAGCGGAGCGCCTAGCGGAGCGCCCGCGCCTCGCGCCTGTTGTCGCGGAAGTTGTTCACCCGGCGGGCCGTGGCGAACAGGGGGATCACCGCGCCCATGACGAGCTGCAGGGCGCAGCCGGTCTGGAGGAGGAGCTGGCCGCCGGGGGCGTCGAAGGCCCAGGCCACCAGGAGGCCCATCGCGAGGACGATCCAGGTGAGCACGGCGCCCGCGAGGGGACCCCGCGGCTTGGGGTACTCGACCCGGCTCACCATCAGCCAGGCCGTGCCGACGATCGCCAGGAGGGTCGCCACGAAGGGCAGCTCCAGCAGGACGATGGAGACCACGGTCAGCGCGCCGAAGGGGGACGGCATGCCCTGGAACATGCCGTTCGGCACGGACACGCAGGAGAAGCGGGCCAGGCGCAGCACCACGGCCAGCAACACCACGATCGCGCCCACCGCCGCCACCCGCTGATGCGCGTCGTCCGCCACCATGCCGTAGACGAGGACGAAGTACGCCGGGGCGAGGCCGAAGCTGATCAGGTCGGAGAGGTTGTCCAGCTCCGCGCCCATCGGCGACGAGCGCAGCTTGCGGGCGACCAGACCGTCGAACAGGTCGAAGATCGCCGCGCAGAGCATGAGGATGACCGCCGTGGCCGCGCTGTGGCGGGCCATGCCCGTCTCCTGGCTGCCGGTGAGGTGCGGGATCAGGATGCCGGTGGTGGTGAAGTACACCGCCATGAAGCCGCACGTGGCGTTGCCCAGGGTGAGGGTGTCCGCTATCGACAGCCGGAGCGACAGCGGCATCTCCTCCGCGTCGTCCTCCGTGTCGTCGACCTCCGGCACCCAGCCGGTGGCCGGCCCGGTCTCGCCGGCCTGGGTATCAGGATCAATCACGGTCAATGCGAGTCACCCCAGCCACGGTCTTCTGCCCCACCTCGACGTCCACCTCGACACCCTCCGGGAGGTAGATGTCGACCCGCGAGCCGAAACGGATCAGCCCGATCCGGTCCCCCTGCTCGACCTTGGTGCCCTCGGGGATGTACGGAACGATACGGCGAGCCACGGCGCCGGCGATCTGGATCATCTCGATGTCACCCAGCTCGGTGTCGAAATGCCAGACTACGCGCTCGTTGTTCTCGCTCTCCTTGTTGAACGCGGGGACGAACCCGCCGGGGATGTGCTCCACCGACGTGACCGTGCCGGAGAGCGGCGCGCGGTTCACATGGACGTTCAACGGGCTCATGAAGATCGCGACGCGGGTGCGGCCGTCCTTCCACGGCATGATGCTCTGCACCACACCGTCGGCGGGCGAGATCACTCGGCCCTGGGCGATCTCACGCTCGGGGTCGCGGAAGAACCACAGCATGCCGGCCGCGAGCGCGGTGGCGGGCACGGCCACGGCCTTGGCGACACCGGAGCGGCGCGCGCGGACGAGGCTGACTGCTGCGGTGGCGACGGTCGGGAGAAGCCACGGCGATGCTCCGCGCGCGAGGCGTACGCCGCCGACTCGGCTGTCGCGTGGTGCAGAGGTTTGGCTGTGGGGCATGGATGACCTTCGTAGCGGATGATGCCGCGCGGTGACTGGGGACGGCGGCTTTCCCGGATCGTACCGGTCGCGGGCCGCAACTGGGCAAGCCAGGAAGCCGAGTCGACGGCCGAAGAGTGCTGACGGGGTGTGATCTTCTTCTCGAAGAAAACACCCCGAATCAGACAACCGACCCTGGACTAGCCCTGGAATCGATACTCTTCGAGCAGTCGGCGACCGATGATCATTTTCTGGATTTCGGCGGTACCCTCGCCGATCAGCAGCATCGGTGCCTCACGGTAGAGGCGCTCGATCTCGTACTCCTTGGAGAAGCCGTAGCCGCCGTGGATGCGGAAGGCGTCCTCGACGACTTCTTTGCAGTATTCGGAGGCGAGGTACTTCGCCATTCCTGCTTCGAGGTCGTTTCGTTCCCCTGAGTCCTTTTTGCGTGCCGCGTTCACCATCATGGCATGGGCGGCCTCGACCTTGGTAGCCATCTCCGCGAGCTTGAACTGGATCGCCTGGTGCTGGGCGATCTGCTTGCCGAAGGTGTGCCGTTGCTGGGCGTACTGGACACCGAGTTCGAACGCACGCTGTGCGACGCCGCAGCCACGCGCGGCCACATTCACCCGGCCGACTTCCACGCCGTCCATCATTTGGTAAAACCCTCGGCCGGTGGTGCCGCCGAGTACACGATTGGCCGGAATGCGCAGTCCGTCCATGATGAGTTCGGTGGTGTCGACGCCCTTGTAACCCATCTTGTCGATCTTCCCGGGAATGGTGAGGCCGGGGCGGACCTCCCCGAAACCGGGCTCCTTCTCGATCAAGAAGGTCGTCATCGACTTGTGGGGCGCCGTCCCCTCAGGGTGTCCTTCGTCACTTCGGACGAGTACGGCGACGAGAGTTGACGTTCCGCCGTTCGTCAGCCACATCTTCTGACCGTTCAGGACGTACTCCTCGCCGTCCTTGACCGCCTTCGATGTGATCGCCGACACATCCGAACCGAGCCCCGGCTCCGACATCGAGAAGGCGCCCCGGATCTCACCCAGCGCCATCTTCGGCAGGAAGTAGTCCTTCTGCTCCTCGGTGCCGTGCTGCTTGAGCATGTACGCCACGATGAAGTGCGTGTTGATGATCCCGGACACCGACATCCAGCCCCGCGCGATCTCCTCCACGCACAGCGCGTACGTGAGCAGGGACTCGCCCAGACCGCCGTACTCCTCGGGGATCATCAGACCGAAGAGGCCCAGTTCCTTGAGGCCGTCGACGATCTGCTGCGGGTACTCGTCGCGGTGCTCCAGCTCCGTCGCGACCGGGATGATCTCCTTGTCCACGAAGTCGCGGACCGTGGACAGGATCTCCTGCTGGACGTCCGTGAGGCCGTGGGTCTGGGCGAGGCGTGCCATGGGGTCAGCCCTCCTGAAGTTCCGGGCGGCCGGGCTGCTCGCCGCCGCGCTCCTTGATGTACGTCTCGGTCGGCACCATCACCTTGCGGCGGAACACGCACACCAGCGTGCCGTCCTGCTTGTAGCCCTTGGTCTCGACATGGACGATGCCGCGGTCGTTCTTCGACTTCGACGGCCACTTGTCGAGCACGGTCGTCTCGCCGTAGATCGTGTCCCCGTGGAAGGTCGGCGCCACATGCCTCAGCGACTCGATCTCCAGGTTGGCGATCGCCTTGCCGGAGACGTCCGGGACGGACATGCCGAGCAGCAGCGAGTAGATGTAGTTCCCGACCACGACGTTCTTGCCGAAGTCCGTTGTCTTCTCGGCGTAGTTGGCGTCCATGTGGAGCGGGTGGTGGTTCATGGTGAGGAGACAGAAGAGGTGGTCGTCGTACTCCGTGACCGTCTTCCCGGGCCAGTGCTTGTAGACCGCCCCGACCTCGAACTCCTCGTAGGTGCGTCCGAACTGCATCGCGCTCACGCCTCCGGGATCTCGAACTTGGACGTGCGCTGCATGCCGGCCGCCCGCCCCTTGCCGGAGATGACCAGCGCCATCTTGCGGCTGGCCTCGTCGATCATCTCGTCGCCGAGCATCGCCGAGCCCTTCTTCCCGCCGGCCTCGGACGTGTAGTAGTCGTACGCGTCCAGGATCAGCTCGGCGTGGTCGTAGTCCTCCTGGGAGGGCGAGAAGATCTCGTTGGACGCCTCGACCTGGCCCGGGTGCAGCACCCACTTGCCGTCGAAGCCGAGCGCGGCGGCGCGCTGGGCGACCTCGCGGTAGCCGTCGATGTTGCGGATCTGCAGGTAGGGGCCGTCGATCGCCTGGAGGTTGTTGGCGCGGGCGGCCATCAGGATCTTCATCAGGATGTAGTGGTAGGCGTCCGCCGGGTAGCCGGGCGGCTGCTCGCCCACGACCAGCGACTTCATGTTGATCGACGCCATGAAGTCGGCCGGGCCGAAGATGATCGTCTCCACGCGCTGGGAGGCCGTGGCGATCTCGTTGACGTTGTTCAGACCCTGCGCGTTCTCGATCTGCGCCTCGATACCGATCTTGCCGACCTCGAAGCCCATCGTCTTCTCGATCTGGGTGAGGAGCAGATCGAGGGCGACGACCTGCTGGGCCGTCTGCACCTTCGGCAGCATGATGCAGTCGAGGTTCTGCCCGGCCCCCTCGACGACGGTCACGACATCGCGGTACGTCCACTCCGTCGTCCAGTCGTTGACCCGCACGACCCTCGTCTTGCCGGTCCAGTCGCCCTCGTTGAGGAACTTCACGATGGTGTGCCGCGCCTCGGGCTTGGCGAGCGGGGCGCACGCGTCCTCCAGATCGAGGAAGACCTGGTCCGCGGGGAGGCCCTGCGCCTTCTCCAGGAAGCGGGGGTTCGAGCCCGGTACTGCCAGGCAGGAACGCCGCGGGCGGAGACGGTTGACAGTCATGCGGGGACCTCCGTGCTGATGAGGGGGTTGAGCTTGTTGGCCTTGCGGATCTCGTCGACGATACGGCCGATGATCCCGGTGATGTCGAAGTCCTTCGGGGTGAACACGGCCGCCACTCCGGCGGCCCTGAGCTGCTCGGCGTCGGCGTTCGGGATGATCCCGCCGGCGATCACCGGGATGTCGGCGGCGCCGGCCTCCCGCAGCCGGTCGAGGACGTCCGGGACCAGCTGGGCGTGCGAGCCGGAGAGGATGGACAGCCCCACCGCGTGCACGTCCTCGGCGAGGGCCGCGTCCACGATCTGCTCGGGAGTGAGCCGGATGCCCTGGTAGACCACCTCGAAGCCCGCGTCACGAGCCCGCACGGCGATCTGCTCGGCCCCGTTGGAGTGCCCGTCCAGGCCCGGCTTGCCGACCAGGAAGCGCAGCTTGCCGACGTTCAGGTCCTTCGCCGTCAGCTCCACCTCGCGGCGCACCCCGGCCAGCGCCGAGCCCTCCTCGACGGGCACGGCCACCGGCGCCGACGAGACCCCGGTCGGCGCCCGGAACTCCCCGAACACCTCGCGCAGGGCCCCCGCCCACTCGCCGGTCGTGACCCCGGCGCGCGCGCAGTCGAGGGTGGCCTCCATGAGGTTGTCGGTGCCCTTGGCGGCCTCCTTCAGCCGCTCCAGCGCCTTGCAGGGGCGCGGGTGGTTGAAGGGCGGCTGGTAGCGGGTGTCGCGCCAGTTCCGCAGCGACTTGATCACCCGGGCCTCGACCGCCGGGTCGACCGTCTGGATCGCCGCGTCCAGGTCGGCGGTGAGCGGGTTGGGCTCGGTCGACTCGAAGATGTTGACGCCGACGATCTTCTCCTCGCCGGACTCGATCCGGGCCCGGCGCTCGGCGTGCGAGGAGACGAGCCGCGACTTCAGATAGCCCGACTCGACGGCGGCCATCGCACCGCCCATCTCCTGAATCCGCTCGATCTCCGCGAACGACTCCTCGACGAGCGTGCTCACCTTCGCCTCGATGACGTGCGAGCCCTCGAAGATGTCCTCGTACTCCAGCAGATCGCTCTCGTGCGCCAGCACCTGCTGGATGCGCAGCGACCACTGCTGGTCCCAGGGCCGGGGCAGGCCCAGCGCCTCGTTCCAGGCCGGGAGCTGCACGGCACGCGCGCGTGCGTCCTTCGACAGGGTCACCGCCAGCATCTCCAGCACGATCCGCTGGACGTTGTTCTCCGGCTGTGCCTCGGTCAGGCCCAGGGAGTTGACCTGGACGCCGTACCGGAAGCGGCGCTGCTTGGGGTTCTCGATGCCGTACCGCTCACGCGTGATGCGGTCCCAGATGCGGCCGAACGCCCGCATCTTGCACATCTCCTCGATGAAGCGGACGCCCGCGTTCACGAAGAAGGAGATCCGGGCGACCACATCGCCCATGCGCTCCTGCGGCACCTGCCCGGAGTCGCGGACGGCGTCCAGGACCGCGATCGCCGTGGACATCGCGTACGCGATCTCCTGGACCGGTGTGGCGCCCGCCTCCTGCAGGTGGTAGCTGCAGATGTTGATCGGGTTCCACTTCGGTATGTGGGAGACCGTGTACGCGATCATGTCCGTCGTCAGCCGGAGGCTCGGCCCCGGCGGGAAGACATGGGTGCCCCGGGACAGGTACTCCTTGACGATGTCGTTCTGGGTCGTGCCCTGGAGCTGGGTGATGTCCGCACCCTGCTCCTCGGCGACGACCTGGTAGAGCGCCAGCAGCCACATGGCGGTGGCGTTGATGGTCATCGAGGTGTTCATCTGCTCCAGGGGGATGTCCTGGAACAGCCGGCGCATGTCACCGACGTGCGCGACCGGGACCCCGACCCGTCCGACCTCACCGCGGGCGAGGATGTGGTCGGAGTCGTAGCCGGTCTGCGTCGGCAGGTCGAACGCCACCGACAGACCGGTCTGGCCCTTGGCGAGGTTGCGCCGGTACAACTCGTTGGACGCCTCGGCGGTGGAGTGGCCCGCGTAGGTGCGCATGAGCCACGGCCGGTCCTTCTGACGCTCAGTCATGGGTGCCCTCAGATGTTCCGGAAGCGGTTGATGGCGTCGATGTGCTGCGCGCGCATCTCCTGGTCGCGCACGCCCAGACCCTCCCCGGGGGCGAGGCAGAGCACGCCGACCTTGCCCTGGTGGAGGTTGCGGTGCACGTCGTACGCGGCCTGCCCGGTCTCCTGAAGGGAGTAGACCCTCGACAGCGTCGGGTGGATCTTGCCCTTCGCGATCAGCCGGTTGGCCTCCCAGGCCTCGCGGTAGTTGGCGAAGTGCGAGCCGATGATCCGCTTCAGGGACATCCACAGGTAGCGGTTGTCGTACTCGTGGTTGTACCCGGACGTCGAGGCGCAGGTGACGATGGTGCCGCCCTTGCGCGTGACGTAGACGGAGGCGCCGAAGGTCTCGCGGCCGGGGTGCTCGAAGACGATGTCGACGTCCTCGCCGCCGGTGAGTTCGCGGATGCGCTTGCCGAAGCGCTTCCACTCGCGCGGGTCCTGCTCGTGCTCGTCCTTCCAGAACCTGTAGCCCTCGGCGTTGCGGTCGATGATCGCCTCGGCGCCCATCGCCCGGCAGATGTCGGCCTTCTGCTCGCTGGAGACGACACAGATGGGGTTGGCGCCGCCGGCGAGCGCGAACTGCGTGGCGTACGAGCCGAGTCCACCGCTCGCGCCCCAGATGAGGACGTTGTCGCCCTGCTTCATCCCGGCGCCGTTGCGGGAGACCAGCTGCCGGTACGCGGTGGAGTTGACCAGTCCGGGAGCGGCGGCCTCCTCCCAGCTGAGGTGGTCCGGCTTCGGCATCAGCTGGTTGGACTTGACCAGTGCGATCTCCGCCAGCCCGCCGAAGTTGGTCTCGAAGCCCCAGATCCGCTGCTCGGGGTCGAGCATCGTGTCGTTGTGGCCGTCGGACGACTCCAGCTCCACGCTCAGGCAGTGCGCGACGACCTCGTCACCGGGCTGCCAGGCGTTGACGCCGGGGCCGGTGCGCAGAACGACGCCCGCGAGGTCGGAGCCGATGATGTGGTACGGCAGGTCGTGGCGCTTGGTGAGTTCGCTGAGCTTGCCGTAGCGCTCCAGGAAACCGAAGGTCGGCAGCGGCTCGAAGATCGAGGTCCACACCGAGTTGTAGTTGACCGAGGAGGCCATGACGGCCACCAGGGCCTCGCCCGGACCGAGTTCCGGCAGCGGAACGTCGTCCAGGTGGATCGACTTGCGGGGGTCCTTGTCGCGGGTGTCGAGCCCGGCGAACATCTCCGTCTCGTCCTTGTGCACGGTGATCGCGCGGTACGACTCGGGGAGCGGCAGAGCGGCGAAGTCGGCGGAGGTGGACTCCGGCGACTGGATCGCGTCCAGGATTTCCTTCACGGTGGTGCCTCCGGCGACGAGCGTCCGAGGGAAGACGCTGTTGAGGGTTACGTCGGGTGCTGCTGGGTGCGTGATGCCGTCGGTTCGGCGGAGGTGGAGCTTCGGCGGCGCTTGGTGTGGCGCGGAGGGGTGCCTGTGACGCAGGCGTCCGGGCGCGCGGTCCATGGGGGCTGCGGGGACAGCCGGCGTACGAAAGGTCGCTGCACGCCGGCCGCCCGGACTCCTTCAACGTATGGCACGCCGTGTCACCTCGCAAGGCACCCAGTGCCAGAAAGTTCGCTCAGGTGAAATCTTTACGTAACAGGTGAGCGATGATCGATCAGATGAGGTGCGCAAAGGGCCTCTGACATGCCAAAACGGCCACCTGGTGGGGTGGCCGTTGTCACAGTTACCGATCAGTGCTGTGCTTTCCCGGGGGACGACCCCCGGACCCCCGGCAGAAAAGCGGGTCGGCCCGGATGACCGGCGCTGTCGCGGGGGCTAGCGGTCCTTCAATGCCTCCTCGATGGTCCGCATGACCTCCTCCAGAGGGGCGTCCGTGCGGGCCACTGTGACGAGGACCTCGCCGTGGGTGGAGGCCGTCGCGGCGGTCGGCTCGGTGGACAGGGCGCGGCCCGCGCCGATGCCGGTGCCGAAGGTCTTGCGGACGATCGCGAAGGCGTGGTCGAGCTGGGTCTCCACATCGCCCTGGCCGTCGGACCTGAGCCAGCGCCGCAGCACGTGGTTGTGCGCGGTGACGACCGCCGACGCGGCGACCTCCGCGAGCAACGGGTCGTCGCCCACGTCGTCCTGGTGGGCGTGCTCGTCGAAGTGGCCCAGCAGATAACGGGTGAAGAGGCGTTCATAGCGGGCCACGGAGGCGATCTCCGCCTCCCGGAGCGTGGGGACCTCGCGGGTCAGCCTGTAGCGGGCGACCGAGATCTCCGGCCGGGCCGCGTACATCTTCATGACTTCCTTGATGCCCCGGCACACCGTGTCGAGCGGGTGCTCGTGCGCGGGGGCCGCGTTGAGGACGGCCTCGGCGCGGATCAGGGTGTCGTCGTGGTCCGGGAAGATCGCCTCTTCCTTGGAGCGGAAGTGGCGGAAGAAGGTGCGGCGGGCCACCCCGGCCGCCGCGGCGATCTCGTCGACCGTGGTCGCCTCGTACCCCTTGGTCGAGAACAGCTCCATGGCCGCGGCCGCCAGTTCCCGCCGCATCTTGAGGCGTTGGGCGGCGGCGCGACTGCCCGCGGCACTCTCCGGAGCGTCGGGCGCAGCTGGTGTACGTGAGGATTTGGCGGGCTGGGACATGCCCCGAACGTACTGCATCTCCGCAGGAGAGTGCGCATGTCCACCGATCCCCCCGCCCCGACGGGACGGGGGGTCGGCGGGCGCGGCGGGGGAGCGGAGGGGTGGGGCCTGGCCGCCCGGGGCGAGGAGACCGCCCCATTCCCCGCCCGCCGCGAACCGATCGCCCGGCCCCTCAGCGCTTGGCATATTCGCGGAAACCGCGGCCCGTCTTACGGCCGAGGCAGCCCGCGGCCACCAGATGCTCCAGCAGCGGAGCCGGGGCGAGGCCCGGGTCGCGGAACTCGCGGTGCAGCACCTTCTCGATGGCCAACGACACATCGAGCCCGACCACGTCCAACAGCTCGAACGGCCCCATCGGATAGCCGCCGCCCAGCTTCATGGCCGCGTCGATGTCGTCCAGCGACGCGTAGTGCTCCTGGACCATCTTGATCGCGTTGTTGAGGTACGGGAACAGCAGCGCGTTCACGATGAAACCGGCCCGGTCGCCGCAGTCCACCGGGTGCTTGCGGACCTTGGCGCACAGCTCACGGACGGTCGCGTGGACATCGTCGGCGGTCAGCACCGTACGCACGACCTCGACCAGCTTCATCGCGGGCGCCGGGTTGAAGAAGTGCATACCGATCACGTCCTGCGGGCGCGAGGTGGCGCGGGCGCAGGCCACGACGGGCAGCGAGGACGTGGTGGTGGCGAGGATCGCGCCCGGCTTGCAGACCTTGTCGAAGGTCGCGAACAGCTGCCGCTTGACCTCCAGATCCTCGGCCACGGCCTCCAGTGCCAGATCGACGTCCGCGAACGCGTCGTACGAGCCCGCCGGGGCGATCCGGTCCAGGGTCTCGGCGGCGGCCTCGACCGTCATCCGGCCCTTGTCGACAGAGCGTGAAAGCGACTTGCCGATACGGGCCTTGGCGGCCTGCGCCTTCTCCTCGCTGCGCGCGGCCAGCACGACCTCGTACCCGGCCTTGGCGAACACCTCCGCGATCCCGGAGGCCATGGTCCCCGAGCCCGCGACCCCCACCGAGCGCACGGTACGGCCCTCGACGAGCGAGGGGCCGTCCACCGGCGTCAGCGCGTCCCGCACGACCGTGGCCGAGCCCGGCGCCTCGTAGGTGTAGAAGCCGCGCCCCGACTTGCGGCCGGTCAGCCCCGCCTCGCTCAGCTGCTTGAGGATCGGCGCCGGAGCGTGCAGCCGGTCGCGCGAGGCCGCGTACATGGCCTCCAGGACCGTACGGGCGGTGTCGACGCCGATCAGGTCGAGCAGCGCCAGCGGGCCCATCGGCAGCCCGCAGCCGAGCCGCATCGCCGCGTCGATGTCCTCGCGGGAGGCGTACTTGGCCTCGTACATCGCGGCGGCCTGGTTGAGGTAGCCGAACAGCAGTCCGTCGGCGACGAAACCGGGACGGTCGCCGACCGCGACGGGCTCCTTGCCCAGGTCGAGCGCGAGATCGGTGACGGCGGCGACGGCCGGCGGCGCGGTCAGCACCGAGGAGACCACCTCGACCAGCTTCATCGCGGGCGCAGGGTTGAAGAAGTGCAGCCCCAACACCCGCTCGGGACGGGACGAGTCGGCGGCCAGCCGGGTGACCGACAGGGCGTTGGTGCCGGTGGCGAGGATCGTCTCCGGCCGGACGATCCCGTCCAGCTCACGGAAGACCTGCTGTTTGATCTCGTACGACTCCGGGACCACCTCGATGACCAGGTCGGCGTCGGCGGCGGCACGCAGATCGGTGAACGTCCGGAAACGGGCGAGGGCGTCGCCGCGCTCCTTCTCACTGATCCGCCCGCGCTCGACGGCACGCTCGGTGGAGGCTTCCAGCGCGGCGACCGCACGGGCGGCGGCGGCCTCGCTGATGTCGATGCCGATGACCTCGCGGCCGGCCCGGGCCAGCACCTCGGCGATACCGGTGCCCATGGTGCCGAGACCGACCACGGCAATGGTCTTCAGGGGGGAAACGGGGGACAGGGGAGTGGCCATCGCGGGACTCCAGAAATGAGGGTGAAGGTGACGACTGGGGGAACGCGTCCCGGTACGCCGACGAGGGCGCGACCAGCGCGTGGAAGGCGGGCATCGCACATGCCCGGCGAATGGCGAAACCATGAAGCGGCTGAACCGACCGGCCCTGTCCCGAGGCCGTGCCGTACCGACTGTGCTCACGACGGTCGCGTCACCAAACCGTCGCAAGCGAACACGAGTGGGTCACTCGCTCGTCTGAGCTTAACCGGTGGGTAACGAGCGCGCCAGCCCTGGTGTTTGTGATGTACGTCCCTGAACGGCGTTGCCGCCCTTACGCTCGGAAGCATGGACGAGGCGTTGCGATCACTCACGGAACGTGTGCGGAACGAGTCCGGGGGCGCGGGCGGTTACGAGCGGCTCGTCGTGACCGACAGCGCCGATGAGTTGGCGGCCGTGCTGACCGAGCCCGGACAGCCGCTCTGGGCACGGGAGTTGGCGGCGTTCCGGCTGGGGGTCGCGGGGGATCGCCGGGCGTTCGAGTCGCTGGTCCTGCTGCTGAACCACCGGGACGCACCGCGGTGCGCTTCCGCCGCCCACGCCCTGACCCGGCTCGGCGACCCCCGCACGGCGCGCGCGGCCGCCGCGCTCGCCACGAACGAGTTACGGGTCGCCTACGCCTTGCATCCGGTGCGGCTGCTGGTCGAGTTGCGGGCACCCGAGTCCGTGCCGGCCCTGATCACCACGCTGCGGCGGAGGCTGGCGCCGCATGATCCCTATCGGCGGGTGGCGCTCGCTTGTGTGGAGGGGCTGGGGGAACTGGGGGACGTCCGGGCCAGGGCCGTGCTGAAGGAGGCGCTCGCGCATCCGAAACTGGCGGAGGCCGCGGTGCGGGCGCTGGCCCGCATACGGGATTGACACCGCGGCTCGGTGGGGGCTGGTCGGGTCCACGATCGCCGCGTCTCTGCACCCCAGGTGCGGGCGGCCGTGGGAGTCCCGGGGTTCGTCCGGGACCCCACGGCCGGTCCGGGGTCAGCCCCGGAAGCCCAGCAGCCCGTGCAGCGTCGAACCCCGGGAGGGGGCGGACGTCGTCTGGGCGCTCGCCGGCTCGGGGTCGGGGAGCTTCTCGCAGGTGGCGTCGGCCTCGCCGGTGCCGCGCGGGACCGTGCCGTCGGTCAGGTACTTCGCCAGGTACTTGTCCAGGCAGGCGTTGCCGCTGAGCGTGATGCCGTGGTTGCCGCCGCCCTGCTCGACGACCAGGCTGGAGCCGCGCAGCAGGTGGTGGGTCATGACACCGCCCTCGTACGGGGTGGCCGCGTCGTCCGTGGCCTGGAAGATCAGGACCGGCGGCAGCCCGGTGTTCGTGACGTTCACCGGCTTCAGCGAAGCCGTGGGCCAGTACGCGCACGGCGCGTTGTACCAGGCGTTGTTCCAGGTCATGAACGGGGCCTTGTCGTACACCTCCCAGTTGTCGTCGCGCCAGGTGTCCCAGTCGCGGGGCCAGGACGCGTCACGGCACTGCACCGCGGCGTAGACGCTGTAGCCGTTGTCGCCCGACGCGTCGACGGCGGCGAAGTTCTCGTACGCCTCGACCAGCGGATCGTCGTCCTTCTTGTTCACATACGCCGCGAACGCCGCGGCGAGATCGGGCCAGTAGCCGTTGTAGTAGCCGCCGGGCAGGAAGGTGTCCTCCAACTCGGCCGCGCCCACCTTGCCGTCCGCCGGCTTCTTGGCCAGCGCCGAGCGCATCGCGTACCACTTGGCCTCGATCTTCTCCGGATCGGTGCCCAGCTTGTACGTCTTGTCGTTCTTCGCGATCCACGCCATCAGCGCCCGGTGGCGGTCGTTGAAGGCGTAGTCCTGCTGGAGGTTGTCGTCGTACCAGACCCCGGTCGGGTCGACCACGGAGTCCAGGACCAGCCGCCGGACGCGGTTCGGGAAGAGCTTGGCGTACACGGCGCCCAGATAGGTGCCGTACGAGTAGCCGAAGTAGTTGATCTTCTTGGCGCCGAGGGCCTTACGGATGGCGTCCATGTCCTTGACCGCGCTGACCGTGTCGATGTACGGCAGGACGTCCTTGTACTTGGTGGCGCACGCCTTGGCGAAGGACCGGGCGCGCTTGAGGTTGGCCTGCTCGGTCTTCGGGCTGCTCGGCAGGGAGTCGGGGCGCACCGGGGAGAAGTAACCGGACTCGCAGTTCAGGGCGGGCTTGCTCGCGCCCACACCGCGGGGGTCGAAGCCGATCACGTCGTACTGCGCCGCGACCTTCTTCGGCAGCGAGGACGCGACGAAACCGGCCATCGTGATCCCGCTGCCGCCGGGCCCGCCGGGGTTGACCAGCAGGGGCCCCTGGGACTTCTTCGCCGTGTGCGGGACGCGGGAGAGGGCGAGGGTGATCTTCTTGCCCTGTGGCTTCTTGTAGTTGAGCGGCACCTTCAAGGAGGCGCACTGGAGCGTCGGATAGGCGCTGGTGGCGCACTTCTTCCAGGTGAGTTTCGCCGTCGGCGCCGCCTCGGAACCGGCGCTCGCGCCGGCCGGGACCGCCGTGACCAACCCGGCCAGTACAGCGGCGGCACCGCACAGAGCGGCTGCGCGCTTCTTCATTCGTCAGGCCTCCCAGGACGGAGGATTTCCAGCCGTGCATGCCACGGCTTTCGTCGCATCGTCCCGGAACGCACGCCCGGAAGAACGGGTTCTGCCAAGTCTTGACCCAACGGGGGCCGGGGAAGGGTCCGTATGGCCCCGGAATGATCAGAAACGTACCGGCGCAAGGACACTCGGCAGGGGGCTGAGGGTCGGTCAGAAAGGGTCCGTCACCGGAGAACCGGGCGGCCGAGAGCCGGTCACAGGAGGGTCAGCTGGGTGGGTGCCGTCTCCCGCGCGACCGCCGGCGGGGCCTCCTCGGGCAGCGGAATCCTGCGCGGCAGCTCCCTTTCCCTCGGCCCCATCCCGTACTCCCGCGCCAGATCGTGCACCTGACGGGTGATCCGGCGCTGATACCACTTCGGCGCGTAGGCGCCCTCCGCGTACAGCCGCTCGTAACGGCGTACGAGATAGGGGTGATGGCGTGCCAGCCATGCCATGTACCACTCGCGTGCGCCGGGGCGCAGATGCAGTACCAGCGGGGTCACGGAGGTGGCGCCGGACGCGGCGATCGCCCGTACGGTGGCGCGCAGCCGGTCGGGGTGGTCGCTGAGGAAGGGGAGTACGGGGGCCATCAGCACCCCGCAGCCGATGCCGTGGTCGGTGAAGGCGCGGACGACGTCCAGACGGCGGTCGGGGGCCGGTGTGCCCGGCTCGACCGTGCGCCACAGCTCCGGGTCGGTGAAGCCGACCGAGACCGAGATGCCGACCTCGGTGACCTCGGCCGCCTGCCGGATCAGATCGAGGTCGCGCAGGATCAGCGTGCCCTTGGTCAGGATCGAGAAGGGGTTCGCGTGGTCGCGCAGGGCGGCGACGATGCCCGGCATCAGCCGGTAGCGGCCCTCGGCGCGCTGGTAGCAGTCGACGTTGGTGCCCATCGCGATGTGCTCGCCGTGCCAGCGCGGTGAGCCCAGATGGCGGCGGAGCAGCTCGGGCGCGTTGACCTTCACCACGATCTGCGAGTCGAAGTCGAGGCCGGTGTCGAGGTCCAGATAGCTGTGGGTCTTGCGGGCGAAGCAGTACACACACGCGTGCGAGCAGCCCCGATAGGGGTTCACCGTCCATTCGAACGGCATCCGGGAGGCCCCGGGAACCCGGTTCACGATCGATTTGGCCCGGATCTCATGGAAGGTCATGCCCCGGAATTCAGGGGTGTCGAACGTACGGCTCCGCACCACGTCCACGCCGAACAGTGCGGCATCCCGGGCCGTGGCGGGGTTCTCGGCCAGATGGTCCCAGCGCATGGAACGCCTCCTCGCTGTGCTCTGGCCCCAGAATAGAACACACGTTCCCTTGATTGTGCGAACTGGTTTTCGAACACCGTGTGGAGGTCTGGATCGGGACGTGCTGGGGGGAGCCCCGGCCCGGCCGCCCCGCCGCTTCGACCACCCCGATTTGGGCCGTCCGCCCCGGTGGTGGTTGGCTTTCCGCACACCCCCCGAGTTACCAAGTGCTGGAGGAAGTGCAATGGCGCAGGTCGAGGCCACGACGGAGCGGATCGTCGCGGCAGACGCGGAGACGGTGTTCGACACCCTGGCCGACTACAGCGGCGCGCGCGGCAAGATGCTGCCCGAGCACTTCAGCGAGTACGAGGTGCGCGAGGGCGGCGACGGCGAGGGCACCCTCGTCCACTGGAAGCTCCAGGCCACCAGCAAGCGCATCCGCGACTGCCTCCTGGAGGTCACCGAGCCCTCCGACGGCGAGCTCGTCGAGAAGGACCGCAACTCCTCCATGGTCACCGTCTGGCGCGTGACCCCGGCCGGCGAGGGCAAGTCCCGCGTCGTCGTCACCGCCACCTGGCAGGGCGCCACCGGCATCGGCGGCTTCTTCGAGCGCACCTTCGCCCCCAAGGGCCTGGCCCGGATCTACGACGCGCTGCTGGCCAACCTCGCCGCGGAGGTCGAGAAGTAGGGCCGACGCACCCCGGTGAGCAGTGGCCCGGATATCTCAATGGGCAGTGGCCCGGCCTTCGTTGTCGCTCTCACCGGTTCGAGTGGATCTCCATGACGCTCACCGGAATGCCGTAACTCGCCGCACTTGCCGACAGTTGCCGCTTAACGCGGGAATTGTGCGGTAAGTGCGACGAGGGGAGCGGCACGCATGAGCGCGATCACACTGGTCAGGGACGAACCGACCACCACCCCCGCACCACCCCCGGCGACCGATCCTCCCCAACCGGGCCCGGCCCGGGTGCGGTTGGTCTTCTGCGCCCTGCTGCTCGTCCTGCTCCTCGTCGCCCTGGAGCAGATGGTCGTGGCCGTCGCGCTGCCCCGCATCGCCGGTGAGCTGCACGGCCTGGACCGTATGTCCTGGGTGGTCACCGCGTATCTGCTGACCGCCACCGCCACACTGCCGCTCCACGGCCGCCTCGCCGAACTCCGGTGCCGCAAGGGCGCGTTCCAGTTCGCCCTCGTGGTCTTCGTGGCCGGCTCGGCGCTGGCGGGCCTCGCCCAGACCATGGATCAGCTCATCGCCTTCCGCGCCCTCCAGGGGGTCGGCGCGGGCGGCCTCATGATCGGCGTCCAGGCGATCATCGCCGACCTCGTCCCCGACCATGAACGGGGCCGCTTCCTGGGCCTGATCGGCGCCGCGTTCGGCCTCGCCTCCGTCACCGGCCCCCTCCTCGGCGGCTGGTTCACCGACCACGTCTCCTGGCGCTGGTGCTTCCACGTCAACGTCCCCTTCGGCCTGCTCGCCCTCGCCGTGATCACCTTCGCCCTGAAGCGGCGGAGAGCGACGCACGGCGATCCCAGGGGGCGGATCGACGTCCTCGGCGCGCTGTCGCTCACCGTCGCCTCCACCTGCCTGATGCTGCTGGCCGGTTGGGGCGGCACCACGTACGCGTGGGGCTCGCGGGTCGTCCTCGGTCTCGCCGGGGGCGCGGTCGTGGCGACGGTCCTCTTCCTCGTCGTCGAACGCTTCGCGGCCCAACCCCTCGTCCCCCTGCGGCTGTTCAAGGACCGCGTCTTCGTCGTCACCGGCCTCGTGGGCCTCGCCATCGGCGTCGCGCTCCACGGGGCCGTCACCTATCTGCCGACCTATGTGCAGATGGCGGACGGGGCCACCGCCACCCGGGCCGGGCTGCTCATGCTGCCGCTGACCGCTGGGATCGTCGGCGCCTCCGTCATCGCCGGCCGCCTCATCACCCGCACCGGGCACTACAAGACGTATCCGATCCTCGGCAGCGCCCTCACCGCCACCGGCCTCTGGTTCCTGGCGCACCTCGACACCGGCACACCCCGGCCGCACTTCGCGCTGTGGACGGCCGTGCTCGGCGCGGGCATCGGCATGGTGATGCCGGTCCTCGTCCTCGCCGTGCAGCACTCCGTACACCCCGACGACATCGGCCGTGCCGTCGACGCGGGCAACTACCTCCGGCAGATCGGCGGCGGCATCGGGGTCGCCCTCTTCGGCGCACTGCTGACGGAACGACTCGCCGCGCGCTTCCCCGCGCCCGCGCACGCCGTTCTGCCCGACACCGACTCCCTCACCCCCGGGCTCCTGCACGCCCTGCCCGCCCCGGTGCGCGACGCCTACGCCGGGGCGTACGCCGGCGCCATGCCCCGGCTCTTCCTGTACGTCGTGCCGGTGCTCGTCCTCGGGTCCCTCATCGCCTTCTTCCTCAAGGAGAAACCGCTGGTGTCCCCCGACGAGGTTTCCGTGGACGCGACCGTCGAGCAGCCGCCGTCGCCCGTCCAGATCCCGCAGGCACGCTCCGCGTACACGGCCGACGGTCCTGTCGTGCCCGGGGACTCTGAGGCATCCGGGGTCCCGGTCCGCGGCACGGTGCGGCAGCCGGACGGCACCGTCGTGCCCCGGGCCGCGCTCACTCTCATCGACGCCACCGGGCGACAGACCGGGCGCGGCGGCAGCGGTGAGGACGGGCGGTACGCGCTGTCCACGCCCGGGCCGGGGGCGTATGTGCTGATCGCCGCGGCCGGTGGGCATCAGCCGCAGGCGGTGAGCGTGACCGTGGGCGAGCGGCCCGTCGAGGTCGACATCGTGCTCGGCGGCGCCGGGCGGCTGATCGGCACCGTGCGCACGGCGGACGGCCGGGCGGTACCGGACGCGTCGGTCACCCTCACCGACGTCCACGGCGAGGTCGTCGTCACCACGCGCAGCGGCGAGGAGGGCGAGTACCTCATCACCGAGCTGGTCGCGGGGGAGTACACCCTCGCCGCGAGCGCCCACTCCCACCGTCCCGCCGCGCTCCCCGTCACCGTCCGGGCCGCCCGCGAGACCCGCCAGGACATCGAACTCGCCGGCGGTGCCGTGATGCGGGGGACCGTCCGCGCGGGCGGCGGGCGCCCCGTCGAGGACGCCCGGGTCACCCTCCTCGACGCCGCGGGCAACGTTGTCGACACCCTCACCACCGGCCTCGACGGGACGTTCCGGTTCGTCGACCTCTCCTCCGGCGAGTACACGGTGATCGCCACGGGGTACCCGCCGGTGGCGACCGTTCTCCAGGTGGCGGGGGGCGCCCGAACGGAACGGGATCTTCAACTGGGGTACCTGGACTGAGAGTCGGTGCCCGCGCGGGGATCGACGGCCGGCCAGGGAAGGAGGGCCGGCCGTCGGTCTTGGTACGCGGGTGGCGGGCGCTCGCCGGGCGAGGGCCGAGGGGCGCGAGCCGGTGACCCCACCCGGGGGCGCGCGGTTGGTTGTGCGCCGGTTGTACTGCGGCCCGTGCGCCGGAGGCTCCCCGTGGTCAATTCGTGTATTGGCACACATCGCGACGCTACGCGGCCGTACGGTAGTGGGGGCGCCGCAGATCTTGCGAGCCGTGGGGAGAAAGGGCCTTGGCCATGGACCGTGGCACCGACACGGGCGCGAAGACCGGCCTCGGAGCCGGCGACGGCACGGCGGAGCACGCCGAGGCCGGCCGCATCCCGCTGGCCGTGGTCGTCGTCGACCGCGACCGCCTGGTGTCGCACTGGAGCAGCGGCGCCCGGCGCATGTTCGGCATCGCCAAGGAGGACGCGCTCGGCCAACCCGCCCTTGACCTGCTGCCGGTGTCCGGCGCGCTCCCGGACGAGGACGAGACCCCGTCGCCGTACGGGGCGTACCACGCGTACGACGGACTCGGCCCCGACCTGGAGTCCTCGCTGGACGGAGGGCTGTCCTACCCGGCGGCCGGCCGCGCCCGGCTGACCGTGCCCGAGCGGGGCGGCACGGGGGCCGAGGGGAGCTGGACGGGGCCAGAGCGGGGCGGCACGGGGAACGAGCGAGGCGCTACGGGGGTCTCCTCCTCCGAAGGCTGGGGGAGCGACCGCCTCGATGTGCTGTGGTGGGCGTATCCGCTGGTCGGCCCCGGCGCGGAGCGACTGCTCGTGCTCGCCGCCGACGCCGATACCCTGCGCCGCCCGGACGAGGACGTCGCCGTCGAACGCATCGCGCCCGGCTTCGCCCTGCACACCGACTTCCCCGCCGCCGAGGAACTGGCCCGCAGGCTCCCCGAGATCCTGCCCAGCATGAGCGTCGGCGAGAGCGCCCGCATCGTCGCCCAGGTCCTCGAACTGGGCTATCCGATACTGGAGTTCAGCCAGAACGACCGGGTGCCCGTCACCCCCGACTGGGGCGTACCCCGGCGCACGGAGCGTCAGGCCCGCCGTGAACGCGCCGCGCGCGCCGTCGCGGAGGGGCGGCTGCCGGTCCCGGAGGACCTGGAGGACGAGGGCGAGGACCTCGAACACGCCGCCGTACGCGAGCGCCTGGAGTTCCTCAACGAGGTGAGCGGACGCATCGGCACCTCCCTCGATCTGTCGCAGACCATCGTCGAGGTCAGCAGGGCGGTCGTCCCCCGCTTCACGGACGTGGCGGGCACGTATCTGCGCGAGCAGGTCGTCGCTGGTGAGGGCTTCCCCGACGGCGTGCCCGACACCACCACCATGTGGCACCGCGTCGCCGTCGAGCACACCGACGAACCCGGCCGCTGGGACGACGTCGTACCGGTCGGCGAGGCCATGCCGTTCCCGGCGCACACCCCGTTCTTCCAGTGCATGACCACCGGTGAACCCGTGCTCGTGCCGCGCATCAGCGAGCAGATGGGGCACGCGATCGCCGCGCAGTTCGAGAAGCGCGACATCCGCCCGCTGATCACGGGCCGCTCCATGCTGGTCGTCCCCCTGAAGGCCCGTAACGTCGTCCTCGGCTTCATGATCCTGCTGCGCCACCCCGAGCGCGAGGTCTTCAACGACATGGACCGCGTCACCGGCGCCGAACTCGCCGCCCGCGCGGGCCTCGTCCTCGACAACGCACGCATGTACACCTACCAGGAGAACGTCGCCGAGACGCTCCAGGACAGCATGCTGCCCAACATCGCGGCCCATATGGCGGGCTGCGACATCGCCACCCGCTATCTCCCGGGCACGCTCCTCGGACGGGTCGGCGGCGACTGGTTCGACTCGGTGAAACTGCCCGGCGCCCGCACCGCCCTCGTCGTCGGCGACGTCATGGGCCACGGCCTCAACTCCGCCGCCATGATGGGCCAGTTGCGCACCGCCGTACAGACCATGGCCGCACTCGACCTGCCGCCCGCCCAGCTCCTGCGCAATCTCGACGACCTCGCCCAACGCCTCGGCGAGCACTACCTCGCGACCTGCCTGTACGCCGTGTACGACCCCATCGCGAGCGAGTTGCACCTCGCCAACGCGGGCCACATCCCACCCGTGCTGGTCCGCGCGGCGGACGGCGCCAGCGAACTGCTCGACCTGCCCACGGGTGCGCCCATCGGCGTCGGAGGTGTGCCCTTCGACGCGGTACGCGTACGCGTGGAGCCCGGCGACCGGCTCGTGATGTGCACCGACGGCCTCGTCGAGGTACGCGGCGCGGACATCGGCGTCGGCCTCGCGGCCCTGTGCGAGTCCGCCGCCCACCCGGCCGCGTCCATGGACGACGCCTGCGACACCGTCATCCGCGCCCTCGCCGCGACCTTCTCGGCGGCGGGCCGAGGTGGCCGCAAGGACGACGTCGCCCTGCTGATGGCCCGCCTCAACGGCATCGAACCGGAGGACGTCGCCGAGTGGCGGCTCGCCCGTGACCCCGTGGAGGTCGCCAGGGCCCGCGCCGTCGTCCGCGAACAGCTGTACGTCTGGGGCCTGGAGACCCTCACCGACACCACCGAACTGCTCGTCGACGAACTCGTCGGCAACGCCGTACGGCACGCCCGCGGCCGGCACATCGAACTGCGCCTCGTGCGGGGCGACACCCTCCTGTGCGAGGTCTACGACGAGGACCACACCCTCCCGACCCTCCTCGACACCCGCCCCATGGACGAGTACGGCCGGGGTCTGCGCGTCCTGAGCAACCTGGCGAGGGAGTGGGGCACCAGCCGCACGGGGGCGGGCAAGACGGTGTGGTTCGAACTGACGCTGCCGCGACGGCGGTGACGCGTCGCCGGTGGTGGTGAGCGCGAGCGCGAGTGCGGTGCGGGCGCGGGCGCTCAGGGGCACTCGGCGGGCTCGCGGTAGGCCCTGGGGCGTGCGGGGTGTGCGACGGCGCGCGGAATCGGGACGGGAGGTGAAGGTACGCGCGCGGTTCTTGAACCCGTGCCCGGCGCGAGGTAGACCGATCTGGGCCGTCACGACCGGCGGACCGGTGTCTCACCCGGGGAGTTGGGCATGACCGTGACCAGTAGGTACAGGCAGGCCTGGGAGGGCTTCTGGCACGAGGCGTCCGGCGAACCGGGCGCCGTCTTCTGGGACGCCGCCCCCGCGCTGACCGCCGCCGTCCATCTGGCGCTCTTCGAACCGTATGTGGCGACCCCCGACCTCCCCCTGGTCGACCTGGGCTGCGGCAACGGCACCCAGACCCGTTTCCTCGCCGACCGCTTCACCCGGGTCATCGGCACCGACCTCTCGGCGGCGGCCCTGGACCACGCCCGCCGCGCCGACCCCGAGGGCAGTGCCGCGTACCGCCTCCTGGACGCCGCGGACCGGACCGAGGCCGAGACTCTGCAACGGGAACTCGGCGACGCCAACGTGTACATGCGCGGGGTCCTCCACCAGTGCGAGCCCGAGGACCGCCCCCGACTGGTCGACACCATCGCCACGCTCGTGGGCGCCCGGGGCCGGGCCTGCCTGGTCGAACTCGCCGAGTCCGCCAAGCCGGTCCTGATGTCCCTGGCCCAGAGCCCCTCCGGCCCCCCGGCCAAACTCGCCCCCATCTTCCGCCACGGCATCGCCCCCGGCGAGGTGAGCGACGAGGCGATCCCCGACTATCTGTCCAGGGCCGGTCTCACCCTCGTCGCCACCGGCGAACTCCCCCTCGTCACCACCGAACACACGGCGGAGGGCACACGGATCGAACTCCCGTCGAAGTGGTACGTGGCGGGCCGCACGGCATGAGCCGATCGCATGCGGCCCGGCGGGTGGCCGGGCCGCATCAGGGCGGGGTCAGCGGTAGCAGTCCTTGACCTCGCTGGGCCCGCTGTACGTCGATTCGGTGCCATAGACGATGCGGTTCGCTCCGCCGTGAACGGGCGCGTCCAGCTTGATGGTGACGTTCCTGTCGCGGTCGTCCACGCCGGAGGTGCTCCGGACGCGGCCCACCTGCTTGTCACCCGCGAACGCGACCGCATACAGCCGCGTTTCTCCCCTCTGGTGGTCGTGCACGGTCGCGGTCACTGTGACCGACTGGTTGTGGAACGTGGCGCGCACCGAGGTGGCACCGCTCTGGGGGGTGCCCACACTGGGGCAGTTCTTCGCAGCCACGGCCGCGGCCGCCGCCTGCGGGGCCGCCGCGGCAGCGGGGAGCACCGGAACGGTACCGGCCGCGAGAACGGCGACGGCCGAGACGGCGAGCAGACCGAGCCTGTCCTTGACGATCATGATCGAGCTCCTTTCACGCATGACGACGTACCCGTGTCATGGAGGGGTGGGATGCGCGGGCTCACTGCCGTGGGGTCCGGTACGACCGCCTGGCGGGCCCTGCTGCCAAAACTGTGGGGGCCGGCGGGGCCCGGCGCCAGTCATGATCCGTATCCTCTTCCCGTGGGGCGTGGAATACGGCTGTGAGCTGGGGAAACGTCGACGGTCGGAAGACGGCCGACGAGCCGGGACGGCGCGCGCGGCGCACTTGCGGAGAGCACGGTGCATCTCTGAGCCGGGTGATACGGGTGGCGCTGGGGTGTTCCGACCCGGTGACTCACCCAAGATCCTTGGGGTGAAGGACACCACCGCAGCGAAACGACCCCACGGCCCACGTCGCGCCCGTCGACGGATCACCCCGACCCGCCGGCTCCGCCTCCTGCTCCTGCTGCCCCTGGCGGCGGCCGCCTCGGTGGCCCCGGTCCAGGCCGCCCCGGCCG
This sequence comes from Streptomyces sp. NPDC002643, assembly GCF_053592555.1. NCBI lineage: Bacteria > Bacillati > Actinomycetota > Actinomycetes > Kitasatosporales > Streptomycetaceae > Streptomyces > Streptomyces sp. NPDC002643. Next base: position 177,222 of record NZ_JBSFVY010000018.1, read on the forward strand.
CCCTGCCCGGCGGGAAGCCCAACTTCGTCGTCGCCACCGGCAAGATGCACGACGTGGTCGGGCGCAAGCCGTACGACAACTGGGTCCAGCTCGGCTGGTACCGCTTCGACGCGGCGAAGGGGCAGGTCGCGGCCGAGACCTTCGTATGGAGCCAGAACGGCTCCGCCGAGCAGCGGAAGCGGGAGACCACCACGGTCGAACCCGATCGGTCGTGCAGTGGGGGACCGGGCAAGGTGACCCCCTGCGAGGTCCTGACGGCACACGGGTACTTCACCAGGAAGAGCAAGCCGCCGGTCCAACGCGTCGGCGGCTACGCCCTGAGGTCCGAGGGCGGCACCGAGTACGTCGACATCCGCTGGCCGCGAGGCCACACGGAGACCTGGTCCGTCCATGAGATGCCGGGACTCGCCCGCCTCGAATGGGAGGCGTCCAACAACTCGACCGCCGGTTACGCATACGGCAGTGCGGCCCCGATCAGCGAGCGGCGGCCGATGGAGACGGTCCAGAAGCACGCCTCGGTGCCGTATGTGAGCACCGTCTGGGAGAAGGACGAGGCCCGAGAGGAGACACAGCCCGGGACGTTTCGCCCCGGGCTGTACACGCACTGTCGAAGCAGCACATGGTGCCTGACGAGCTTCCAGGCGAAGAGCGACAATGCCTGCCGACCGGAAACCGGTTGCCGCGAGGACCGCAAGGTGACCTCGATCGAGTACTACCTCGCCCGGATCAACGGCGGGGACCGCCGCGACACCCTGTGGCACTGGTGCAGTTGTCTGACCCCGCGCGGCACCTGCTACCAGGGCAACTCCCACATCAAGCCCATGCTGCAGATCATCGACGACAACAACCGGTTTCGGGGCTACGTCGGTGCCGAGGCATCCTTCTACCCGGGCAACAGGGACGTCCACCGTCGCCAGGACATGCTCGGAGTGTTCCGTTTCGCGGAGCCCTCTCTGGCCGGGCGGTAGGACGGGAGCGCACGGTGCCGAGGGAGACCGAGCAAGGGCCGGGCCCGGAGGACTTCGGGCGCGTGATGCGGCGGCTCCGGGAAGCGGCGTCGATGTCGCTGAGCGAGCTGGCGAAGGCGTCGCAGTACAGCAAGAGCCATCTGTCGAACATCGAGAACGGCCGCAAGCGCCCCCACCGCGGACTCGCGGAACGCGTCGACGCCGTACTGGGCGGCAAGGGTGAGCTGATCCGGCTGTGCGACGGTCCCGCGAGACCCGGACCGAGGCCGGGGCCCTGCCCGTACCGAGGGCTGGCCGCCTTCGAACAGGGGGACCGGCGCTGGTTCTTCGGGCGGGACAGGGCCACCGAGGTCCTGGTGGACCGGGTGGCGGGAACGGCCCGCGACGGCGGCGGGCCGGTGATGCTGTTCGGCGCGTCGGGAGCGGGCAAGTCCTCGCTGCTCCGCGCCGGACTGCTGCACGCCGTGGACACCGGGGCCCTGGGCGGCCCGGACGCCGCCGATGGACCGTCACCTCGCGTCGGGGTTCTGGTCACACCGACCGCCAGGCCGTTCGACACTCTCGCCGCGGCCCTCGCCACGCCGCTGGGGCGGGACGAGCCGGAACTCGCCCGGGCCCTGCGTGACGGAACCCCGCTGCCCGCTTCCGCAGCCCATGTGCTGCTGGTCGTGGACCAGCTGGAGGAGGTCTTCACGCTCTGCGCCGACGACGGCGAGCGGGGCGCCTACCTCGACGCGCTGTGCCGTATGCCGCTTGTCGTACTCGCCGTGCGTGCCGACTTCTTCGCGGCCTGCCTCACCCACGCCGGACTCGCCGCCGCCGTACGGCACCCCGTCGCGCTCGGACCGATGACCCGCGCCGAACTGGAGTCGAGCGTCACCGGTCCGGCGGCACTCGCCGGGGTGGAATGCGAGCCCGGCCTCCTCGAAGCCCTGCTGCACGACCTCGACCCCGGCGGACACGGCTACGACCCCGGCGCCCTGCCCCTGCTCTCCCACGCCCTGTACGCCACCTGGCACAACCGCACAGGACGGCGGCTGACCCTGGCCGGCTATCGCGGGACCGGCGGCATCCGCAGGGCGGTGGCGGAGACCGCCGAGCGCACCTACCTGGACCTCACCCCCGACCAACGGGCCGCGGCCCGGCGGCTGATGCTGAGTCTGGTCCAGGTCGGTGACGAGGGCGCCGACACCCGCCGCAGAACACAGCGCGACCATCTCGCCCCGGGACCGGACACCGACACAGCCCTGGACGCGTTCACCCGGGCGAGACTTCTCACCGTCGACGTCGGGCGGGGCCCGGGGCGCGGGGCCACGGTGGAGATCACCCACGAGGCGCTGCTACGGGCCTGGCCCCGCCTGGCCGGTTGGATCGACACCGACCGGGCCGGAATCCGCGCCCATCAGCGTCTGGCCGAGGCGGCCCGGGCCTGGGCGGCGGCCGGTCGTTCTCCCGAACTCCTCCTCCAGGCGGCCCCACTGGCCCTCGTCGTCCAATGGGCGACCGATCATCCGGGGCAGGCCGAGCCACTGGAGGAGGAGTACCTGTCGGCGAGCGTGCGGGAGTCGCGGCGGGGTCTGCGCCGGTTGCGTCATCTGCTCGGTGGGCTGGCCGTGATCACCGTCCTTGCCCTGCTCGCGGCGTTCATCGCCCACCGGCAATCCGCCCGGGCCGACCGGGAGGCGACCGCTTCCCGGATCGCCACCATGGCCGAGCGGGCCGCGGTACTGCGCGCCACCGATCCCGCCTTCGCCGCCGACCTCGCGGCAGCCGCGTATCGGCTGGACCGTGCCGATCCGACGGGCCGAGCAGCGGTCGTCGCCACCACCGCGCTGCCCTTTCCGACCCGTCTGACGGGGATCGGCCGCCAGGTCTCCGCCTTCGCCTTCGGCCCGGGAGGCCTCATGGCGGCGGGTTCACACCAAGGTCTGATCCGACTCTGGCGCGATTCCATCGACCGGCCCCGGGCCGCGACCACCCACCGTCTGCCCGGCCGCTCCCGGCAGATCTACGGGCTCGCCCTCACCCCCGACGGCCGCCGGCTGATCGTCGCCGACACCCGGGAAGTGCGCGTCTGGCGTCTGCGGAGCGACGGCCTCACCCCGGGCCGGCGACTCCACCGCGGTTCGGGGACCCTCGACCTGGAACTCGCCCCCGACGGACACACCCTCGCGGCGGCCTGCGACGACGGCACCCTGCGGCTGTGGGACCTGGCCGACCCGGAGCGACCGCGCGGGCCGACCGAACTCCCGGCGCGCGCGGGGAAGCTGCACGCGGTGTCCCTCAACGCGGACGCCTCGCGTGTCACCGTCGGCGGAAACGACGGGAAGGCGGTGATCTGGTCCCGTACCTCGACGCCCCTGACCTATGCCCGAACGGACACCGAGGCCTTCTACGACCATGTCACGGACACCGAGGACGGCGACCACGCCACGGAGGGTCGCGACAGCGGCTCGGCCGCCGAGGACCTCGACCCTGTCTCGGTGACCGAGTCCGTGCTCTCCTCCGATGGACGCCGACTGGCCGTGGGGCTGTCCGACGGGTCGGTGTGGGTGTGCCGGCTGGACGGCCGAGGCCGCTGCCCGGCGCCCGTTCGAGCCCCGGACGCGGGCAGACACGCGGCCGGAATGGCCTTCTCGCCCGATGACCGGCTGCTCGCCGTCGCCGCCAGTGACAGCCGACTGGTGCTGCGCGACCCCGCCGACGGCGCCGTTCTGTTGTCCCTGCCGCACCCGACCCCGCTGCAGTCCATGGCATTCGCCCCTGACGGCCGCCGCCTGCTCGTCGGGGCGAGCGAGGGCGGGACCGCCCACGTCTGGCGTCTACCGCTCCCCATACTGCTCGGGCACCACCTCATGGTCACCGACGTGGCGACCCACCTCGGACGCGGACTCACCGCGACGGTCTCCCGGGATGCCACGGCCCGGCTGTGGCACACCCGCCACCCTCGGACACCGTCGCCCCCGACAGTGCTGCGGCATGCCGCGCCCCTCACCGCCGTCGCGATCGACCCCACCGGTCGTCTCCTGGCAACCGGCACCGCGACGGGAGCCGTCCACCTCTGGGATATCACCCGCCCCACGGCCCCCCGAGAGCTCCAACAGCCGCGTGAACAGCGCGAAAGCGTCACAGCCCTCGCCTTCGGCGGCCCGCGTGGAACCCTGCTCGCCGCCGCCTCCACCGACGACACCACCGTCGTGTGGAACGTCGACCGGGACCAGGAGGAGACGCGGACGCCGGAGAAGGGCAGGCCGGGGCAGGGAAAGCCTCACAAGGGCAAGCCGGACAAGGGGAAGCCGGAGAAGACGGAGCAGAGGGGACCGTCCGTCCGGCTGACCCTCCGACTGAGGCTTCACGATCACGACTCCTACGGCGTCAACGACGTGGCCTTCCACGCCGCCGGGCGCCTGCTCGCCACGGCACACGGCGACCGGACCGTACGCGTCTGGGACCTCGCCCACCGAGCCACCGGCACGGTACGCACACCGCTGGAGAGGATCGCAGGACACGAGGGGATCGTGACCACCGTGGCGTTCGGCGGGGCCGACGGGACCCTGCTCGCCTCGGGCAGCCAGGACAACACCGTCCGCCTCTGGCACGTCGATCCCGTCCGCCACCCCGCGCGGCGGGTACAGCTCAAGGGCGCCCCGCACACGGCGTTCCTCAGCTCGGTGCAGTTCAGCGGGGACAACCGCATCCTGATGAGCGCGGCCGAGGACGGCACACTGGCCCGCTGGGACCTCACCCGGCCGACGCCCGCACCGTCCGAACAACTGCGCGGTCTGGGCGAGTACCTCTCGGCCGCCACGCTGGGCGATGACACCGGCCGGCACATCTGGACGGCCGTCGGCACGGTCGTACGCGGCTGGAGCGTGCATCCGGCCGAGGCGGACCGTCACACCTGCGAGCTACTGGGTTCCCCCGCCACCCCGGCCCAACGCGTCCGGCACCTCGCGGGCATGGCCGGGGTGGCACTCTGCCGTGACTGACCCGAGGCGGGAGATCCCCCCGGTGTCGGTCAGCGCGGAGCCGCGGTGGAGCCGGGAATGCCGTAGGGCAGCTGTGCCGCGATCTCGGGCGGCAACTCTTCCAGTGCGTCGACGACTTCGGACACCCGCTTGGCGTACTCGGGATACGTGGCGCGGTAGCCACGCAGCCGCGCGAGCGGAGCCAGCGCCCCGAAGAGCAGCTTCTGCACGGCTCGGGGCGGTGTGGCGAAGCGGCTGGTGTCGTCGAACTCCAGGGCGAACAGGGCGGATTGGAGCAGATGCGGGCGCCCCTTCGCATCCGTCTTGCCGTCAGCGGCGAAGAAGAAGAGGTGCCTGATCATCTCTTCGAATCTGGGACTGCCTTCTACCTCCAGGATCGCGTAGGAAGGTTGATCGCTGTGGTGTAGCCATTGCTCGCATCGGCGTGTTGCCTGATCACCGCCCGCTCTTGGCCAGGGTCACCACGCAGTGGTGCCGTCACGGTCGAAGAACCCACCGGTCGGCCCGTCCGGGCCGATGGTCGCCAGCCGTACGATCGCGTCGGTGCCCTCGGTCACCGACTGGAAGCCCTGGCCGCCCGTGAAGTCGGTGCTGGTGTAGCCGGGATCGACCGCGTTGACCCGCATATCGCTCAAATCGAACGAGTAATAGGTCGTGATCATGTTCAGCGCCGCCTTCGACGTGGGATAGCCCATGCTCGGGGGCCGCATGCCCATCCATTCGCGTCCGCTGACTCCGGAGATACCGGCGTTGTTCACGAGCACGTCCAATCGCCCCGCACGCGCCTTCACCGCCTCGGCGGCAGCGGCCGCCGAGGCGTCCGAGGTCACATCGAGGGGGACGAACTCCACATCCAGGCCGTCCTTGGCCAGTTCGGCGGCTGCCTCCGTGCCGCGTGCCATGTCCCGGGCGGCGAGGAACACCCGCCACCCCATCGTCGCGAGGCGCCGCACGGTCTCACGGCCCAGCCCTTTGTTCGCCCCGGTCACCAGGGCGGTCGTTGTCGCTGTCATGCCGACAGCGTCGCGCTCGCAAATGCCGCCCGCCAGGGCCGCCTGGGCATGGGACGGGCGGTACCACCCCGAGACCATACCCCTGCGGCATCATCAGGGCATGGACAGAGCCGAGTTGGCCGCGGTGCTGCGCACCGCGCGGGCGCGGGTGAAACCCTCCGATGTCGGCCTCCCGGCCGGTTTGCGCCGGCAGGTACCGGGGCTGCGCCGAGAGGAGGTCGCCCAACTGGCCGGTCTCAGCGTCGACTACGTGGTCCGGCTCGAACAGGGCCGCGGCCCCAGACCCTCAAGCCAGGTACTCCGCGCGCTGACCCAGGCGCTGCGGCTCGGCGATGACGACAGGGACCTGGTGTTCCGGCTCGCGGGCACCGAGCCGCCCCAGGCCGGACGTGTGCCGATGCTGGTCCGTTCCAGCGTCTTACGGCTGCTGGACCGGATGTCGGACCTGCCCGCCCTGGTCCTGTCGGTCAAGTCCGACATCCTCGCCTGGAATCCCCTCGCCGCCGCGCTCTTCGGGGACTTCAGCGAATTGCCTCCCGCACAGCGCAACATCATCCGGCAGCGTTTCCTCGGCACCGGACCCGGCCGGATGATCCTCGCCCCGGAGGAGCACGACACCGCGGCCGCCGAGTGCGTCGGCTGCCTGCGCGCCGCTCAGGCCCAGTACCCCCACGACCCCGACCTCGGGCGACTCATCACCGAACTGCGGGCGCACAACAGACGGTTCGACGACCTGTGGCGGGCCGGGCGCGCGGGACGGCGCCATCCCACCACCCTGACCGTCCACCACCCGGAACTCGGTCGTCTCACACTGGACTGCGACACCCTCCTGGTACCGGAGGGCGACCAGAGTCTCGTCGTCTATTCGGCCGCGCCCGGTACGCCCGAGGCCTCGCAGCTCGATCTGCTCCGTGTCACCGGCATCGAGCGATTCACCGCTGCGCCGGGCTCGCCGCGCACACCGTTCGAGACCAGATGACTTCCGAGGGCGATCCGGGGGTGGCGGAGGGTTGTCCAGCGGCCCTCGCGTCACCCTGAACAATTCCTCGACAGCAGGTCAGCGGGCATGAGCACGGGAAACCTTCGACTGTCCCGCCTGCCGGCCTTTTCCCTCGATCTAGGGTCCGGCCTATGAACAAGCGCACCAACGGGCTCGCCTGGCTGGCGACCGCACTCCTCGTCACCACCGGCGGGTGTTCCGCTCTGCCCGACAGCGACGCGAAGTCCCCGGCCGGGGACGGCGGCGACCGACCGGGCCATGCCGTCCCGCACACCGCCGATCCGGCGTCCGTCGTCGGCCTGCGCATCGTCCGTGACGGCAGCGAGGACTCCGACTGCCGCTGGGCCACCAGCTATCCGGCCGTACCGGGTGCCGATCCGCTCAGCGCCGCACTGAAGGCGGACATCGACAACCGGATGGGAACATCCTCCGACGGCACGACGGACGCCGCCGGCGCCGGGTGTGTGCCGGTGAACATCAGTTATGACCTGCTGGTGGCCTCTGGGGACGTGGTCGGTGTGCGGCTGAGCACGCTGGACTACGGAGCGGCCGGCGATGGTACCGGCACCCGTGCCTACTGGTACGACGGCAAGACGGGGAAGACCCGGAAGCCGACCGCCCTCATCGACGAGGACTCCTTCGACGCCTTCGTCGACGCGCTGAAGGACGGGCTGAAGGGGCGGGAAGGTGTCTCCACCAGTGACCTCGACAGCACCTTCGAGGACTACCCCGACACGCTCGACGATTTCTTCTTCACCGACAACGGCGACCTGGTCGCGGAGTTCGACCGTGGTCAGGTGGGTGTCCCGACGGGTGGCCGCCAGCAGGCCGTGATCCCGGCCGAGGAGGCCACCTCCCTGCTGTCCGACTTCGGACGCCGTGTCCAGCGGCAGACCACCGACCCGTCCGGCGAACTCGCCCTCGGCGTGGACCCGGAGCCCCTGCCCCTGCCCAAGGCACCGCCCCCGGCGGACTCCGACGTCGACTGCGCACAGGCCAAGTGCGTCGCCCTCACCTTCGACGACGGCCCCGGCCCGGACACCGCCCGTCTCCTGGACACACTCTCGGCAGGCGACGCGCACGCCACCTTCTTCGTCGTCGGCCAGAACGCCGCAGCCCACCCCGACCTGCTGCGCGCCATGGCGGACGCCGGGCACGAGATCGGCAACCACTCCTGGAACCACGCCGACCTCACCCAGCCCGATGTCTCGGTGTCCGACCAGATCTCCCGCACCAACGCCGCCATCAAGGCCGCCACCGGTGCCGGTCCCACCCTGATGCGACCGCCGTACGGAGCGCTCAACGACCAGGTGAAGAAGGCGGCGGGCCTGCCGATCGTGCTGTGGAACGTCGACACGCTGGACTGGAAGAACCGCGACAGCGCCAAGGTCGCCGACGCCGCGCTGGGCGCCGTCGAAGCGGGCGACATCGTGTTGATGCATGACATCCACGCCACCTCCGTCGACGCCGTGCCCAGCATCCTGAACACCCTCACATCACAGGGCTTCCACTTCGTCACGGTCAGCCGACTGCTCGCCGACCGCAAGCTCACCCCCGGGACGACGTACACCAGCCGGTGAACCGAATGGCTCGGTTCACCGGCTGAGCAGCGGTCACTTGATCAGTTCACCGGCCGGCCGGCGATCACTTGACGGTGAGATAGGCGTTGTGGATCGTTCCGGCGTAGGTGTTGCCCTCGGTGTCGGCCAGGCTGGCCTGGAAGGACACGGTGCCGGGCTTCGCCGGATGGGTGAGGGTGACGGACCGTTTGCCGGACGCGTCGGTGCGGACGGTGACGGGGCGTCAGGTGCGTCCGCCGTCGTAGGAGACCTTCACGGCCAGGGACTTGAGATGTCCCTTGGCGGCGGCCGGGCCGTGCACCGTGACCGGGACCACCGTCTTCTTCCCCGCCTTGGCCGTGGCGGTCGCCGTCAGGCTCAGCTTGGGCGCGAAGCGGACGACGGAGAGCGGGAAGGGCCGCGCGGGGCCGGCCGGGTCCACGTACCGCGAGGTGAAGGTCCAGGTCGCGGTGACCTTGTCGCTCACTTTGAAGTCACGCAGGCTGCGCCGCTGTTCGTGGGTCAGCGTGAACTTGGTCTTCTCCTTGGGCAGACCGCTCAGCACGCCGAAGTTGCAGGGATCTTGTGCCACGTCGAAGTAGGTCTTGCCGCCGCCGGTGAGCACGGCCTTCTGCTCGCCCAGCTCTTGGTGGACGTAATGCCCTTCGGAGAGCAGCGAGTTGCACAGGGCGTAGTCGTTGCCCGAGCGGCGGCCGCCGATCCAGTAGGCACCATCCGAGACGTGCGGGCCGTGGACGGCCTTGTTGTACGTCTCGCGGTAGGTCCTGCCCGGCTTGTAGCGCCTGAAGTCCACATCGCTGATCACGGTGTACGCCTTGGGACCGTCGGTCTGGAGAAGGCTCATACCGAGGTTCCAGCGCAGGCCCTGGTCCGCGGACAGGTAGACCACCGCCCGGTCGGTCGGCACCTTGACCTCCGGGCCCGAAGTGCCCCCGTCGAGGTACGTCAGCTGCGGGAAGCCCGGCGTCTCCCAGAGGTTGCCGAGCAGGGCGATGGAGTTCTTGGCGGTGGCGCCGATCGCCATGTCGACCCTGGCCAGGGAGGACCGAGTGGCCGTGTGCGTGAGCCCGTTGAAGAACGATCCCTTGCGGCTGACCACGATGTGGTACTGCGGTTTCCCGTTGCCCGCCGCGGACCGGACGCTGGTGGCCTGGGCCATGAAACTGTTCTTCGGCGCGCTCGGGCCGACCTGGGCGAAAGTGGTGCCGGAGGCCGATGTGCCCCTGGCGTAGTCGTACGCCCTCTGGCTTCCGTTGGAGGCGAACCGCACGAGCGCGTTGTTGTAGGGGACCTCGGGCGCGAGGCCCTTGATATTGATCTTCTTGCCCTTGCGCAGGTCGAAGACGAGGGTGGTGTCCTTGGTGACGGACACCTCGGGTGCGACCTGCAGCGAGTAGTGCTCGGGCCCGTCCACGATGTAGTCGTCCACTACGTAGCGCCCCTTGGGCACCCGTGTGGTCACCTGGTAGTCGCCGTCGGTGTCACGGTCGTAGGGATACCGCCGCTTGTCGGAGAACTTCGGGACCACGGTGGCCTCGGCGTAGGCCGGGGCCTTGCCGGCCAAGCCTATGGACTTGACGGTGAGGTTGTACGACTCGACCTCGCGGACGACGAGTACCGGGGTGCGGACGACGGTGTGGCCGTCGGCCGAGGTGGCCGTCACCGCGCCGGAGTGCGCACCGTCCGCCGCGTCGACGCGGGTGTCCGCGGTGGCCGTCGCGGTGGCGGTGCCGCCCGCCGGGACGGTGAGCGTGGCCGGGGAGACGGTGAACATGCCCGCCGTACCGCTCGTGGTGAGGTTCAGGGTGACCGGTTCGGTGCCGGTGTTGCGGTAGGTGAGGTTCTTGACGGCCGGGGCGTCGTCGTGGTGCGGCCAGAGCTGGGTGCCGAAGTCGAGGGACGGCGGGTCGGCGGCGACGCTCTGGGTGATGGCGCGGGTCAGGTCGACACGGCCGGAGCCCTGCTCGTACGCCGTCAGACCGGCGCCGGGCTTGACCGAGCCCATCAGCGCGGCCTTGAGACGCTCGCCGGTCCAGTCCGGGTGCTGCTGGGCGAGGATGGCCGCGGCCCCGGCGGCGTGCGGGGCGGCCATCGAGGTGCCGGACAGCTTGACATACCCCTCGGTGCCCGCGTCCCCGCCGATCTCGCCATGCTTGGCCTTGGCGGCGACGACGTCCACACCGGGCGCGGAGATGTCGGGCTTCATCCCGTCGTCGGCCGTGGGGCCCCGGCTGGAGAACGGGGCCAGCTTGTCGTCGCGGTCCACGGCGGCCACGGTGAGCGCGGCGGCGGCGCTGCCCGGTGTGCCGAGGGTCTGCTCCTTGGGGCCCTCGTTGCCCGCCGAGACGGCGAACAGCACTCCCTTGGACGCCGACAGCTCGTTCACCGCCTGTTCCACCGGGTCGGTGCCGTAGAGGTCGTCAGCGCCCAGACTCATGTTGACGACCTTGGCGCCCTGGTCGATCGCCCACTGCATCGCCGCGATGATGCCGGAGTCCGAGCCGTAACCGTCGTCGCCCAGCACCTTGCCGTTGAGCAGCCGGGCGCCGGGCGCCACCCCTGTGTACCGGCCGTCGGACGCGGCGCCGGAGCCGACGATGGTGGACGCCACATGGGTGCCGTGTCCGAAGTAGTCGTCGGTGTCACGGGAGTTGGTGAAGTTCTTGGAGTCGACGACCCTGTCCTTCAGGTCCGGGTGGGTCGTGTCGACACCGGTGTCCAGGACGGCCACCTTGACGCCCCTGCCGTCCCAGCCGGCCTTCCAGGCGTCGGGGGCGCCGATCTGGACGGTGCCCGTGTCGTCGCCGGGCGGACCGGCCGCGGTCTGCGGATCGGCCTTGACCCTGCCGTCGAGCCAGACATGGTCCACGCCGGGCGCCGTGGTCAACGCGCTCTTGGACCGGGTACCCGGATCGGTGAGCGCCCGCCAGATCTCCGCCGCGTCCTTCCGCCCGGCGGTCAGCGACTGGCCGCGCACGGCGGGCAGTTCGCGCCGTATGTCGGCGTCCGCCGCCCTCAGCGCCCGCTCGGCACCGGCGCGCTGCTTCCGGTCGCCCTGGTAGGTGACGATCAGCGGCAGCCCCTTGCGGTGCTCGTCGCTGTAGCCGTCCGCCATGAGCTGGGTGATGTCGAACAGGCGGCGGTCCAGTCTGCCGCTGTTCAGCAGCCCGATCGCGTCCGCCGGGACGACCAGGGTGTGCCCGCCCGCCACCTGCGTCGTGTAGTTGATGCCGTCGCGGCCCTCGCCCCGCCGCACACCGACGACCCGGCCGTCGCGGTCCACACCGACGGTGTCACCGGTGATCAGCGTGATGTGGGCGGCGGCCCGCTCCGTACCGGCCGGGGGGCCGGCCGCCGGGCTCGGTGCGGCGGCGGACGGGGTGGCGGTGCCGGCGAGGCCGGTCATCACCAGCAGCGCGGCGGTGCCGTAGGCGACTGCTCTGCCGCGTCCGGGCATTAACTGTCTGTTCCGGTTCTCTGAAGGGTGCGTCGAACGATGGCGCAAGGGAGTGCCTCTCTCCTGTTCCCGGTTCGTGGGGGTGACGGCGTGTCACCTGACCGAGGGAGAGTTTTGGCGGCCGGCGCGTTGGTCAGTACCCCTTGGGGCCTCTGAACAATTCCGTTGCGGCAGAGGTCAGTTGGGGTAGAAGTGGCACCGGTTGACGTGAGTTCCCGTCCTCTCACACGACCAGTGAAAGGAGCAGCCCGGTGGGACGACGCGAGAAGCCGGTGGACCCCGACGCCGGTCCGGTACAACGGCTCGCCCACGACCTGCGGGTCCTCCGCGAGACCGCCGGGAAGCCCACGTACCGCGCGATGGCGGGGCGGACCCGGTACTCGGTGAGCGCGCTGTCCCAGGCCGCGGCCGGGGAACAACTCCCCTCGCTGGCACTGGTCCTGGCGTACGTGGAGGCGCTGGACGCGGACCCGGGGGAGTGGGAGGAGCGCTGGCGGCAGGCGCACCGAGCCGCCGCGCGCTCCGGCCGGGACGGGGAGGCCGCACCACCGTACCGGGGGCTGGCCCGGTACGAACCGGGCGACCGGGACCTGTTCTTCGGCCGGGACAACCTGGTCGGCGCCCTGTGGGCACTGGTACGGGAGCACCGGTTCGCCGCGGTCGTCGGACCATCGGGGAGCGGGAAGTCCTCACTGCTGCGGGCCGGGCTGATACCCCGGCTCCAGCACGCCCCGGACACCGACAGACCGGCCGTGATCCGGGTCCTGACCCCGGGAGGACGACCGGTGCGGACCCACACGGCGGCGCTCACGCCCCAGGACGCCGAGCGGGACACCTGGGTCATCGTCGACCAGTTCGAGGAACTCTTCACCCTGTGCCAGGACAGCGGGGAACGGGACCGCTTCCTGGATCTTCTGCTCACGGCCCGGTACCCCGGGAGCCGGCTGCGGGTCGTCGTCGCGGTCCGCGCGGACTTCTACGGACACTGCGCCGCCCACCGCGAACTGGCGGACGCCCTCAGCCGGGCCGGTCTGCTGGTCGGCCCGATGGACCCGGCCGAGCTGCGGGAGGTGATCACCGGACCGGCCGCAGCCGCGGGCCTGAGCGTGGAACACGCGCTGACCGCCAGGATCGTCGACGAGGTCACCGGCCGGCCCGGCGCGCTGCCACTGCTCTCGCACGCCCTGCTGGAGACCTGGCGGCACCGCCGGGGCCGGACGCTGACCACGACCGCGTACGAGGAGGCGGGCGGGGTGCACGGGGCGCTCACCGCCACGGCCGAGCACGCCTACGCCGAACTGACCCCGGCCCAGGCCCGTATCGCCCGCCGCGTCCTGCTGCGCCTGATCGCCCCGGGCCGGGGCACCGCCGACACACGCCGCCCGGCGGCACGCGCCGAACTGGACGCGACCGAGGCACCGGGGCACGGCCGGGACGTCACCGTCGTCGTCGAACTCCTCGCCGCCGCCCGCCTGATCACCCTGGACGACGGCACCGTGGAACTGGCCCACGAGGCACTGATCAGCGGCTGGCCCCGGCTGCGCGACTGGATCGAGGAGGACCGCGAGCGGCTGCGCGAGCGGCACCGGCTCTCGGAGGCCGCCCGCGCCTGGGAGGAACTGGGCCAAGATCCCGGAGCCCTGTACCGGGGAACCCGGCTCAGCGTGGCCGAGGAACTGTTCGCGGCACCGGACAGCGCCGCTGGGGCCGCCGGGACTGCCGTGCCGGACCGGGCCGCTGGGGCTGCTGGGGTCGCCAGGACTGCCGGTACCGAAGGGACTGCCGGGGCTGCCGGGGCCGCCATGCTGGACCGGGCCGCCGGGGCCGCCGGGGCTGACGGGGTCGCCGTGCCGGACCGAGCCGCCGGGACTGCCGGGACCATCGGGGCAGCCGGGACTGCCAGGGCCGCCGGGACCGCCGGGAACACGGAGGACGACGACCTGACGCGCTCGGAGCGGGCCTTCCTCACCGCCGCGCTGGCCGCCCGTGACGCCGAACGGGCCGCCGCCGCCCGTACCGCGAGGAGGTTCCGCGCCCTCAGCGGCGCTCTCTCCGCGATCCTCGTCCTCGCCCTCGCGGCCGGTCTGCTCGCCTGGCAGCAGAACCGGACGAGCGAGCGGGAGCGCGCCAAGGCCGCGGCCCGCCGCATCGTGACGGTCGCCGACAGCCTGCGCTCCTCCGACCCCCGCACCGCCACGCTGCTCGATCTCGCCGCCTGGCGGATCGCCCCGCTGACCGAGACCCGTGCTGCGCTGCTCGGCGCTCTGGTCCAGCCGGAGCGGGACACCTTCACCGATCCCGAGACCGGCCCTGACGCGCTGCGGTACCTCACCGGCCATGGCCGCAGCCTGATCAGCGTCGCGGGCGGACGGACCGTCCTGCGGGACGTGACCGGTCACCGCCCCGCCGTCCCGGTCCGGCTGCCCAAGGGCACGCAGGTGACGGACGTCAGCCCGGACGGCGGAACCCTCCTCCTCACGGGCGGGGACGGCGACCGGCTGTGGGACCTGTCGTCGGGCGGGGCGGCCGTCCACCCGGGCGCCCTGCGCGACGCCGTGCCCCTCGACTTCGGCGCCGACGGGCGCAGCTATGTCCTCGGCACCTCGCCCACCGAGGGACGGCAGGGCCGGATACAACTGCGCGAGCTGGGGGAGGACAAAGCCCTCTTCGAGATACCGGTGCCGACGCCGGGTGACACGGCACAGGCCGCTGTCGGCGCGGCCGGCCGGCTGATGGCCGTCTGTTTCTCGGACGGCCCGCTCCAGGTGTGGGACACCGCGCGGCGTGAACGCCTTCGGGGACCGTGGGACAACTCCTCGCGGGACGGCACCTCGCCGCGCGGCACCTGCGGGGCCGGCGCCTACCCGCTCCGGTTCAGCCCCGACGGCAGGCTGCTGGCCGTGGTGTCGGAAACCAGGATTCGGCTCTGGGACATCCCCCGGGCACGACTCCTCACCGACCTGGAAAGCGCCGGCGACACCGGTCCGGCGTACGTCGACTTCTCACCGGACGGGGCATTCCTGGCGACGGCCGACGACGAGGAACTCGACGTGTGGCGCTTGACGTCACCCGCTGTCCGGGCCTTCCGGCACCCGCTGGCCGGCGAAGCGGTGCACGGCCTCGCGTGGGACCCCGGGCCGGGCAGGGTGCTGCGCTTCCTCGTCGGGGCCACCGTCCACACGTACGATCTCGGCGCCGGCCTCACACCCCGTTGGCAGAGTTCGCCGGCGGAGTCGTCGGTACTCGGCCCGGACGGCACCGTCCTCGCCACCGCCGACCGCGCCGGTGCCACCCGCTGGGCACTGCGCTCCACTCGCACCGGCGCGGTCCTCGCCGAGGGGCCCGCACCGCCCGCGGCCGCGAAGGAACCCGCCCCCGACGCACCCCTCCCGCTGGTGGCGTTCAGCCCGGACGGCCGGGCACTCGCGATCAGCGAACCCCCGTACCCACCCGATTCCGGGCGGCAGCGGGTCACCGTATGGGACGTGACGCACAACAGGGCACGGGCTTCGGCAGACCTCCCGACGACGGAGGAAGGTATGCCCGTCGCCCTCGCACTCGGCCCGGACGGCCGCACCCTGCTGGTCGCGGTCGCCGGGCACGACGACGGTGTGGTGGAGGTCTGGGACGTCCGATCCGGCCGCTTCCACAGGACGGGCACGGTTGCGGGCCTTCCCGGCGCGACGCTCGCCGTACGGCCCGACGGGCGGCTGCTCGCGGGGGCGGCGGACCGGTTCGCCAGGCTGCCGTCCGGTCCCGTCACCGGCCGCGCGCTCAGTGCGGGCAGAGTGGTGAACGCGCTGGCGTTCAGCCCCGACAGCACACGGCTCGCGGCCGGCGACTCCTTGGGCCGGGTCACGTTGTGGGACGGCGATGTGCGACGCCCCGCAGGGGTCCTGGCCGGTACCTCCACCACCGTGTTCCACGAGCCCCCGGAGGCCGTGACCGCGCTCGCCTTCTCACCGGACGGCCGCACCCTCGCCGTGGGCGGCGGCCACGGCACCCTCCAGCTCTGGGACACCGCCTCCCGGCAACTCCTCGCCCAACTGCCCACCCCGGGCGAGGAGATCAGGTCCCTCGCCTTCGCCCGGGACGGCCGCACGGTGTACGCCGGCAGCTGGCACGCTCCGCTCCAGAGCCACACCATCGACCCGGAACGGGCCGCCACCCGGATCTGCGACCGCACCGGCTCCACCGGCCTCACCAGGGCCCAGTGGACGTCGTACCTCCCGGATGTCCCCTACCGCAGGATCTGCGGCAAGGACCTCGCCGGCGCGTAACGTGACGCGGCATGAAGATTCTCATCAGCGCCGACATGGAGGGCGCGACCGGTGTCACCTGGCCGGCCGATGTACTGCCGGGCACACCGCAGTGGGAGCGGTGCCGCTCGATGTTCACCTCGGACGTGAACGCCGCCGTGCTCGGGTTCTTCGACGGCGGCGCGGACGAGGTGCTGATCAACGAGGCGCACTGGACGATGCGCAATCTGCTGTTGGAACGGTTGGACGAGCGGGCGCAGATGCTCACCGGGCGGCACAAGGCGCTGTCCATGGTCGAGGGGGTCCAGCACGGGGACGTGGACGGCATCGCGTTCGTCGGCTACCACGCCGGGGCGGGAATGGAGGGGGTGCTCGCGCACACGTATCTCGCGAACTCCATCACCGGGGTGTGGGTCGACGACGAGCGGGCAAGCGAAGGGCTGCTGAACGCCCATGTCGTCGCCGAGTACGGCGTGCCCGTCGTGCTGGTCACCGGTGACGACGTGGCCTGCGAGGACGCGTTGGGGTACGCGCCCGAGGCGCTGAAGGTGGCCGTCAAGGACCATGTGTCGCGGTACGCGGCGGTGTGCCGCACACCCGCCCGTACGGCCGCCGACATCCGCGCGGCGGCGAAGGAGGCCGCCTCGCTCGCGGTGCGTCATGAACCGGTCAGGGGCGGGCCGTTCACCGTCGCCCTGGAGTTCGACGCGGAGCATCTGGCGATGGCCGCGACGGTCGTGCCCGGTGTGGCGCGTATCGGTGAACGCAAGGTGGCGTACACCAGCCCGACCATGTACGAGGGAATCCGTACGTTCAAGGCGGTCACCACGATCGTCTCGGCCGCGGTGGAGGAGACTTATGGCTGAGCAGACGGCACAGACGGCACCCCTGCGGGCGGAACCCGTGGATCAGCGGACCCTGGACGAGGTGGTCCGCTTCACCTCCGACCTCATCCGCGTCGACACCACCAACCGCGGCGGCGGGGACTGCCGGGAGCGGCCCGCCGCCGAGTACGCCGCCGCGCTGCTCGCCGAGGCAGGGCTGGAGCCCACGCTGCTGGAGCGCACCGAGGGCCGTACGAACGTCGTCGCGCGGATCGAGGGCACCGACCCCTCGGCCGACGCACTGCTCGTCCACGGCCATCTGGACGTGGTGCCGGCCCGGGCGGAGGAGTGGAGCGTGCACCCGTTCTCCGGGGAGATCCGCGACGGGGTGGTGTGGGGCCGGGGCGCGGTCGACATGAAGGACATGGACGCGATGATCCTCGCGGTCGTACGGCACTGGGCGCGCGAAGGCCTGCGGCCCCGCCGGGACCTCGTGATCGCGTTCACCGCCGACGAGGAGGCGAGCGCCGAGGACGGCTCGGGGTTCCTCGCCGACGAGCACCCCGACCTCTTCGAGGGCTGCACCGAAGGCATCAGCGAGGCGGGCGCGTTCACCTTCCACGACGGGGCCGGACGGCAGATCTACCCGATCGCGGCGGGGGAGCGCGGCACCGGCTGGCTCAAGCTCACCGCCCGGGGCCGGGCCGGGCACGGCTCCAAGCCGAACCGCGCCAACGCGGTGACCCGGCTGGCGGCGGCCATCACCCGGATCGGCGACCACGAGTGGCCCGTACGGCTCACCCCGACCGTACGCGCGGCCCTCACCGAACTGGCCGCGCTGTACGGCATCGAGAGCGACCTCGACGACCCCCAGGGCCTCGACCGCCTCCTCGACAAGCTCGGCCCGGCCGCCGCCCTGGTCGAGGCGACCGTACGGGGCAGCGCCAACCCGACGATGCTGGAGGCCGGTTACAAGGTCAATGTGATCCCCGGGGAGGCCGTCGCGTATGTGGACGGCCGCTATCTGCCCGGCGGCGAGGAGGAGTTCAGACAGACCCTCGACCGGCTCACCGGGCCGGACGTGGAGTGGGAGTACCACCACCGCGAGGTCGCCCTCCAGTCGCCGGTCGACTCGCCGACGTTCGCGCGGATGCGGGCCGCCGTCGAGGAGTTCGCGCCCGAGGGCCATGTGGTGCCGTACTGCATGCCCGGCGGCACGGACGCCAAGCAGTTCTCCCGGCTCGGCATCACCGGTTACGGCTTCTCCCCGCTGAGGCTCCCTCAGGGTTTCGACTACGCGGCCATGTTCCACGGCGTCGACGAACGCGTCCCCGTCGAGGCACTTCACTTCGGTGTTCGGGTGCTCGACCGTTTCCTGCGGTCGGCCTAGGGACAGGAACACGGGGGACGACAGGAAGTGGGGAACAAGGTGCAGACCCTGGCGTACGGTTCGTGGCCCTCGCCGATCGACGCGTCGCTCGCGGCGGCACACGACGGCCACCCCGAGTTCGTGGGCTTCGTGGGCGACGAGGCGTGGTGGACCGAGCCACGCCCCACCGAGGGCGGACGGCGCACCCTCGTACGACGGCGGGCCGACGGCACGGAGGAGTCGGTCCTGCCGGCGCCGTGGAACGTGCGCAGCCGGGTCATCGAGTACGGCGGCCTGCCCTGGGCCGGTGCGATGCGGGACGACGGCCCCCTCGTGGTGTTCGTGAACTTCGCCGACCAGCGCCTCTACCGCCATGAGCCCGGCGGAGAGCCGCGCCCCCTCACCCCCGAGTCGCCGGTGGGCGGCGGGCTGCGCTGGGTCGACCCCCGGCTCCACCCCGAGCGGGGCGAAGTCTGGTGCGTACTGGAGGAGTTCACGGGCGAGGGACCCACCGACGTACGACGGGTCGTCGCCGCCGTACCGCTGGACGGCTCGGCCGCCGAGGACCGCGCCGCCGTACGCGAACTCACCGACGCCGACCGCCGTTTCGTGACCGGCCCCCGGCTGTCGCCCGACGGGAAACGCGCGGCCTGGCTGGCCTGGGACCATCCGAGGATGCCCTGGGACGGCACCGAGCTGATCGTCGCCGAGGTCGCCGCCGACGGCACCCTCCGTGACGCCCGGACCGTCGAGGGCGGCCCGGACGAGTCGATCGCCCAGGCCGAATGGGACGCCGACGGCGCGTTGGTCTTCGCCGGCGACCGCACCGGCTACTGGAACCTCTACCGCCGCGACCCCGACGGCACGCGTACGGCCCTGTGCGCCCGCGAGGAGGAGTTCGGCGGGCCGCTGTGGAAGATCGGCTGGCGCTGGTTCGCGCTGCTGGACGACGGGACGATCGCCGTCGTCCACGGCCGGGGCGCCACCGCCCTCGGCATCCTCGACCCGGAGACCGGCCAGGTCATGGACACGGCCGGCCCCTGGACCGAGTTCGCCCCCACCCTCGCCGTGCACGGCGGCCGGGTCCTCGCCATCGGCGCCAGCCCGCGCAGCGCCTACGAGGTGGTCGAACTGGACGCGGGCAGCGGCGAGGCCCGGGTGATCGGCGCCGCGCACGACGACCCGGTGGACCCCGCGTACTACCCGGAACCCCAGATCCGCACCTTCCTCGGCCCCGCCGGACGCGAGATCCACGCGCACATCTACCCGCCGCACCACCCCGACCACGTCGCCCCCGGCACCGAACTGCCGCCGTACATCGTCTGGGCCCACGGCGGACCCACCAGCCGGGCGCCCCTCGTCCTCGACCTGGCCATCGCCTACTTCACCTCGCGCGGCATCGGCGTCGCCGAGGTCAACTACGGGGGGTCCGCCGGCTACGGGCGCGAGTACCGCAACCGGCTGCGGGAGCAGTGGGGTGTCGTCGACGTCGAGGACTGCGCGGCCGTCGCGCACGCCCTCGCCGACGAGGGCACCGCCGACCGCACCAGACTCGCCATCCGGGGCGGCAGCGCGGGCGGCTGGACCTCGGCGGTCTCCCTCACCACCACCGATGTCTACGCCTGCGGAACGATCCTGTACCCGATCCTCGACCTCACGAACTGGGGATCGGGGGAAACGCACGACTTCGAATCCCAGTATCTGGAGAGCCTGGTCGGCCCGCTGGCCGAGGTGCCGATGCGGTACGCGGAGCGGTCGCCCGCCGAGCACGCCGACCGGATCACCGCGCCGTTCCTGCTGTTGCAGGGCCTCGACGACGTGATCTGTCCGCCCACGCAGTGCGAACGGTTCCTGGCCAGGATGGAGGGCCGGAAGGTGCCGTACGCGTACATCGCCTTCGAGGGGGAGGGGCACGGATTCCGGCGTGCGGAGACGATGGTGAGGGTCCTGGAGGCCGAGCTGTCGCTGTACGCGCAGGTCTTCGGGTTGAATCCTCCGGGAATCCCTACCTTGGAGCTCACCAAGTGACCACGACACCCTCGCACCCCCGTCCCACCGTGGCCGCCCTGACCCGGCCCGCCCGGCTCACCCCCGGCGCCCGTGTGGCCGTCGTCGCGCCCAGCGGGCCCGTGCCCGAGGAGCGGCTCAGCGCGGGGCTGGACATTCTGCGCGGCTGGGACCTGGACCCCGTCGTCGGACCGCACACGCTGGACCGGCACCCCGGCTTCGACTACCTCGCGGGTACGGACGCCGACCGGGCCGCCGACTTCCAGGCCGCCTGGTGCGACCCGTCCGTGGACGCGGTGCTGTGCGCACGCGGCGGCTACGGCGTGCAGCGGATGGTCGACCTCCTCGACTGGGACGCGATCCGGGCGGCACGGCCCAAGCCGCTGATCGGCTTCAGCGACATCACCGCCCTCCACGAGGCCTTCGCCGTGCGCGCCGGGCTGGTCACCCTGCACGGTCCGATGGCCGCCGGGGTCGACTTCCTCAAGAACGGCAGGGCCCAGGACCATCTGAAGGCCACCCTCTTCGACCCCGAGTCCGTACGGACGATCACTGCGGGCGAAGGAAGCGCCGCCCTGGTCCCGGGGCGCGCCCGAGGCGTGGTCATCGGCGGCTGCCTCTGCCTCCTCGCCGCCGAAGCGGGCGGCCCGCACGCCCGCCGCTCCGCCCGGGGCGCCCTGCTCTGCCTGGAGGACGTCGGCGAGGAGACCTACCGTCTCGACCGCTATCTCACCCAGCTCCTCCGGGCCGGCTGGCTCGACGGCGTCGCCGGAATCCTCCTCGGCTCATGGGCCCAGTGCGACCCGTACGAAGAGGTGCGCGCGCTGCTCGTCGACCGTCTCGGTCACCTCGGAGTGCCCATGGTGGAGGAGTTCGGTTTCGGGCACGGCGAGGGCGCCCTGACCATCCCGTTCGGGGTGGAGGCCGAACTCGACGCGGAGGAGGGCACCTTGACCCTGGACGAGCCGGCGCTGCGCTGACGCCGGGCCGATCACCGAACCCTCCGCCGGGCGTCGTCGGCCCGTGATCGAACCGTCCACCGGGCGTGGTCCGCCCGCGAGGTCCATGCTGGTGGTATGAGTCCGAAGACGACGGCGACGGACAGGGGCAGGGGCAGGGGCAGGGCGCGGGGGCGTCAGGCGTGGGGCGATCTGCTGACGCCCGGCAGGGCCACCTTCGGTGTGCTCGCGGTGCTCGGTCTTGTCTTCATCTTCGAGAACACCCGGAGCACGGAGATCAGACTGCTGATCCCCGAGGTCACCATGCCGCTGTGGCTGGCCCTGCTCGGCACGGCGGTCATCGGGGCGCTGTGCGGGGCGTACTTCATGAAGCGGCGCCGGTGACATCGGCGCGGACGTAGTGTGGCCGGATGTCGGAGAACGTGCGCTATCTCGCCGAGGGCCCGCGCGTGGGCATACGGCCTTTCACACTTGAGGACGGCGCCGAGTTCACCGCGCGGGCGCGCGAGAGCAAGGCGCTGCACCAGCCGTGGCTGTTCCCGCCGGTCACACCGGTCGCCTACGCCGCGTACGCGGGGCGGCTGATCGAGGACCCGACGAAGGCCGGGTTCCTGGTGTGCGAACTGGACGACGGGGGCATCGCCGGGTTCATCAACATCAACAACATCGTCGAGGGCGGCTTCCAGTGCGGCGCCCTCGGCTACGGTGCCTTCGCGCACGCCGCCGGGCGGGGGCTGATGGCGGAGGGCCTCGGACTCGTCGTCGACCACGCCTTCGGGGCGATGGGGCTGCACCGGCTGGAGATCAATGTGCAGCCGGGCAACGCCGCCTCCATCGCGCTGGCCCGCACATGCGGGTTCCGGCTGGAGGGGTTCTCGCCGGACTTCCTGTTCATCGACGGGGCCTGGCGGGACCACCAGCGCTGGGCGCTCACGGCGGAGATGCGGGGACCTCGGACGTCGAGGTGAGCGGCGGCCGGGGCGTGGAGGTGACAGCACGCGCCGCGCGACCGCCGAAGCCGGTCCCCGTCCGGGGTCACCCGGTCGTGCGGCGGTCCGCGTACTCGTAGACCGAGCCGTCCGGGTGGACCGCGATCAGATTGCGGCCCACCGGGGTCGGCACCGGGCCCGCCAGGACGCGGGCGCCGGAGTCGGTGAGGACCTGGTGCGCCTCGTCGACGTCCTTGACCGCGATGGTGGCGGTGACCTTCCGCAGGACCTCCAGCTCGGCCTCCGGACCGCTCATCAGCAGGAAGCAGCCGACGGCGGCGACCTGGACACCACCGCGCTCGAAGCGCATCGCCGGCCCGCCCGAGAGTCTCTCGTAGAACGGGACCGCGGCCTCCAGGTCCTCGACGCAGATACGGAGCGTGGTTCCGAGAATCTCCATGTGTACGAGCCTAGTTGGGGCCGGCACCGGAAGAGATCGTTTCGACGGGTTCGGGATGGTCGGATCGTGAGGAGATGCGGCGTTACGGGGGCGGGGGCCCGGGTACCCGGCGGCCATGGACCGTTTGGATCATCTGGAACACCTGGACAAGGGGCTGGTGGACGAGCTGGCGCTGGTGGCACGGGAGACCGTGCGGGACGAGCTGCGGCAGCAGACCCGTAGGCAGCGCCGTACGGCCGCGCTGTACGCCGCGTCCGGTGCCGTCGCCCTGTACGCGGGCGCCGCCCTGGCGCTCACCCTCGGACTGCTGCTCGCGCTGGGCCTGCCCGACTGGGCCGCCGCGCTGATCACCGCCGTGGTGCTCGGTGTGGTCGCCTATGCCCTGAGGGGCGCGGCGCGGCCCTCGGCGACCCGGCCCACCCCTGAACGCGAGGCGGAGACGGCGGCGGGGCACGCGCGGACGGCCGGTGGTACGGCCGGCTCTGCCGGTACGGCGCCGGGGATGCCGCCGGGTGCGACGGCACCGACCGGGTATCCGCCGGTGCCCCCCGTCGCCCCCGGTGGGATCGGTGCGCCGGGCGGAACCGGGCCCGGGAGCGCCGGTGGGACCCCGCCGTCCGGTGCCGACCCCGAGGCACCGCACCACCGGGCGCGGTGAGCGATGGACAGGGCCATGGGGTCGCACCGCCGCAGGGTCGTGGTGGTGACCGGGGCCAGCGGAGGCGTCGGTCGGGCCACGGCCCTGGCGTTCGCCGCCCGCGGTGACCGGGTCGCGTTGCTCGCGCGGGGGCGTGAGGGGCTCGCGGCGGCGGCCGACGAGGTGGAACGCGCCGGGGGCGAGGCGCTCGTCGTCCCCGTCGACGTGGCCGACGCCAAAGCGGTCGAGGACGCGGCGCAGCAGGTCGTCGACGCCTTCGGACACATCGACGTCTGGGTCAACAACGCGTTTGCCGGGATCTTCGCGCCGTTCGTCGACATCTCTCCCGACGAGTTCCGGCGGGTCACCGAAGTGACGTACCTCGGCTATGTGTTCGGGACGCGCGCGGCGCTGCGGCATATGCTGCCGGGCGACCGCGGCACGATCGTCCAGGTCGGCTCGGCGCTCGCGTATCGCGGGATTCCGCTGCAGTCCGCGTATTGCGGGGCCAAGCACGCCATCCAGGGCTTCAACGAGGCGTTGCGGTGCGAGTTGTTGCACCAGGGTTCGCGGGTGCGGACGACGATGGTGCAGCTGCCGGCCGTCAACACGCCCCAGTTCGACTGGGTGTTGAGCCGACTGCCGGGGCGGGCGCGGCCCGTCGCCCCCGTCTACCAGCCGGAGGTCGCGGCCCGCGCGATCGTCCACGCGGCCGGGCACGGGCGGCGCCGGGAGTACTGGGTGGGCGGACCGACGGTTGCGACACTGCTCGTGAACGCGCTGGTGCCGGGCCTGATCGACCGGTACCTGGCCCGCACGGCGTTCGAGTCCCAGCGGGACAAGTCCCAGCAGGACAAGGGGGGCCGACAGGCATGGGTGTCCTACCACGGCTATGACGGCCAGGGGAATCTGTGGAGCCCCGCGGACGGGCCCCATGGGCGTGACTTCGGGGCGCATGGCCGTTTCGACGCGGAGGCACTGCCGATGAGCCGCCAGCAGTGGGCCTCCCGCAACCGGAACCGCGTCGGCGCGGGCTTGCTGCTCGGAGGGCTGGCCGCCGCGACGACCGCCGGACTGCGCCGCCTGGGCCGGTCGCCTTCGCGGCGGGAAGAGGGCCGACGGAGGAAATAGCCTTGTGGAGGGCGGACTGACAGCCTCCCTGCCCCCTGGACTCACGGCCTCCGTGCCCCCTGGTGCTCCCCGAGGCGCGCGGAGCCCTGGCGCTCCCTGAGGCCTGAGCCCTAGCGCTCCCTGAGGCGCGGTAGCACCTTCGTGCGGTAGAAGTCGAAGAAACCCTGTTGGCCGGGGCCGATCTGGCTGATGAAGACGCGGTCGAAGCCGGCGTCGGCGAAGGCGGTCAGGGCGGAGACATGGGCGTCGATGTCGTCGCCGCAGAGGGTGTTCTCACTGACCATCTCCTCCGTGACCAGGGGCCGCAGCTGTTCGAAGTGGCTCGGTGTGGGGAGGATCTGGGCCATCTCGCCGGGCAGGAGCTGGTTGGACCAGAGGCGGTGCACGGTGCGGACGGCGGCTTCGCGGTCGTGGCCCCAGCACACCTTGAGACCACCGCTGACCAGCCCGTTGCCGCCGCCCCCCTTGCGGTACTGGGTCACCAGCTCCTCGTCCGGCCCCATGGTGATGTAGCCGTCGGCGACCCGCGCGGCGAGCCCGGTGGCCTTGGGGCCGAAACCGGAGATGTCGATGGGCACCGGCTCGTCGGGGACCGTGTAGAGGCGGGCGTTCTCCACGGTGTAGTGCGTGCCGTGGTGGGTGACCTCCTCGCCGGTGAACAGCCGCCGCATGATCTGCACGGACTCCTCCAGCATCTCCAGCCGGACGTCCGCCGGGGGCCAACGCGTGCCGAGGACGTGCTCGTTGAGCGCCTCGCCGGAGCCGACGCCGAGCCGGAACCGGCCGCCGGTCATCACCGCGCTCGTCGCCGCCGCCTGCGCCACCACCGCCGGGTGAATCCGCACGGTCGGGCAGGTCACCGCCGTCTCGATGGGCAGGGACACGGCCTCCGACAGGGCGCCGATCACCGACCACACGAAGGGACTGTGGCCCTGCGCGTCGTTCCACGGGTGGTAGTGGTCCGAGATCCACAGACACTCGAACCCGGCCTGCTCCGCCCTCCTCGCCTGCTCGATCAACTCCGCGGGACCGAACTCCTCGGTCGCCAGGAAATAGCCGTACTCGGGCATGGGGGGCACCTCCGCGAGGGTCGGGTCGCCGTCCGAGTACCCGGGGGCCACAGTGGAAACCACGGACGCGCGGGCGTCGTACGCCGTTTCGATCAGCCCCGTTCGTGGGGTTTGGCCACCCCGGTCGGGGGGGACGCGGAAGGTCCGTATGCCGCACAGGCCGAGCCCTGTCGCGCGACCCGTCGGAGGCGCACCGTGAGTCGACCCCGCATCGTGATCGTCGGTGCCGGCTTCGCCGGTTACCGTGCCGCCCGCACCCTGGCGCGGCTGACCCGGCACCGGGCCGAGATCACCCTGCTCAACCCCACCGACTACTTCCTGTATCTACCGCTGCTGCCCCAGGTCGCCGCCGGCATCCTGGAGCCGCGCCGGGTCACCGTCTCGCTCACCGGCACCCTGCCCGGAGTGCGGCTGGTGCTCGGCGAGGCGCAGGCCGACGGCATCGACCTCGACGCCCGTACCGTGCGGTACTCCGACCCCGAGGGCGGTGTCGGGACCCTGACGTACGACCGGCTCGTCCTCGCCGCCGGCAGCGTCAACAAGCTGCTGCCGATCCCCGGTGTCGCCGAGCACGCGCACGGCTTCCGCGGGCTGCCGGAGGCGCTGTATCTGCGGGACCACGTGACCCGTCAGGTGGAGCTGGCCGCCGGTGCGGAGGACCCCGCGAGCTGCCGGGCTCGCTGCACGTTCGTGGTGGTCGGCGCCGGATACACGGGGACCGAGGTCGCGGCCCACGGCAAGCTGTTCACCGACGCGCTGATCCGCAAACAGCCGCTCCGGCAGGGTGTACGGCCCCGCTGGCTGCTGCTCGACATCGCCGAGCGGGTGCTGCCGGAGATGGACGGGAAGCTGTCCGCGACCGCCGACCGCGTACTGCGGCGGCGGGGCGTGGAGGTGCGGACGGAGACCTCCGTGAAGGAGGCGACCACGGACGGGGTGCTGTTGTCCGACGGGGAGTTCGTCGACACCCGCACCCTGGTGTGGTGTGTGGGCGTACGGCCCGATCCGCTCGCCGAGTCGCTCGGGCTGGCCATGGAGCACGGCCGGGTGCTGGTCGAGCCCACGCTGCGGGTGCCCGGCAGGCCCGAGGTGTTCGTCTGCGGGGACGCCGCCGCCGTACCAGATCTGACCAAACCCGGTGAGTACACGCCGATGACCGCCCAACATGCCTGGCGGCAGGGCAGGACGGCGGCCCTCAATGTCATCGCCTCCCTCGGCTGGGGCGAGCCCCGCCCCTACCGCCACCGCGACCTGGGCTTCGTCGTCGACCTCGGCGGCATCAAGGCCGCCGCCGACCCTCTCGGCGTACCCCTGTCCGGGATCGCCGCCGGAGCCGTCACCCGCGGCTACCATCTCGCCGCCATGCCCGGCAACCGCGTCCGCGTCGCCGCCGACTGGCTGCTGGACGCCGCACTGCCGCGCCAGGGCGTCCAGTTGGGCCTCGTACGGTCCTGGTCGGTGCCGTTGGACACGGCGTCACCCGAGCTGGCGCGGGTCGGGGGCGGACCGCAGAGGACGAGCGCCGCGCGACAGGACCCGACCCCGCCGTCCCCGGCGAAGCGCAAGCCCGGAAAGGGTACGGAAGGAGACTCATGACCAGCCGTCAACTCACCGAACTGGCCCAGCAGTTGAGGGTCGACAGCGTACGGGCCTCGGCCGCCGCCGGTTCCGGGCACCCCACCTCGTCCATGTCGGCCGCCGAGCTGATGGCGGTACTGCTCGCCAAGCATCTGCGCTACGACTTCGACCGGCCCCGGCACCCCGGCAACGACCGCTTCGTGCTCTCCAAGGGCCATGCCTCACCACTGCTGTACTCCGTGTACCGGGCCGCCGGCGCCATCAACGAGACCGAACTGCTGACCTTCCGCAGGCTCGCCGGCCGGCTCGAAGGGCATCCGACGCCCCGGCGGCTGCCCTGGGTGGAGACGGCCACCGGCTCGCTGGGCCAGGGACTGCCCGTCGGCGTCGGCATCGCGCTGGCCGGGAAGCGGCTGGACCGTACCGGCTACCGGGTGTGGGTGCTGTGCGGGGACAGCGAACTCGCCGAGGGCTCGGTGTGGGAGGCCGTCGAGCACGCCGCGTACGAGCACCTCGACAATCTCACCGCGATCGTGGACGTCAACCGGCTCGGCCAGCGCGGGCCCACCCGGCACGGCCACGACCTGGACGCCTACGCCCGCCGCTTCGCCGCCTTCGGCTGGCACACCATCGAGATCGACGGCCACGACGTGGACGCCGTCGACCGCGCGTACGGCGAGGCCGCGTCCACCAGGGGCCAGCCGACCGTGATCCTCGCCCGCACCCTCAAGGGCAAGGGCGTCGAGGGCGTCCAGGACCGCGAGGGGCTGCACGGCAAGCCGCTCAAGGAACCGGAGGAGGCCATCGCCGAGCTGGGCGGCATCCGCGACATCCGCGTGGAGGTCCAACCGCCGCCTCCGGCACGGCTGTTGCACGCCGTACGCAGCGGGCACCTCGATCTGCCGCGCCATGACATCGGCGAGGAGGTCGCCACCCGTGACGCCTTCGGGCAGGCGCTCGCCGCGCTCGGTACCGCGCGCGAGGACATCGTCGCGCTCGACGGCGAGGTGAGCGACTCCACGCGCGCCGAGTTCTTCGCCAAGGAACACCCCGACCGCTTCTTCGAGTGCTACATCGCCGAACAGCAACTGGTCGCCGCCGCCGTGGGGTTCGCGGCACGCGAGTGGGTGCCGTACGCCTCCACGTTCGCCGCCTTCCTGACCCGCGCCCATGACTTCATCCGTATGGCCTCGATCGGCGGGGCCGGGATCAACCTCGTCGGCTCGCACGCCGGGGTCTCCATCGGCCAGGACGGGCCCTCGCAGATGGGCCTGGAGGATCTGGCGATGATGCGCGCGGTGCACGGCTCGACCGTGCTGTACCCGTGCGACGCCAACCAGACCGCCAAGCTCGTCGGCGCGATGGCGGGCCTCGACGGCGTCCGCTATCTGCGTACGACCAGGGGCGCCACGCCCGTCATCTACAGCGCGACCGAGGAGTTCCCGGTCGGCGGCAGCAAGGTGCTGCTGGCCTCGGACACCGACCGGCTCACCGTCGTCGCGGCCGGGATCACCGTCCACGAGGCGCTGAAGGCCGCCGAGGCGCTGGACGCCGAGGGCATCCAGATCCGGGTGATCGACCTGTACTCGGTCAAGCCCGTCGACCGCCGCACCATGCGCGAGGCCGCCGAGGACACCGGCTGTCTGCTCACCGTGGAGGACCACCACGAGGAGGGCGGCCTCGGCGACGCGGTCCTCGACGCCTTCCTCGACGGCCGCCCGGTGCCCCGGCTGGTCCGGCTCGCCGTCCGCGCGATGCCGGGCTCGGCCACCCCCGAGGAGCAGCTGCGGGAGGCGGGCATCGACGCGGAGGCGATCGCCGCCGCCGGGCGACTGCTGGTGGAGCACGCTGTCGTGCCCTGAGCCGTACGGCCTTGAAGGGAGCCGAGCCATGGCCACCGCGCGCAGCGTGCAGGCGGGCCGCCGTACCGTCGAGATCCACCGGCCCGGGAAGGTGCTGTTCCCCGCCGACGGCCACGGCGGTGGCGGCGAAGAGTACACCAAGGGCGACCTCGTCGCGTACTACCGTGCCGTCGCCCCGTTCATGCTGCCCCATCTGCGCGGGCGCCCGCTGATGCTGGAACGGCACCCCGACGGCCTCGACGGCCCCATGTTCATGCAGAAGAACACCCCTGAGCACTACCCCGAGTGGATCGACCGGGTCGAGGTGGCCAAGGAGGGCGGCACGGTCGTCCACCCGCTGTGCGAGGACACCGCCACCCTCGTCTATCTCGCCGACCAGGCGTGTGTGACCCTCCACCGCTGGCTCTCCCGGGTCGGCGACCTCGACCGCCCCGACCGCCTGGTCCTCGACCTCGACCCGGCCGAGGACGACTTCGACCAGGTCAGGCGGGCAGCCCGGGACTCCAGGGCACTGCTGGACGAGCTGGAGCTGCCGTCCGCGCCGATGACCACCGGCTCCCGGGGCCTGCATGTCGTCGTACCGCTCACCGGCGACGACGACTTCGACGCCGTACGCGACTTCGCCCGGGAGATCGCCGAGGAACTCGTCCGGGCCGCCCCCGAGCGGCTGTCCCCCACGCTCGGCTTCGCTCGCGCGGGGGCACCCCCATCCGCCGCCCGCAAGAAGGACCGCGGCGACCGGCTCTACCTCGACGTCCAGCGCAACGCCTACGCCCAGACCGCCGTCGCCCCCTTCTCCGTACGCGCGCGGCCCGGCGCCCCCGTGGCCACCCCGCTCACCTGGGAGCAGGTGGACGACCCGGCTGTCGACGCCCGCCGCTGGACTTTGGCCGACGCCGTCGAACAGGCCCGCATCAAGCCCTGGGCCGGACTGCCTGCCCGGGCCCGCGCCCTCGGCCCGGCCAGGCGCAGGCTCACCGGGCGCAGCGACTGAGCCCCCGGCACGCACGGACCGAGACATGGCCGACCTGAAGGGTTTGGCCCACGTCAGCGGGGCCACTCGGAGGGGCGAGGTGGCCATGTCGAACACATCCAACGACCCGAAATCCCGGACCTCCGGCGCGGCATCGCGACGTGGATCCGCGTCGTCGGCGGCCGGCCGGCCCAGCCCCATGGAGGTGCTGCGACACGCGCGTACGCAGCTCGCGGAGCTGACCGGCATGGCGCCCGAGTCCGTGTCGTCCTTCGAGCAGGACGAGGACGGCTGGACCTTGGAGGTCGAGGTCCTGGAGCTGGCCAAGGTGCCCGACACGATGAGCCTGATGGCGAGCTACCGGGTGGAACTCGACCCCGAGGGCGACCTCACCGGCTACCGGCGCGTCCGCCGCTACGAACGAGGGCGGGCCGACCCCCACCCCCGTGGCGGTCACTAGGCCGCACCTCCACACCGGCGGACCCGGCATCCACAGACCCAGCTCTCAGCAGACAAGCCAGATAAGCCAGATAAGCCAGATAAGCCAGACAAGGAGGACCGGTCGGTATGACCGTAGTCCCGGCACAGCAGTCCAGCGGCGGTGGTGGCTCCAGCGGCCTGTACGACGTCCTGGAACTCATCCTCGACAGGGGGCTCGTCATCGACGCGTTCGTGCGGGTCTCCCTGGTCGGCATAGAGATCCTGAAGATCGACGTCCGGGTCGTCGTCGCCAGCGTCGACACCTATCTGCGCTTCGCCGAGGCGTGCAACCGGCTCGACCTGGAGGCCGGGCCCCGCAAGTCCCCGGGTCTGCCCGACATGGTCGGTGAGATCACCGAGTCCGGCGCGCGGGGCAAGTCCAAGGGGGCGCTGTCCGGCGCCGCCGAGACGATCTCCGACGCCTTCCGGCAGGCCCGTGACAACGGCCATGCCGAGGAGCGGCCGAGGGCACGCAAGGCCACGAGCGCACGCAAGAGGGAGAGGGAGGAGTCGGAGTGAGCACCTACGTCTACGGCATCGCCGCCAGCTCGCACCCCGCGCTCCCCAAGGGCATGGGCGGCGTCGGCGACCCGCCGTGCCCGGTGCGCGTCCTGGAGGAGGGCGAACTGGCGGCGATCGTCAGTGACACCCCCGAGGGGCTGCGCCCCAAGCGCAGGGATCTGCTCGCCCATCAGAACGTCCTCAGCGAGACCGGCGCGGGCGGCCCCGTGCTGCCCATGCGGTTCGGCAGCGTCGCCCCCGACGACGCGGCCGTCACCGGGGTGCTCACCGAACGGGCCGAGCACTACCGGGAACGGCTGGACACCCTCGACGGCAAGGTCGAGTACAACGTCAAGGCCAGCCACCACGAGGAGGCCGTGCTGCACCGTGTGATGGGCGAGAACAGCGAACTGCGCGCCCTCACCGAGGCCAATCGGCAGGCCGGAGGCGGCACCTACGAGGACCGGCTGAGGCTCGGCGAGCTGGTGGTCTCCGCCATCCAGGCCCGCGAGGCCGAGGACGCGATGGAACTGCAGCGGGCGCTGGAAGCGGCCGCCGAGGACACCAGCGCGGGCCCCGAGTCCACCGGCTGGCTGGCCAATCTGTCGTTCCTGGTGGACCGGGAGTCGGCCGAGCCGTTCCTGGCCGCCGTGGACGAGCTCCGCAAGAGCCATCCGCACATGGAGCTACGGGTCAACGGCCCGCTGCCGCCGTACAGCTTCGTCGAACCGGGCCCGTCACGCCCGGCGGCGACAACGCACTGATCGAGGGGCGGAGCACCAGGCCAACCACCCGGACAACCACAACCACAACCACCAGAACAACCACCAGGACGAGCACATGGGACTGATCAGCGAGGTGCTGCTGCTGCCGTTCGCACCGGTGCGCGGCAGCCTCTGGACCGTGCGGCAGGTGCTCGCCGAGGCCGAGCGCCGGTACTACGACCCGGCCGCCGTCCGCTCCGAACTCGCCCGACTGGAGCAACGGCTGGAGGCGGGCGAGATCGACGAGGAGGAGTTCGACCGAGTGGAGGACGACCTCCTGGACCGGCTGGAGACCAGCCTGCGCAGGAGCGCGGGGACACCGATGGGCGACGGGACGACGACAGCATGAACCGACTGGGACTGGGCCTCGCGATCGGGGCCGGGTACGTCCTCGGGCGTACCAAGAAGATGAAACTCGCCTTCGCCGTGGGCAGCCTGGTGGCCGGCAAGCGGATGCGGCTGAGCCCGCGGATGCTCGCGGACCTGGTGCAACAGCAACTGCGGGACAACCCGCAGTTCAAGGAGATCGGCGACCAGCTGCGCCAGGACCTGCGCGGCGTGGGCCAGGCAGCCTCCGGCGCCCTGGTCGAACGCCAGGCCGAATCCCTGGCCGACCGCCTCCACAACCGCACGACCCAACTCCACGACCAACTCTCCGCCACCCTTCCGGAGAACGCGCAGCGGCCCGAAGAGCCGGCCTCGCCGACGCCTGAGGAGCGGGGCCAAAAATCAGCCCCTCCGGCGTCTGAGGAGCGAGACGCGGGGCGGGGCGAAAAATCAGCCCCTCCAACGTCTGAGGAGCGGGGCGCGGGGCGGGGCGAAAAATCAGCCCCTCCAACGTCTGAGGAGCGGGGTCCGGGGCGGGGCGAAAAATCAGCCCCTCCGGCGTTTGAGGAGCGGGGTCCGGGGCGGAGCCCCGAGGATGGGACGGGTAGGGGCGGCGGGGGCGAGGAAACGAAGGCCGACCACGACGAGCCCGAGCCCGAGCCCGAGGCCCAGCCGGAGGCATCGCGCAGGCGACCCGTGAAGAAGGCGGCCGCCAAGAAGACCGCCGGCCCCGCCAAGAAGGCCGCACGCAAGACCACCACGAAGAAGGCCCCCACCAAGAAGCCCACCCGCAAGCCCACCCGCTCAAGGGCCACGAAGGGAGGCGGCGGCGATGACTGAGACCCTGGGACGCACCACCGAGAAGGCCACGAAGGGCGTGGGAAGCGCGGCCGCCGCCACCGACGGCGTCGGGGACACCGCCAAGTCCACCCCCCTCACCGATCTGGCCCACAGCCCCGCCATGGACCACCTCAAGCAGGAGGCCCGCGACTATCTGGCCGCCCAGGCCCAGCGCCTCCTGGCCGGCGCCGGCCGCAAACTCGGCGAGACTACCGTCAAGCTCAACGACATCGCCGAGGGCAACAGCCCCGGCTTCGCCCGGCTCGCCCGCGACGGCGGACGCAAGCTCGCCGAGGGCAAGGGCCCCCTGCGCGCCACCCTGGAGGCCGGCGCGGGCCGAGCCAAGGAGAACGTCCTCGGCGCGCTCAAGAACCTCGGCGGCGGCAAGGGCAAGAACAAGCGCGCCGCCGGCAACAAACCCACGGTGATCATCGAGTCGATCGACGTCGGCGTACCCCTGCGCACCGCCTACGACCAGTGGACCCAGTACCAGGACTTCAGCACCTTCGCCAAGGGCGTCAAGAGCGCGAACCGCGCCGACGACACCCACTCCGACTGGCAGCTGAAGATCTTCTGGTCCAGCCGCAGCTGGAAGGCCCACACCACCGAACAGGTGCCCGATCAGCGGATCACCTGGACCTCGGAGGGCGCCAAGGGCACCACGAAGGGCGCCGTCACCTTCCACCGCATCACGGACGACCTCACCAGGGTCCTGCTGACCATGGAGTACTACCCGTCGGGCCTGTTCGAGAAGACGGGCAACATCTGGCGTGCCCAGGGCCGCCGGGCCCGACTCGACCTCAAGAACTACGCCCGCTTCATCACCCTGAAGGGCGAGGCCGAGGACAGCTGGCGCGGCGAGATCCGCGACGGCGAGGTCGTACAGACCCACGAGGACGCCCTCGCGGAGGAGGAACAGCAGGAGACACCCGAGAACGAGGGACCCGAGGACGAGGCGGACGAGGCGGACGAGGAATACGCCGACGAGGAGGAGCCGGAGCCCGACGCATACGAGGATGAGGACGACGAGTACCGGGACGAGCCCGAGGACGACGAGGGCGAGGCCGAGGACGAGTACGACGAGGGCGGGGAAGAGCCCGAGGACGAGTACGAAGCGGAGGACGACGCCGGGGAGGACAGCGGCGAGGAACCGTACGAGGATGAGGACGAGGAACGGGCCGCCGTGGGCGGGAGCCGACGATGACTTTCCCCAGCCGAGTCCCCGAGCCGTACGGCGGGGGCAACAGCGCCAACCTGGCCGACATCCTGGAACGCGTACTCGACAAGGGCATCGTGATCGCGGGCGACATCCGCATCAATCTGCTCGACATCGAACTGCTCACCGTCAAGCTGCGCCTTATCGTCGCCTCCGTCGACAAGGCGAAGGAGATGGGCATCGACTGGTGGGAGACCGACCCGGCCCTGTCCTCCCACGCCCGCCGCGACGAACTCACCCGTGAGAACGCCGAGTTGCGTGCCCGGCTCGCCGAGCTGGACGACGGGGAATACCGGCGGGGGCGGGAGCCGGAACGGGCCGTCGAGGGCGGCCGCGCCAGAGAGGAGCACCGATGACCGGACTGCGCTACGTGTACGCCGTCTGCCGCCCCTTCGACGCGGCCCTCCAACGCCAGCTCACCGGGGTCGCGGGCGCCCCGCCCCGGCTGCTGCGCCACCACGATCTGATCGCGGTCGTCAGCGAGGTACCGGAGCGCGACTTCGCCGAGCAGCCGCTGCGCGACCATCTGGAGGACCTGGACTGGCTGACCGAGACCGCCCGCGCCCACCAGAGCGTGATCGACGCCCTCACCGTCGTCACCACACCCCTGCCGCTCAGGCTCGCCACGGTCTTCCACGACGACAGCGGGGTACGCGTGATGCTGGAGGCCCGCGAGGAGGGCTTCAGGCAGACCCTGGACCGGCTGGCGGGCCGGGTGGAGTGGGGCGTCAAGGTGTACCTGGACCCGCGGGAGGCCGAGCGGCCGTCCCCGGAACCGGAACCGGAACCGGAACCGGCGAAGGCCCTCGGCGGACGCGACTATCTGCGGCAGCGGCGCCGCAGCCATCGGGCCCACGACGAGATGTGGGAGAAGGCCGAGCGTTTCTCGCACCGACTGCACGAGACGCTCGCGGAATTCGCCGAGGACTCCCGGCTGCACGCACCTCAGAATTCCGCGCTCTCCAGTGAACCGGGGCGCAATGTGCTCAACGCTTCCTATCTGGTGCCCCGTAAACACTCCGAGGAATTCGTGGAACTCGTGGACCGTACGAAGAGCGAGGAAGCGGGGTTTCGAGTGGAGCTGACGGGGCCCTGGGCGGCCTATTCCTTCAGCGGGGAACCCTTCGGCGACGGGGAATCCGTGGAGGACGCGGGTGATGGGCCGTGACCGTCGTGGAACGCCGTGAGGTGGCCCTCGTCGATCTCCTCGACCGGCTGCTCGCGGGCGGTGTCGTCGTGACCGGTGATCTCACCCTGCGGATCGCGGACGTCGACCTCGTCCGTATCGACCTCAACGCCCTCATCAGCTCCGTGAACGAACAGGTGCCGGCACCGTGGGCCGACCGACCGTGGGGAGGCCCCGAGTGACCGGCAGCGGCGGCGGTGGCCGGCGTCACCGTCTCGAACTGGAACCCGACACGGTGGAGCGCGACCTGGTCAAACTGGTGCTGACCGTCGTCGAACTGCTCCGCCAGCTCATGGAACGGCAGGCGGTGCGCCGCTTCGACACCGGTGAACTCACCGAGGAGCAGGAGGAGCGCATCGGGCTCACCCTGATGCTGCTGGACGACCGCATGACCGAGCTGCGCGAGCGCTACGGGCTGCGACCCGAGGACCTGAACCTGGACCTCGGGCCGCTCGGACCACTGCTCCCCAGGGGCGGCCCCGGCGGCTGATGCCTCAGGACGGGGGAGGCCCCGCCGATCGATGTCTCAGGCAGGCTTCCGGCAGAGAATCTCCCCGTGCAGTACGGCGAACCAGCCGTCCTCCCGCCGCCCCCACTCCCGCCAGGCCTCCGCGATCTCCCGCAGCTGCCCCTGTGTCGCGTGGCCGCCCTCGGTGGCGCGCTCGGCGTACGCGGAGGCGACCGTGCGGTCCGCCCACAGGCCGCTCCACCAGGCCCTCTCCTCGGCCGTGGCGTAGGTCCAGGTGGCGGAGGTGCAGGTGATGTCGGTGAGCCCGGCCGTCAGCGCCCAGGACTTCAGCCGCCGTCCGGCGTCCGGCTCGCCGCCGTTGGCGCGGGCCACCCGCTGGTAGAGGTCCTGCCAGTCGTCCAGGCCCGGCACCTCGGGGAACCAGGTCATCGCCGCGTAGTCCGAATCGCGGACGGCGATGAGACCACCCGGCTTGGTCACCCGGTGCATCTCGCGCAGCGCCTGCACCGGGTCGCCCACATGCTGGAGCACCTGATGGGCGTGGACCACGCAGAACGTGTCGTCCGGGTAGTCCAGCGCGTGGACGTCCGCGACCGCGAAGTCGACGTTCTCCAGCCCCCGTTCGGCGGCGGTGGCGCGGGCCTGGTCGAGGATGCCGGGTGCGTGGTCGACACCGGTGACATGACCGTCCGGGACCAGGGCGGCCAGGTCGGCGGTGATGGTGCCGGGCCCGCAGCCGATGTCCAGGACCTTCATGTGCGGCTTCAGCGAACCGATGAGATAGGCCGCCGAGTTGGCCGCCGTCCGCCAGGTGTGCGAGCGCAGGACCGACTCGTGGTGCCCATGCGTGTAGACGGCGGTCTCCCGTGCCTTCGACATGACCGTTCCCCTTCCGGTACGAGGTACGAGTACGACGCCGTGCCGGAGGAGGTGCGGCGCCGTACTCGAACCGTACGCGGTCCGACCGGATAATGAGACTGCCGTCTTGAATAGTGGATAGTGGACTGACTGGTCGTGGTCGTCGGTGGGTCAGCGGAGGGGCAGCGGGCGGTAGACCGTGAGTGCCTCCGGGAGCTTGCGGAGCGTCAGATCGCCCCCGACTTCGGTGACTTCACCGTCGTACGCGAGTGGGGTGCCCGGTGCGAGGCCCTGCACCCGGAGCCGCTGCACATGCAGGGCCGCGTGGGCCGGGGAGCGGGTCAGCGGACCGGCGACGGCCGCTGCCAGGAGCCGCAGTCCCGGGCGGCGGCCACCGTGCACGACACGGACGTCCAGCAGACCGTCGGCCAGGTCGTTGCGGTGGGCCGGGGAGAGCCCCAGGCGGTGGTGGGTGCCGTTGCCGGCGAAGAGCAGCCAGAGCGGGTGGGGGCGGCCCTCGACCGTGGTCCGCAGCGGGTGGCGCTCCGACCGCAGGACACGCAGCGTCGCGATCACCCCGGCGGGCCAGCTGCCGAGCCTGCGCTCCCAGCGCTCCCGTTCCCGCACCAGCTCCGGATAGACGCCCAGACTGCAGGTGTTGAGGAAATGCCCCTCCGTCTCACCGGCCGCGAAGTGTCCGAGGTCCACGCGGACGGCCTCGCCCCGGCGCAGGGCCCGGCTCAGATCGCGGGCGTCCTCCACGCCGAGGTCGTACGCGAAGTGGTTGTAGCTGCCGCCGGGGAGGACGGCGAGGGGGAGGCCGTGGCGCAGGGCCACCTCGGCGGCGGCGTTCACCGTGCCGTCGCCGCCGCACACGCCGAGCACCCGGGCATGCGCGGCCGCCTTCTCCAACTCGGCCTTCACATCCTCCGGTTCGCACTCCACGGTTTCCGCGCCGGGCAGCGTGTCGCACAGGGCGCGTACCCGGTCCGCCGTTCCGGCCGCCCTGTTGGCGACGACGACCAGGCCCTCCCCGTCCGGCAGCGCGGGCGCGTCCGCGAGCGGGCGGCCGGGGGGCGGCAACTGGTCGCGGGTCGGTACGAGGCCCCGTACGGCATAGGCGGCGCCCACGCCCAGGGCGGCGCCGACCAGTACGTCGCTCGGGAAGTGCACGCCCGTGTAGACCCGGGACAGCGCGACCCCCGCCGCCAGGGGGGCGACCGCCGCGCCCCAGCCCCGGGACTCCAGCGCCACGCCCGTCGCGAAGGCCGCGGCCGACGCCGAGTGACCCGACGGGAACGACGTGGTGATCGGCTGGCGCTTGAGCCGGCGCATCAGCGGGACGTTGTCCAGGACCGGGCGGGGGCGGCGGATCGAGCGCTTGCCGAGGGTGTTGATCGTCGCGGACGCCACAGCGAGCGAGGCGATGCCCCTCGCGGCTGCCCGGCGGGCCCGGGGGCTTCTGGTCGCGGCGATCGCCGCCGCCGCGGCGAACCAGAGGACGCCGTGGTTCGCGGCGCGGCTCAGCCTCGGCAGCATGGGGTGGGCGCCGGGCCAGTCGCGGGTGGCCACCGCGTCGAAGAGGCGGGTGTCCGCGGCGAGGAAGCGGTCCCTGAGGATGTGGTGGCCCGGGGGGCGGACGGTGAGATCGACGTCTGCGGTCATGGGTCCACGAGTACCCCATTGTCCGGGGGGCGTGTCGGGTGGGGTCCTTGGCGGCGGGTGATCCGGCGGCTGGTGCGGGTCGCGCGGGGGTGGACGGGTGCGCGGCGGCTGTGGCTGGACGGGGGTGGGTTTCGCTTACCGGCGCGTGCAGGGTGCCGCTCTCTTTGGGATGGGTGTCGCCTCTGCGGTATGACTGCCCGCAGCCGGGTACGACGGGTGCCCCGGCGACGCGGTTGCCCGCAGCCGGGGCGGTAGGTGAAACCGGTTTGCTCTGGTGTGCCTCTGGCTTTCACAATGCGGCCCATGGGTCATCTTGAAGCCGCGCATCTGGAGTACTGCCTTCCCGACGGAAGGGTGTTGCTCGGGGATGTGTCGTTTCGGGTGGGGGAAGGGGCCGTTGTCGCTCTGGTGGGGCCCAATGGGGCCGGGAAGACCACCTTGTTGCGGCTGATCTCGGGGGAGCTGAAGCCGCACGGGGGGTCGGTCACCGTCAGTGGCGGGCTCGGGGTGATGCGGCAGTTCGTGGGGTCCGTACGGGACGAGTCGACCGTGCGGGACCTGCTGGTGTCCGTCGCGCAGCCCGGTATCCGGGAGGCGGCGCGGGCCGTCGATGCCGCCGAGCACGGGATCATGACCGTGGACGACGAGGCGGCCCAGCTCGCCTACGCGCAGGCCCTCTCCGACTGGGCCGAGGTGCGCGGGTACGAGGCGGAGACGCTGTGGGACATCTGCACCATGGCCGCGCTCGGCGTGCCGTACGAGAAGGCGCAGTGGCGGCAGGTGCGGACGCTGTCCGGAGGTGAGCAGAAGCGGCTGGTGCTGGAGGCGCTGCTGCGGGGCAACGATCAGGTGCTGCTCCTGGACGAGCCGGACAACTACCTCGACGTCCCCGGCAAACGCTGGCTGGAGGAGCGGCTGAAGGAGACCCGCAAGACCGTGCTCTTCGTCTCGCACGACCGGGAACTGCTGGCCCGCAGCGCCCAGAAGATCGTCAGCGTGGAGCCGGGACCGGCGGGCGCCGACGCCTGGGTGCACGGCGGCGGTTTCGACACGTACCACGAGGCCCGGCGGCAGCGGTTCGAGCGGTTCGAGGAGCTGCGGCGCCGCTGGGACGAGAAGCACGCCCAGCTGAAGAAGCTGGTGCTGACGCTCCGGCAGGCCGCCGCCGTCAGCCATGAGATGGCCTCCCGGTACGCGGCGGCGCAGACCCGGCTGCGCAAGTTCGAGGAGGCCGGGCCGCCGCCGGAGCCGCCGCGCGAGCAGGACATCACCATGCGGCTCAAGGGCGGCCGTACCGGAGTGAGGGCCGTGACCTGCGAGGGACTTGAGCTGAAGGGCCTGATGAAACCCTTCGACCTGGAGGTCTTCTACGGCGAGCGGGTCGCCGTCCTCGGTTCGAACGGCTCCGGCAAGTCCCACTTCCTGCGCCTCCTCGCCGGCGAGGACGTGACCCACACGGGCCTGTGGAAGCTCGGCGCCAGGGTCGTACCCGGGCACTTCGCGCAGACGCACGCGCACCCCGAGCTGGAGGGGCGCACACTGCTGGACATTCTGTGGACCGAACACGCCCAGGACCGGGGCGCCGCCATGTCACGGCTGCGCCGGTACGAGCTGACCCGGCAGGCCGAGCAGCCCTTCGACCGGCTCTCCGGCGGGCAGCAGGCCCGGTTCCAGATCCTGCTCCTGGAGTTGCGGGGAGTCACCGCGCTGCTCCTCGACGAGCCCACCGACAACCTCGACCTGGAGTCGGCGGAAGCCCTCCAGGAGGGGCTGGAGGCCTTCGACGGCACGGTGCTCGCGGTCACCCACGACCGCTGGTTCGCGCGTTCGTTCGATAGATTTCTCGTCTTCGGGTCCGACGGGCGCGTACGGGAGACATCCGAGCCGGTGTGGGACGAGCGCCGGGTGGAGCGGGCACGGTAGGCCCCCGGCGGCGGATGTTCGTAAAGTGGACTGAAGGAACGCGAGAACCATGGCTCCCTCCCGGACGCCGCCCGGGACCGTGTGCTCCCGGGCGGACGACGGGTCCGCACGCAGGCACAGGCCGGCACTACGAGTGGGGCAGCACATGACCGGAGTCGACCCGGGTCGCCTCGACGACCAGCAGCTCATGAAAGAGCTGGAGACCATCCACCGCACGCGCCACGACACGCTCCTGCACGGATCGAACGACGCCCTGCGCGTCCACAACCTCCGCATGGCGCAACTGGAGGGCGAGTACCTGCGCCGCCACCCACGCCGCCCGGTCGCGGCCGGGCGCACCCGTGACGGGGCCCGCAACCGGGGGTCCGTCACACCGTCGACGACACCGACGGTCTGAACGACGAACGGCGGCGACGAGGCCATGAACGACTACGGCACCCCTGCGCATCCGCTTCTCCGACTGCACGGCGAGGCGCTCGATCTGTTCGGGGAACGGGTGCATGCCGTCCGGGACGATCAGTGGGGGGACGGTACGCCCTGTACGGAGTGGACGGTCCGTGACCTCGTGAACCATCTGGTGTCCGAGCAGCTCTGGGTGCCGTCGCTGGTCCGGGACGGCTGCATGATCGAGGAGGTCGGCGACACGTTCGAGGGCGATCTGCTCGGGCCGGACCCGGCCGCCTCCTGGGACACGGCCGCCCACTCCGCCCGAGAGGCGTTCGCCGCGCCCGGTGCGCTCGAACGGACGGTTCATCTGTCGTACGGCGACACCCCGGCCACCGCGTACCTCTCGCAGATGGTGGCCGATCTCGTCGTTCACGCGTGGGATCTCTCGCGGGCCGTGGGGGCGGAGGAGAGGCTGCCGGAGGAGTTGGTGCGGTTCGCGAGGGACGAGATCGCGCCCTACGCCGGGGATCTGGAGAAGAGCGGGTTGTTCGCGGCGCCGGTGGAGGTGCCGGGTGGGGCGGACGAGCAGACGCGGTTGTTGTGCATGGTGGGGCGACGGCCGTAGCCGTTCAGAACTCGGGGCGAGCCCCGGTCTGCGCGTCAGCAGCGCGCCTCAGCAGCGGGTCGGTGGGCGGTTCCAGTGCCTGTGGGCCGCTATCGCCGCCATGAACGCCCCGATGAAGTCGGCGCCCGGGGTGCCCTGGGCCGTGTCCGTGACCACTCCCCGGTCGGTGACCACGTGGTGGAACTCCGAGGACAGACGCAGGCCCTCCGCCTCCAGGGCGGCCACGATGCCCACGCCCGAGCCGAGGGCGGCCACCGGTTTGCCGTGGCGGTAGGCGGAGCGGACGAAGCGCATGGCGTCCGGGTCGGTCGAGGGGGACGGGGTGCCCACGGGGCCGCCGGGGAGCAGGACAGCGTCGTAGAGGACCGAGGCAACGGTCGGCAGGGCCCGGTCCACCGTGTACCGCGCGCCGTCCGCGCCCCGTACCGTGCCGTCCCGCGCGGCCAGCGCCTCCACCACCGCGCCCTCGGCCGCCAGCGCCTCGCGCACGCTCGTCACCTGCTCGGCGTCCACACCGTCGGCGATCAGGACCGCGATCTGCCGGGTGCGGATGGAGCCGTTGCCGCGCTGGGCCTCAAGGCTCAGGGCAGGGGAAGTGAGCTTGTGCGCGACGGATTCGTCCGGGGCCGGCACCGCCACTCCGATGCCCTCCGCCACCGCCGCAGCCAACTCCGGGTCCACCTTGGCGAGTT
Source organism: Streptomyces sp. NPDC002643 (assembly GCF_053592555.1). Classification (NCBI taxonomy): domain Bacteria; kingdom Bacillati; phylum Actinomycetota; class Actinomycetes; order Kitasatosporales; family Streptomycetaceae; genus Streptomyces; species Streptomyces sp. NPDC002643. Next base: position 219,220 of record NZ_JBSFVY010000018.1, read on the forward strand.
CACCCACCGTGCGGGTGCGGACCGTCGTCGCGCCGACCTTGCCCAGCTCGAAGCGGAACGCCGCCACGATGTGCTGTTTCTCCCAGTCCGACATGCTGTTCCAGAACATCGCGGCCTGGCTGTGGTGGTCCTTGAAACTCTCGCTGCGGCGGCGGATCGTGGCGCCGTCGACGCGTTCGGTGTAGTGGGTGAAGGCGTGGCCGTCGACACCGGCGTGGGCCGGGCAGCCGCCGCCCAGGGAGTTCGGGAAGTAGTTCGTTCCGCCGTGGAGCGTGGACTGGTGGTAGCCGTCGCGCTGGTTGGTGCGGACCGGGGCCACCGGGCGGTTCACCGGCAGCTGCGTGAAGTTCGGGCCGCCCAGGCGGATCAACTGGGTGTCCAGGTAGGAGAAGTTGCGGGCCTGGAGGAGGGGGTCGTTGGTGAAGTCGATGCCGGGGACGACGTTCGCGGTGTGGAAGGCGACCTGTTCCGTCTCGGCGAAGAAATTCTCGGGGTTGCGGTCGAGGACCATCCGGCCGATCGGGCGGACCGGCACCTGCTCCTCAGGGATGATCTTCGTGGCGTCCAGCAGATCGAAGTCGAACGCGAACTCGTCCTCCTCCGGCACCAGTTGGACACCCAGCTCCCACTCCGGGTACTCACCGGCCTCGATCGCGTTCCACAGGTCCCGCCGGTTGAAGTCCGGGTCACGCCCCTGGCACTCCTGGGCCTCGTCCCACACCAGCGAGTGCGTGCCGAGCTTCGGCTTCCAGTGGAACTTGACGAAGGTGCCCTTCCCGTCCGCGTTCACGAACCGGAAGGTGTGAACGCCGAAGCCCTGCATCATGCGGTAGCTGCGGGGGATCGCCCGGTCCGACATCAGCCACATGATCGCGTGCAGGGTCTCCGGCTGCAGCGACACGAAGTCCCAGAGCGTGTCGTGGGCCGAGGCGCCCGTGGGGATGTCGTTGTGCGGCTCCGGTTTGAGCGCGTGCACGAAGTCGGGGAACTTGATGCCGTCCTGGATGAAGAAGACGGGGAAGTTGTTGCCGACGAGATCGTAATTGCCCTCCGACGTATAGAACTTGGTGGCGAATCCGCGCACGTCCCGCACGGTGTCCGCCGATCCCTTCGGCCCCTGCACCGTCGAGAACCGCACGAAGACCGGGGTGCGTACGGAGGGGTCCCGGAGGAAGGCGGCGCGGGTGAACTCGGCGCAGGACTCGTACGGTTCGAAGTATCCGTACGCGCCGGCGCCCCGGGCGTGCACCACCCGCTCGGGGATGCGTTCGTGGTCGAAATGGGTGAGCTTCTCCCGGAAGTGGAAGTCCTCCATCAGCGTCGGACCGCGCTCGCCGACGGTCAGCGAGTCATCGGTGTGGTCGACGCCCACGCCCTGGTCGGTGGTGAGCGGACCGGCCGCCGGGTCGTCCGCGGCGGACGCCTGACGCTGCTCCTGTTTGCTGTCGCGTACGGGGTCCATCAGGCCGCCTCCTCGGTGAACACGTCCAGGAACGCCTCGCAGAACGCCTTGAGGTCGTCCGGTTTACGGCTGGTGATCAGTTTGTTGGGGCCGTGGTCGCAGATCCGCACCTGCTCGTCGAGCCAGGTGCCGCCCGCGTTCTGGATGTCGGTGCGCAGACTCGGCCACGAGGTCAGCACCCGGTCGCGTACGACATCGGCCTCGACCAGCGTCCACGGGGCGTGGCAGATCGCGGCGACCGGCTTGCCCTGCCGGAAGAAGTCCTGGACGAACGCCACCGCCCGGTCGTCCATCCGCAGGAAGTCCGGGTTGGCCACCCCGCCGGGCAGTACGAGCCCGTCGAAGGACTCCACCGGAACCTCGCCCACCACCTCGTCGACGGGGAAGGTGTCCGCCTTGTCGAGATGGTCGAAGGCCTGCACCTGACCGGACTTCGTCGACACCAGCACGGGTTCGTGACCGGCGTCCGTCACCGCCCGCCAGGGATCGGTCAGCTCCACCTGCTCGACACCCTTGGGCGCGGTCAGAAACGCGATACGCATGGGGGTTCAGGGTCCTTTCTCGTCCGGGCCCGGGCCGGCGCCTGATGCTGGTCGCGGCCCGGGCCGGCGCCCGGTTCTCGTCTCAGACCGGACCGGCGCCCGGTCGGCTGTTCGGCTCGGCGCGGCTGATGTCGGCGAGGGCCGAGTGCGGGTCCTGGGAGACGGCCAGGTCGCCGAGGCTCACCATGCCCACCGGGTGCCCGTTCTCCATGACGGGAAGCCTCCGGATCGCGTGGTCGCGCATCAGGGCGACGGCCACGGGGACCGCGTCGTCCGGGCCGACCACCACCGGGTTCGGCGTGCAGACGGCCTGGGCGCTCACGGTCAGCGGATCGGCACCGTCGGCGACGGCCCGCAGGGTGATGTCCCGGTCGGTCAGGACCCCGAGCAGCCGGCCGTCCACGGTGACCAGCACATCCCCGACGTCCTGGGCGCGCATCAACTGGGCCGCTTCGACGAGTGAGGCGTCCGGGGGGACCGCGACGACACCTGGCGTCATGACGTTCCTCACGACATCAGCCATGGCGCTGCGCCCGGCCCCGGACGGCCGTCTCCGCGAGCCGGTGCACCGACTCGCAGCGCGCCCCGCGCGGCAGCCGCTCCACGGTCTCCACCAGCGTGTCAGGGGCATGACGGTCACGCAGGGCGCGGACCAGCGGTGCCGGGCCCGCCGGGAAGTCCGAACGGCTCAGGAACCGGGCCAGCTCCGACCGCAGCGCCTCCACCCGGGCGGCGCTGTCGCCGGGCGTGACCGGCCCGTATGCCACCTCCGGGTCGTCTTCGGCGGGCGGTTCCGGATCGTGCCACTCCTCGACCCGGGTGTGGTGCCCCGAACGGAGCAGCCCCTGCATCTCGTGCTTCATCTCGTCGTCGCGGTGGACGTTCAGCCGGTCGCTACGTCGCTGCATGACTCCCTCCAGAACTCTCGCTGGGCCCCGCGTACCCGAACACCCGGCTCCTACACGGGCCCGGCGCCGCGGGGTCAGGCGTCCCTCGGTCTCACCTTCTCCTCGCTGACGGTGGAGAGGTGTTCACGCAGGTAGGCGGCGGCTTCGGCGCGTCTGTCGGTCAGGAGGAGGTCGGCGAGCTTCACGT
>NZ_JBSFVY010000019.1:0-93931 GCF_053592555.1 Streptomyces sp. NPDC002643
CGCGCCCCTAAAGGCTTGGGGCTGCGCCCCGCCTTTTTAGGGGCGCGGGGAACTGCGCGACCAGCCCCCACTCACCCGCACCCGACAAACCGACCCCCAATCCCCCGACGGGGGTCGAAGGGGCGCAGTCCCTGGGGAAGGGACGGGTAGGGGTGGCGGGGGCGAAAACACCCCGTCAGGAACCCGGCAGCCCCGGTGCCGACTTGGCCGGGGTCTCCTCCAGCCCGGCCAAGGCGATCCGGATCGCCTCGTCCAGTTGGGGGTCACGCCCGGCGGCGTAGTCCTGCGGGGTCTGGACGACCTCGACGTCCGGGTCGACGCCATGGTTCTCGACCCCCCACCCGTACCCCTCCAACCAGAAGGCGTACTTCGGCTGGGTCACCAAGGTGCCGTCCACCAGCCGGTACCGGCTGTCGATCCCCACGACGCCACCCCACGTCCGCGTCCCGACCACCGGCCCGATCCCGAGCGCCTTGATCGCGGCGTTGACGATGTCCCCGTCCGACCCGGAGAACTCATTGGCGACGGCGACGACGGGCCCCCGGGGCGCGTCGTCGGGATAGCTCACGGCCCGCATCCCGCGCGGCAGATCCCACCCCACGATCCGCCGGGCCAGCTTCTCCACGACCAGCTGCGACGTATGCCCGCCCCGGTTCTCGCGGACGTCCACGACAAGCCCCTCCCGCGCCACCTCGACCCGCAGATCGCGATGGAGCTGGGCCCAGCCGGACCCGACCATGTCCGGCACATGCAGATAGCCGAGCCGCCCACCGGACTTCTCATGGACGTACGCCCGCCGGTCCGCGACCCACGCGTGGTACCGCAGCGGCTCCTCGTCGGAGATCGGCACCACGACGGTGTGCCGGGGATCGCCCCCACCGGCCGGCAGCACGGTCAGCTCGACCACCTTGCCGGCCGTCCCGACCAGCAGCGGCGCGGGCCCGGCCACGGGGTCCACCGGCACCCCGCCCACGGCGACGATCGCGTCCCCGGCCCGCACGGCCACCCCGGGCGCGGCGAGCGGGGCGTGCGCGTCGGGGTCGGAGGTCTCCGAGGGCAGCACCCGGTCGATCCGCCAGGTCCCGTCCTCGTGGCGGGAGATGTCCGCGCCGAGCAGCCCCTGCCGCCGGTCCCCGGAGCCGCCCCCGCCGCGCGGGGTGACGTACGCGTGCGACGTACCCAACTCGCCCTGTACTTCCCACAGCAGGTCGACGAGGTCGTCGTGGGTGGCCACCCGCTCCAGAAGGGGCCGGTAGCGGTCGAGGACCCCGTCCCAGTCGACGCCGCCCAGGTCCGGCCGCCAGAAGTTGTCCCGCATGAGGCGGCCGGTCTCGTCGTACATCTGGCGCCACTCGGCGGCCGGGTCGACGGTCTGGCGCACCCGGCCGAGGTCGACGGTGATGTTGCTGTCGCTCTCGTCGTCGCCCGAGGCACGACGGTCGCTGGGGACGACCTTGAGCTTGCCGTCGGTCCACAGCAGCACCCGCTTGCCGTCGCCGCTGACCGAGAAGTGGTCGGCGTCGGAGGCGAGGTATTCGAGGCGCCGCTGGGCGAGGTCGTAGCGCTCCAGGGAGGACTTCGGATCGGGGTCGTCGGGGGTCGCCCGGGAGTGGCCGAGGACTCCGGTGACGGGGTGGCGCAGCCACAGCACGCCGTCCTTGGCGGCGCGGAGCGTGGAGTAGCGGGCGGCCTCGACGGGGAAGGGCACGATCCGGTCGGCCAGGCCCTCCAGGTCGATACGGGTCGAGGGGGCGCCCTCGCTGTCCGGGGTCTCGTCCTTCTCCGGCGCCTCGAACGGGCGTCCGTGGCGCTGCGGCCCGAAGGGGGACGGGGTCGTCGCGGCGAGCGTGATGAGGTGCGGACGGGCGCCGCTCATGAAGTGCAGATCGAACACATGCTCGTCGTAGACCGGGTCGAAGGCGCGCTCGGAGAGGAACGCCAGGTGTTTGCCGTCGAGGGTGAACGCCGGTGAGTAGTCGTGGAAGCGGAGCGGGGTCGCCTCGGTGACGGAGAGGTCGGAGGTGTTGGCGAGCTTGAGCTGACGCAGCGGTCGGGCCCCCGGGTGCGACCAGGCGAGCCAGGCGGAGTCGGGCGAGAAGACGAGCCCGGAGACCTCCCCGTCCTCGCTGCGGTCGACCTCCCTGACCTCGCCGCTCTCCCGCTCCACGAGCAGGACCCGCCCGTCGTGCGCAGCGACCGCGGCCCGGCTCCCGTCGGGCGCCATGGCGAGCCCGAGGACACGGCCGAGCTGCCCCGCCGCGAGCCGCCGAGGGGTGGCGCCGGGCCCGACACCGGTCGCCGGGGCGAACTCCAGCGCGTCGTCGCCCTCCGCGTCCGTCACCCACACCACCCACTCCTCGCCCTCCACCCGGAAGGTCCGGGGCAGCCGGGCGCGTACGCCGTGCTCGGCGGCGAGGGTCCGGGCGGGCCCGGAGCGATGGGTCACCCAGTGCACGGCCCCGCGTACGGCGACCGCGCTCCCGCGAGCGGTGTGATCGGGCGACGCGGACCCGAACCACCGGGAGGCGTTCACCGGGAACGGCTGAAGATCGACACGCTGCCCGCCGAGCCGGATGTCGAGCCGACGCGGCTCGGTCCCTTCGCTCAGATCATCAAGCAGCCACAGCTCACCGGCGGACGCGTACACGACCCGCGTCCCGTCGGTGGCCGCATGCCGGGCGTAGAAACCGTCGACGGCTGTGTGCCGCCGCAGATCGGACCCGTCGGCGAGGGAGGAGTACACCGCCCCCACGCCCTCGTGATCGGACAGGAAGGCGATGCGCTCCCCCACCCACATCGGGTACTCAAGGTTCCCGTCCAAGTCCGCGTGCAGCCGGACGAATTCACCGGCCCCTTCCCCGTCCTGGACATCTCGCCCGATCCACAACTTGCCCGCCGTACCGCCCCGGTAGCGCTTCCACCACGCCGCCTCGCGCCCCATCGGGGCCGACAGCAGCACGGTGGCCGGACCGTGCGCGACATTGCCGACGGGACCGTACGGCAGCCTCGTGGCGGGACCGCCGTCGAGCGGCACGGCATGCGCCCAGCTGCGCCGCAGGCTGGCCTGCCCCTGCGTGCTGAGCGCGAGCACCTGCCCGTCCGGGGTCCAGCCGCGCACCTGGGTGCGCCAACTCCCCCAGTAGGTGAGGCGCTTGGCTGGGCCCCCGTCGATGGACGCCACGAACACCTCGGGCGCCCCGTCCCGCGTGGAGGTCCACGCGACGGTCGTACCGTCCGGAGAGATACGCGGATGGTTCACGGGCATGTTGTCCGCGCTGACCCGCCACGCACGACCACCGTCGAGAGGGGCGACCCAGACGTCGTCCTCGGCGGTGAAGGCGACCAGATCGCCGTGCGGATGCGGATACCGGAAATACGCGGACTGCGGAGACAGTACGGTCTGAGTCACCCGGTCACTCTAAGCAGCGTCGGGCCAGTTGGGGAGAGGTTTGGATCATGTCTCCGCCCGTAGACCCCAGTTGTCCGGCTTACCCCTCTTCGTCCCCGCCTATTTGCCCTCGGGCCAGCACTGCGGATCTTTCTGGCAGTAGACGGTCTGCGTAACGGTGACGGTCACGGTCGGCCCGGGCCGGCCCGGCCGATCCGACTGACCCGGCTGATCCGGCTGATCCGGCTGATCCGATTGACCCGGACCGGGAACACCGACCGTCGGGGTGGGATCGGGGGCGTTGCAGTTCCCCAGCACATCCACATGGAACCACTCCTTCCCGCCCACCTTCGCGGTCAGATCCCCGCGTACGCACTTGCCGTCGACCTCCTGTGTCACCTTCCCGGTGAGGGTGATCTTCCGGCCTTGCTTGTCCTCGCCCTCGCAGTCGACGTTCGCGACGGTGTTGGCGGAGGCGGAGGGCGAGGCGGACTTGCCGCCGCCGCCATTGCCGCCATTGCCGTAGGACGCCGTGCAGTTGAGCCACTGGACGTCGACGCCCTGCCGCTCCAGTTCCTTGGTCCCCATCTGATCGGTGGTGATGGCGACGGCCCCGGTACTGAGCCCGTCCCCCATCTCACACCCGACCAGCCCGAACACACCGATCCCCCCGAGCCCCAGCCCCACAAGCACTCGCCGCATAACCCCCATACAGGGCAGCCTGCCAGGCCGCTCCACTCGGGGGAAGGGAGCGATGTGGCCATACGGGGCGTTTTGGGGGCGGGTTCGTCGGGTGCGGGTGAGTGGGGGCTGGTCGCGCCCACGCGGCGGAGCCGCACATGTCACAGCCCCGCGCCCCTTGATGGCCCTTCGGGCCGATCAAAAGCGGGGCGCAGCCCCAAGCTTTTAGGGGCGCGGGGAACTGCGCGAGCAACCACCCACCCACCCGCACCCGCCAACGCACCCATCCCCCCGAGCTATTGGGCGCCAGGGGGTCAAAGGGGCACAGCCCCTGGGGATGATGGGGGTCCCCCCGCGCGAGCGAAGTCGAGCGTGGGGGAGGGTAGGGGCGGCGGGGGCGAGAAAACCCGGCGATCAAGCCCAGCGTCCGGTCCGCCCCATCACCCACGCCCCCGCCACCGTCCCCGCCGTAGACGTCCGCAACACACTCCGCCCCAACCGATAAGCCACAGCCCCAGCCTCCCCGAACAACGCCAACTCCTCCGGAGACACCCCCCCTTCGGGCCCGACCACCAACACGATCTCCCCACGGGCCGGCAACTCGGCCCCGGCCAACGCCGCATCCCCGCTCTCATGCAGCACAGCCGCGAAATCGGCCCCGGCCAACAACGCGGCAACCTCCTTGCCGCCGGCCAACTCCCCCACTTCAGGAAACCGCACCCGCCGAGCCTGCTTCCCCGCCTCCCGAGCGGTGGCCCGCCACTTCGCGAGGGCCTTCACCCCCCGCTCACCCTTCCACTGGGTGATGCAACGCGCGGCAGCCCACGGCACGATCGCGTCGACCCCGACCTCGGTCATGGTCTCCACGGCGACCTCACCCCGATCCCCCTTGGGCAACGCCTGCACCACGGTGATACGAGGCTGCTCCGGCTCCTCCTCATGAACCGTCTCCAGGTCCATGACGACGAGCCGGTCCTTGCCCTCGGCGGCCTTGACGACCCCTTCGGCCCACCGCCCGCGCCCGTCCGTGAGGACGACGTCCTCCCCGGCCCGCAGCCGCTTCACGGAGACGGCGTGCCGCCCCTCGGGCCCGTCGAGCACGAACTCCCCACCGCAGTGGTCCGGCAGCTCCAGGGACTCCACCACGAAGACGGGCGCGGTCATCAGCCCTCGCTCCCGGCCCCGGGGGCGGACTCCACGGCGCCCCGCGCGGCGGCGATCTCCCCGGCCAGCGTCTTGACCAGGTCCCCGGCGGGCAGATCACGCGCCATCCGGTGCCCCTGCCCGGCCCACAGGGCCATGCCCTGCGGGTCCTCGGCCTTGGCGGCGGCCTTGCGCAGCGGCGAGGTGAGGTGGTGCAGCTCGGGGTAGGCGGCGGGGGCGTAGGGCCCGTGCTCGCGCATGAAACGGTTGACGAGACCGCGTGCGGGGCGCCCGGAGAAGGCGCGGGTCAGCTCGGTGCGGACGAAGAGCGGGTCGGTGAGGGCCCGCTTGTGCACGGGCTGGGCGCCGGACTCGGGGGTGGCGAGGAAGGCCGTACCGAGCTGGGCGGCGCCGGCCCCGGCGGCGAGGAGCGCGGCGATCTGGCCGCCGCGCATGATGCCGCCGGCCGCGACGATCGGCAGGGCCACGGCCTCGCGGACCTGGGCGAGCAGGGTGAGCAGACCGAGGCCGGCCCGGTCGCGCTCGGGGTCGTCGCGGTGGGTGCCCTGATGGCCGCCGGCCTCGACGCCCTGCACGATCACGGCATGGGCGCCCGACCGCTCCACGGCCTCCGCCTCCTCCGCCGAGGTCGCGGTGACGAGGGTGAACGTGCCCCTGCGGGCGAGGGCTTCGATCACCTCGGGGGTGGGGCAGCCGAAGTGGAACGACACCGCCGGGACGGGGTCGTCCAGCAGTACGGCGAGCTTGGCCTCGTAGCCGTCGTCGCGCCCGCTGTCGGGGTCGCCCAGTTCGGTGCCGTACCAGGAGGCCTCACCGGCGAGTTGCTCGGCGTACACCTCGACGGCCGCCGGGTCGCCGTGCTCGGGCTGCGGCATGAACAGGTTGACGCCGAACGGGCGGGCCGTCAGCCCCTTCAGCTGTTTGATCTCCTGGTACATCCCATCGGCCGTCTTGTATCCGGCGGCGAGAAACCCCAGCCCCCCGGCCTCGGACACGGCGGCGGCCAAGGCCGGCACGGATACGCCGCCGGCCATGGGGGCCTGCACGATCGGGAGGGGGGCGAGATCGGTCAGTGCGGAGGACATGACTGGCATGGTGCCATGGCCCTCCGGGGGGTGCCGAATCGCCTACGGGGTGGGGTGGTACGGAGCGTGGGCGACTGCGGGTGGGTGGGGGCTGGTCGCGCCCACGCGGCGGAGCCGCACATGTCACAGCCCCGCGCCCCTTGATGGCCCTGCGGGCCGATCAGAAGCGGGGCTTCGCCCCGCGCTTTTCGGCCCGCAGGGCCGGATCTTTTAGGCGCGGGGAACTGCGCGACCAGCCCCCACTGACCCGCACCCGACAACAAACCCCTATCGCCCGTTGAACGCATCCTTCAACCGCGAGAACAACCCCTGCTGCCCCGGCTGGAACTGCCCCGTAGGCCGTTCCTCCCCCCTCAACGCGGCCAACTGCCGCAGCAGTTGCTCCTGCTCGGGGTCGAGCTTCGTCGGGGTCTGGACCTCGACGTGGACGATGAGATCGCCACGCCCGCCGCCCCGCAGATGCGTGACGCCCCGCCCGTGCAGCGGGATCGACTGCCCGGACTGCGTGCCGGGCCGGATGTCGACCTCCTCCAGCCCGTCCAGGGTCTCCAGCGGCACCTTCGTACCGAGCGCGGCGGCCGTCATCGGAATGGTCACCGTGCAGTGGAGGTCGTCGCCGCGCCGCTGGAACACGGCGTGGGGAAGCTCGTGGATCTCGACGTAGAGGTCACCGGCGGGACCGCCACCGGGCCCGACCTCGCCCTCACCGGCGAGCTGGATGCGCGTGCCGTTGTCGACACCGGCCGGGATCTTGACGGTCAGCGTCCGCCGCGACCGCACCCGCCCGTCACCGGCGCACTCGGGACACGGGTTCGGGACGATCGTGCCGAAGCCCTGGCACTGCGGACAGGGCCGGGAGGTCATGACCTGTCCGAGGAAGGACCGCGTGACCTGCGAGACCTCACCGCGGCCGCGGCACATGTCACAGGTCTGGGCGGTGGTCCCGGGCGCCGCGCCCTCGCCGTTGCAGGTGGTGCACACCACGGCCGTGTCGACCTGGATGTCCTTCGTCGTACCGAAGGCGGCCTCGTCGAGGTCGACCTCCAGCCGGATCATCGCGTCCTGGCCCCGGCGCGTACGCGACCGGGGGCCGCGCTGGGACGCCGTACCGAAGAACGCGTCCATGATGTCCGAGAAGTTCCCGAAGCCACCGGCGCCGAAGCCGCCCGCGCCTCCGCCGCCGCTCTGCGAGAGCGGGTCACCGCCGAGGTCGTAGACCTGCTTCTTCTGCGGGTCCGACAACACCTCGTACGCGGCGTTGATCTCCTTGAACCGCTCCTGCGTCTTCGGATCGGGGTTGACGTCCGGGTGCAGCTCGCGCGCGAGCCTCCGGAACGCCTTCTTGATCTCGTCCTGGGAAGCGTCGCGGCGCACGCCGAGTACGGCGTAGTAGTCCGTGGCCACTTACGACTCCGCCAGGATCTGTCCGACGTACCGTGCCACCGCTCGTACCGCTCCCATCGTTCCCGGATAGTCCATGCGCGTAGGTCCGACCACGCCCAGCTTCGCTACTGCCTCGCCGCCCGAACCGTAGCCGACGGAGACGACCGACGTGGAGTTGAGTCCTTCATACGCGTTCTCATGACCGATGCGTACGGTCATGCCCGAATCCCCTGCCTCGCCAAGCAACTTGAGGAGGACGACCTGTTCCTCCAACGCTTCCAGCACGGGCCGGATGGTGAGGGGGAAGTCATGTCCGAAGCGGGTGAGATTGGCGGTGCCGCCGATCATCAGCCGCTCCTCGCTCTCCTCGACGAGCGCCTCCAGGAGGGTGGAGAGCACCGTCGCGACCGTGCCCCGGTCCTCGACGTCGAAGGCCTCGGGCAGGTCCTCGACCAGGCGCGGTACGTCGGTGAAACGGCGGCCTGCGACCCTGCTGTTGAGCCGGGCGCGCAGATCGGCGAGTGACGTTTCTCCGAAGGGCGCCGGGCAGTCGACCAGCCGTTGCTCCACCCTGCCGGTGTCCGTGATCAGCACGAGCATCAGCCGGGCCGGGGCGAGCGACAACAGCTCCACGTGCCGCACCGTCGAACGCGTGAGGGACGGATACTGCACGACGGCGACCTGCCGCGTCAGCTGCGCGAGCAGCCGCACGGTCCTGGCCACCACGTCGTCGAGATCGACGGCCCCGTCGAGGAAGTTCTGAATGGCCCGCCGCTCGGGCGCGGTCATCGGCTTGACGCCCGCCAGCTTGTCGACGAACAGCCGATAGCCCTTGTCGGTGGGGATGCGCCCGGCGCTGGTGTGCGGCTGGGCGATGAACCCCTCGTCCTCCAGGGCGGCCATGTCATTGCGTACGGTCGCCGGGGAGACCCCGAGGTTGTGCCGCTCGGTGAGGGCCTTCGACCCCACCGGCTCCTCGGTGCCGACGTAGTCCTGGACGATGGCGCGCAGCACTTGAAGCCTGCGTTCGCTGAGCATCGCGCACACCTCCAGCTCGTCTCTCCGGTGACTTCCCCCTTGGCACTCACCCCGGACGAGTGCCAACACTTCCCGCCCAGTGTACGGCGGTGGGGTACGCCCCCGGCAAGGCCGGTTCAGCCATGTCCTGCGGAGCGGCCCGTTAGCGTCGGAGCATGGCGGTGGCTATGACGGTGGCTTGGGAAGAGGTCGGGTGGGAGGGGCTGGCCCCCGGGGTGGGGCGGTGTCGGCTGCCCGGGTGGGACTGCACGGTCGGGCTCGTGGTGGGGCAGGGCTCGGCCCTCCTCGTCGACGCGGGGTCGAGCCTGAGGGAGGGCGCGCGGTTGCGCACCGTGGCGCGACAGCTGCTGAACGGCGCCCGTGTGACACATCTCGCGCTCACTCACGCCCATTTTGACCATGTCTTCGGCGCCGCCGCCTTCGCCGGAGTGGAGATCTACGGCGCCGTGGGCCTCGACACCGCCCTGACCGAGCATCGGGACGACCTCCACACCGACGCCGTACGCAACGGCCTCGCCCCCGAGACCGCCGCCGAGGCCGCCGACCTCCTCGTACGCCCCCACCACCATGTCTCCGGCGAGTGGACCCTCGACCTGGGCGGCGGCCACCAGGTGCTCCTGGCGAACGTGGGCCCCGGCCACACCCCCCACGACCTGGCCGTACTGGTCCCGGCCGCCCCCTCTTCCCCTTCCTCCCCGGAGATCGTCTTCTGCGGTGATCTGGTGGAGGAGTCCGGTGAGCCCCAGGCCGGTCCCGACGCGATCCCCTCCCACTGGCCGGCGGCCCTGGACCGTCTGCTGGCCCTGGGTGGCGAGGACGCGCTGTATGTCCCCGGCCACGGCGCGGTGGTGGACGCGGCGTTCGTACGGGCCCAACGCGACGCCCTGGCAACGCGTTTCGGCGTGTCGATCTGAGCACGGCCCCGGCGTGTCGACCTGCGCCCGAGCGAGATCGGGGCGGGTCTTCTCCTATCGTCATCCGAATGCGCCAGTACTCACCGGATCTGACCCCGCCGTGGAAGAAGCCGAAACCCGCCCCCGAGGTGCCGGCCGAGCCCGGTCTGGTGGTCGAGGAGCCCGGCACCGGCTTCTGCGGCGCGGTCATCGGCTGCGAGGCGGGCACGGTGACGCTGGAGGACCGCTTCGGCAAGCACCGGGTGTTCCCGCTGGAGCCGAGGGGTTTCCTGCTGGAGGGCAGGGTGGTGACCCTGGTACGGCCGTCGTCGCCGGCTCCCGTCCGCCCCTCCCGTACGGCCTCGGGCTCGGTGGCCGTCCCGGGCGCCCGCGCGCGTGTGGCCCGCGCCGGCCGTATCTACGTCGAGGGCCGCCATGACGCCGAGCTGGTCGAGAAGGTCTGGGGCGACGATCTGCGCGTCGAGGGCGTGGTGGTGGAGTACCTGGAGGGTGTGGACGACCTCCCGTCGATCGTGGCCGAGTTCGCCCCGGGCCCGGACGCCCGCCTGGGCATCCTCGTGGACCACCTGGTGCCGGGCACGAAGGAGTGGCGCATCGCCCAGTCGGTGACCAGCGACCACGCGCTGGTGGTCGGCCACCCGTACATCGACATCTGGGAGGCGGTGAAGCCGGCCTCGCTGGGGATCGCGGGGTGGCCGCGCGTACCGCACGGGCAGGACTGGAAGACGGGGGTGTGCCGGGCGCTGGGCTGGCCGCCGGAGAACACCGGGGCGGTGTGGCAGGCGATCCTGGGGAGGGTCGGCTCCTACAAGGACCTGGAGCCGGAGCTGCTGGGGAGGGTGGAGGAGCTGATCGACTTCGTCACGGGTAGCGGTGAGGCCTGACACCAGGGAAAGTTCCGAACTCACTGGTGTCCATTTCGAGCCCCAGTTCCTCCAGCGGAAGCGGTGCCCCGAACTTGGTGATCTGCTGCCGCTGGTAGTCGGCGTCTTCTCCCTTTCCTGAGGGCCTCGTCAGCAGGACGCACTGCGCCATGATCGGGTCAACGATCAGGTAGGCAGGCACCATGCCAGCAGCGTAGATCGAGCGCTTGATTTCATAGTCCCGCTGGACGCTGGTCTTGGAGACGACCTCGACGACCATCGTGATCAGACGACACGACAACAGGCGTCCCGAGGCGGGCATGACTTCGCGCTCGAGGACCACCAGGTCCGGTACTGGCTCGCTGGCCTCATCGAGGATGTCGACGTCCTGGGTCTGCAGGCGAGACCACCGCTTGCGTGGGATCTGGTCCAGCACATCCTCGATGATCATGTTGTGCACAAGATCAGGGCTGGCCATCATCACGATTTCCCCCCGGAGAAGCTCGACTTTGACGCCCTCGGGAGGCTCGAGCTCCTCGAAGTACTTGGTCATCCCACGCTCGTCCACAGCGGTCATCTCCGTGGCCCTCCACATCCGCCGCGTCCTTTTGGCGGCAGCCTACGAACCAGGTTAGGGACCGAACCGGCGTTCCGCGCCGATTCACTCCACCGAGTGATCAATCCACCAAATCCCTGACCACCGCGTCCGCCAGCAACCGCCCCCGCAGCGTCAGCACAGCCCGCCCCTCCTCGTACAGCCCGACCTCCAGCAGCCCCTCTCCCAGCGCCCGCCGGGAAGCCGCCAGTCCCACCTCCTTCAGCAGACCCAGCGGCACCCCCTCCCGCAGCCGTAGCTCCAGCAGGATGCGTTCGACCCTGCGGTCCTCCTCCGAGAGCAGCTCGCGCCCGGCGCCCGGTGACTTCCCTGCCGCCAGCGCGCCCGCGTACGCCCCTGGATGCTTGACGTTCCACCAGCGCACGCCCCCGACGTGCGAGTGCGCCCCCGGTCCGGCGCCCCACCAGTCGGCGCCCCTCCAGTACAGCTCGTTGTGCAGGCACCGCCCGGCCTCGGAGGTCGCCCAGTTCGACACCTCGTACCAGTCGAAACCGGCCGACGAAAGGACCTCCTCGGCGATCAGGTACCGGTCGGCGTGGACGTCGTCGTCCGTCATCGGGACCTCGCCCCGGCGGATGCGCCGCGCCAGCTGCGTACCCTCCTCGACGATCAGCGCGTACGCGGAGATGTGGTCCGGTCCGGCACCGAGCGCGGCCCCCAACGACGCCCGCCAGTCGTCGTCGGACTCGCCGGGCGTGCCGTAGATCAGATCGAGGTTGACGTGCTCGAACCCGGCGGCGCGCGCCTCCGCGACGCAACGCTCGGGGCGCCCCGGCGTATGCGTACGGTCGAGCACGCGCAGGACGTGCTTCCGCGCGCTCTGCATACCGAACGAGATCCGGTTGAAGCCGCCCGCGCGCAGGGTGGCCAGATACGCCGGGTCGACGGACTCCGGGTTCGCCTCGGTGGTCACCTCGGCGTCGTCCGCGAGACCGAACTCGTCGCGGATCGCCCCCAGCATCCGTACGAGGTCGGCGGCGGCCAGCAGCGTGGGCGTACCGCCGCCGACGAAGACCGTGCGGACGGGCCGGGGGGCGTCGCCGAGGACCTTGCGGGCGAGGCGGATCTCGTCGATGACGGTGTCGGCGTAGTTGTCGCGGGAGGCCAGCACACCGCCCGTGCCGCGCAGCTCGGTCGCGGTGTAGGTGTTGAAGTCGCAGTAGCCGCAGCGGGTCGCGCAGTAGGGGACGTGCAGATAGAACCCGAGGGGACGCGTCGGGGCCCCGGCGAGCGCGGACGCGGGGAGCGCGCCGTCGTCGGGGACCGGTTCGCCGTCAGGGAGTGCGGAAGGCATGCCTTCCATTGTCCAGCACCGCCCGACACGGACCGGCCCCGCGCCGTACGGGGCTCGGCCTGCGGGGGCTCTGTCTGCGGGGCCCGCGGCCTGCGGGGGGGGCGGCCTGCGGGGTCCGCTACTCCGCCTGCAGCACCAGCAGCGCCAAGTCGTCCTCCGGTGGCCGTTGCCCGAAGTCGTGTACGAGGGCACGGATGCGCTCGGCGATCAGCTGGGCGCTCAGGCCGACGCAGCCGGTGAGGGCATGGGCGAGCCCGTCCCCGTCGTCGAACATGCGCGGCCCGCTGCGCCGCTCGGTCACCCCGTCCGTGACGCACAGCAGCGTCTCCCCGGAGCGCAGCTCGAATGTCTCCGAGGCGTAGGTCTCGTCCTCGATCACCCCGAGCAGGGCCTGCTCCTGCGGCCCGACCGCCCGTACAGCGCCGTCGGGGACCAGGACCAGCGGCAGCGGATGGCCGGCGGAGGCGAGGGTGCAGCGGACGCCGCCGTCGTAGGGGACGAGTTCGCCGTAGAGGAGGGAGAGGAAGCGGGTCTGGGGGCCCTCGGGGTCGACGAGACTGGGGTCGCCGGCGGTGACGAGGGCGCGCGCGGCGGCGTCGGCGGCCTCGGTGGCGTCGTCGAGGAGGAGCTGGTTGAGGCGGTCGAGGACATCGGCGACGCCGTAGCCCTCGCGGGCGAGCAGCCGCAGCCAGGGGCGGGCGAGACCGATGACGACGGCGGCCTCCGGGCCCTTGCCCTGGACGTCGCCGATCGCGAAGCACCAGCGGTCCGGCCCCGCCTGGAACAGGTCGTAGAAGTCACCGCTGGGTCCGCCCATGTCGCAGGGCTCGTACACCAGTGCGCTCGACACGCCGGGGATCTCGGCGACCGCCCCGGGCAGCAGTCCCCGTTGCAGCACCCGGCTGATGGTGGCCTGACGCGCGTACTGCCGGGCCGCCCCGATGGCCAGCGCGATCCGCCGGCTGAGGTCCTCGACCAGCCCGGTCACCTCATCGGGGAAGCGGAGCAGTCCGGCCCGCCCGATGACAAGCGTGCCAAGCGGCCGCCCACCGGCGATCAACCGATACGCGAGCGCCGCGCCACCGGCCTGTGCCACCGCCGCCCCGCCGTCCCGGACCACAGGCCCGCCGTCCCCGGCCCTCGGCCCACCTCGCCAGACCTCCGACCCACCATCATCAGCCCCCGGCCCACTGCCTTGAGCCGCAGGCCTGCCCTCCGCGAACGCCGGCCCACCGGTCCCGGCCCCCGGCTTGCCCTCCCCGCACCCCGGCCCACCGTCCCCGGCCGCCCGGCTGCCCTCCTCACATGCTCGCGTCCCGGTCCCCGCCGTCTCCCCCTCGCTCTCCGGCCACGGCCATGGCACCGGCATCGCTCGTGAGCGGACCGACTCGGGCAGGCGGGGCGGGTTCTTCTCCAGGGCCTGGCGGAGTTCCTCGATGCGGTTCTCGCTGCTGTGCCAGACGCGGGCGAGCCGGGGCGGGGGGCCGAACGAACCGTCCATGCCGCCGCGCCAGCCCAACCCCTCGTCGTCCAACCACACCGCGCACCAGTCGGCGAGCCTCGGCACCAGCAACTGCCCGGCGAGCGCGGCGACGAGATCCTCGTCCAACTGGCCGGCCAGCAGATCGGATGCCTCCGCGAGGAAGGACAGGGCACCCCGGTTCAACCACTGCCGTTCACCAGCCGCCCCGAACTGCCCGTCATGCCCGTACGCCCGCGTCCTGCAGCCGCCCCAGTCACTCGGACCCCACTCGCCGAAGCCCCCGTCGCCCGCGTCCGAGTCCCGCCACTCCTCATCGGCGTACGCCCGCGCACCCCGGCACTCACCCCCGGCGCGCTCGGCGCCCACGTCATCCCCATCGGCGCACGCGGCGCCCGCGTCATCACCTACGTCGTCATGAACCTCATGAACTGCATGAACCGGGCCATCACCGCCAGCGCACGCCCCTATCTCTTCCTCCACCCCCAGCGCCCCGTCCACCGACAGCCGGGCCCAGACGGTCTTCACCCCGGTCCGATAGGTGATCCCCCACGCCTCCGAGAGCGCGGCGACGAGGCGCAGACCCCGGCCGTACTCGGCGGCTCCATAAGGGCGTTCGACCCGGTAGGGGCGTTCGGCGCCCTCTTCCCGTACGACCCGGGAGGGATGGTGGTCGGAGACCTCGACGAGCAGCCGGCCGGAGGCGGAAACCTCGGGGGCGTCGGCGGCGCCACGGTCGTCGGCGTCGAAGCGGCACAGGAGTTCGACATCGGTACCGGCGTGGACGACCGCGTTGGTCACCAGTTCGCTGACCACGATCAGCGTGTCCTCGACCAGACGGGGCGTGAGAGAGGAGACGCCCGGCAGCTTCAGCTCGGCCCACTCGGCGAGCGCCGCACCCACGAAGCGCCGGGCGGCGCCGGGCGCGAGCGCACCCCCGGGCAACGACACATGCGCCACCGCACGCCGGTCGCCTCCGGCGCATGAGGAACCCGAGGAACACGAGGAGCAGGACGCGCACGACGCGCAAGCGGCGCACGAGCCGCACGAGCCGCACGCCAGGCTTGAGAAACCGCCGCGCGCATCCCCCGGACATACCCCCGTACCCACCCCCGCGTCCCCCACGGACGCGGGCGCATCAGGAGCACGGGACATGGTCTCCCGTTGCGTAGGAATGGCCCCCACTGGGCGGCTCCCTGAGAAGTTCGGACGAATGGGCCTCAGGCGGCACGGACAGAGTGACAGACTGGCCACGCCCATAAGCGCCGAGTTACCGAAGTGGGCCACCATGAGTGAGAAGAGTGCTACGCAGGTGCTCGAAGACGGTCAAAAAGACAGCCGAACGGACGGATTGATCGAGGTATCCGATCTGCGCGCGCTGACGGCCGCATTGACCGCCGCCCGCGACGGCATCTTCACCAAAGTCCCGGAGACCGGCCCCGCGCCGGTGGCGGAGCTGTGCTCCCTGTTCAACCAGATCATCGACCGCAGTACGCACTTCGGCGGTGAAGTGCAGCGCGTACGACGGGAGTTGGTCCGGCACGGCCGTCTCGACGAACGGCTGTCGGCCAGCCCGGGCCAGGGCGCCTGGGCGACCCGCGTCGACGAGGTGAACCAGACCCTGGACGCCTTGGTCGCCCCCGTCGCCAACGCCACACGCGTACTGGACGCGGTGGCCGGCGGCGACCTCACCCAGCGCGTCGACCTGCACGACGGCAACCGTCAACTGCGGGGCGATCTACGGCGGCTGGGCCGGGCCGTGAACAAGATGGTCGACCAGCTGTCACTGTTCACCGGTGAGGTGACCCGGGTCGCCCGCGAGGTCGGCACGGAGGGGCGGCTCGGCGGTCGCGCCAAGGTGCGGGGCCTGTCGGGGAGTTGGCGTGATGTCACCGAGGCCGTCAACACGATGGCGGCCCGACTCACCGCCCAGGTACGGGACATCGCCCTCGTCACCACGGCTGTGGCCCGCGGCGATCTGACCCGTACGGTGACCGTCGAGGCGACCGGCGAGCTGCTGGAACTGAAGCTCACCGTGAACACGATGGTGGAGCAACTCTCCGCGTTCGCCGACGAGGTGACGCGTGTGGCCCGCGAGGTCGGCACCGAGGGCAACCTCGGCGGCCGCGCCCAGGTCCGGGGCGTGTCCGGCGTCTGGAAGGACCTCACCGACAACGTCAACTTCATGGCATCGAACCTCACTTCGCAGGTCCGCAATATCGCCCAGGTGACGACGGCCGTGGCCAACGGCGACCTCAGCCAGAAGATCACCGTCGACGCCCAGGGCGAGATCCTGGAGCTGAAGTCCACCATCAACACGATGGTCGACCAGCTCTCCGCCTTCGCCGACGAAGTCACCCGCGTCGCCCGCGAGGTCGGCACCGAGGGCAACCTCGGCGGCCGCGCCCAGGTCAGAGGCGTCTCCGGCGTCTGGAAGGACCTCACCGACAACGTCAACTTCATGGCGGACAACCTGACTTCACAGGTCCGCAATATCGCCCTCGTCTCCACGGCGGTAGCCCAGGGCGATCTCGGCAAGAAGATCACGGTCGAGGCGAAGGGCGAGATCCTGGAGCTGAAGACCACCATCAACACGATGGTCGACCAGCTCTCCGCCTTCGCCGACGAGGTGACGAGGGTGGCGCGCGAGGTCGGCACGGAAGGAAACCTCGGCGGTCAGGCCCAGGTCAGAGGCGTGTCCGGCGTCTGGAAGGAGCTGACGGACAACGTCAACTTCATGGCGCTGAACCTGACTTCGCAGGTCCGGAACATCGCCCAGGTGACCACGGCCGTGGCCAACGGCGATCTCTCCAAGACGATCACCGTCGACGCGCGTGGCGAGATCCTCGAACTCAAGGACACCGTCAACACGATGGTGGAGCAGTTGCGCGCCTTCGCCAATGAGGTGACGCGTGTGGCCCGTGAGGTCGGCACGGACGGCAATCTCGGCGGTCGCGCCCAGGTACTGGGTGTGTCCGGTGTGTGGCGGGATCTGACCGACAATGTCAATTCCATGGCCGACAACCTGACCGCTCAGGTCCGGAACATCGCCCAGGTGACGACAGCCGTGGCCAACGGCGACCTCTCGAAGAAGATCGACGTGGACGCGCGCGGCGAGATCCTGGAACTGAAGACCGCGATCAACACCATGGTCGACACGCTCTCCTCCTTCTCCTCCGAGGTCACCCGGGTGGCCCGCGAGGTCGGTTCGGAGGGCCAACTCGGCGGCCAGGCAAGGGTGGAGGGCGTCTACGGCACCTGGAAGCGGCTGACGACGAACGTCAACGAACTCGCTCTGAACCTGACCACCCAGGTCCGCGCCATCGCCGAGGTCGCCTCGGCCGTGGCCCAGGGCGACATGTCCCGTTCGATCACGGTGGAGGCACGCGGCGAGGTCGCCGAGCTGAAGGACAACATCAACCTGATGGTGGCCAACCTCCGCGAGACCACCCGCGCCAAGGACTGGCTGGAGTCCAACCTCGCCCGCCTGGCCGCGCTGATGCAGGGCCACCGCGATCTGATGGAGGTCGCCGACCTCATCCTCCGCGAGCTGACCCCGCTGGTGAAGGCCCAGTACGGCGCGTTCTACCTGGCCGACCCCGAGGAGGACGGCGCCTCCCTGCACCCGGTGGAGCCCAGCAAGGGCCTGGCCTTCATCGCGGGCTACGGCTCGGCGCAGGGCGCCACGGTCGAGACCGGCGGTCTGCCCGTCCACGGCCTCGTCGCCCAGGCGGCCCACGAGAAGAAACGCATCCTGGTCGAGTCGGCCCCGCCGGACTACATCAAAATCAACAGCGGTCTCGGGGAAGCCGCCCCCACCAGCGTGGTCATCATCCCGATCCTCTTCGAGGACACACTCCTCGGCGTGATCGAACTCGCCTCCTTCTCACGCTTCTCCGATGTCCATCTGGCGTTCTTCGATCAGTTCGTGAACACCATCGGCGTCGCGATCAACACGATCATCGCCAACTCCCGCACCGAGTCCCTCCTCGGCGAGTCCCAGCGCCTGGCCATGCAGCTCCAGGAGCGCTCCGACGAACTCCAGAAACAGCAGGCAGAGTTGCGGCGCTCGAACGCCGAACTGGAGGAGAAGGCCGCTCTGCTGGCCACATCGTCCCAGTACAAGTCTGAGTTCCTGGCGAACATGTCCCATGAACTGCGCACCCCGCTCAACTCGTTGCTGATCCTGGCCCGTCTTCTCTCCGACAACCCGGACGGCCATCTCTCGGACCAGGAGGTCCAGTTCGCGAGCACGATCCACCGCTCGGGCTCCGACCTGCTGCAGCTGATCAACGACATCCTGGACCTGTCGAAGATCGAGGCCGGCCGGATGGACGTACGCCCCAAACGCCTCCCGCTCATCAAACTCCTGGACTACGTCCACGCCACGTTCCGACCGCTCACCCTGGACCGGGGCCTGGCCTTCGATGTCACGGTCGGCGAGGACGTCCCCCGCGAGATGTACTCGGACGAGCAGCGCCTCCAGCAGATCCTCCGCAACCTCCTCTCCAACGCGATCAAGTTCACCGCGTCCGGCCGTGTCGAACTGACCGTCGGCCGGGTCAAGGACCCCGACCACCGCTACACCCGCGAGGACCAGGACGAGGTGATCGCCTTCGCGGTCTCCGACACCGGCATCGGTATCGCGTCGGAGAAACTCCCGGTGATCTTCGAGGCGTTCCAGCAGGCCGACGGCACCACGAACCGCAAGTACGGCGGCACCGGCCTCGGCCTGTCCATCAGCCGCGAGATCGCGAATCTGCTCGGCGGCCGGATCATCGCCGAGAGCGTCCCGGGCAAGGGCTCGACCTTCACCCTGTACGTCCCGGTCGTCGGCCCGGGCCACACGGCCCCCGCCCCCGCGCCCGGCACCAGTACGGCGCCCCTCGTCCCCGAGCGGCTCACGGCCGACCCGTACCCGTCCACGCACGACGGCGGCGACGACAGCTGGCCGATGCCGACGAAGCTGGAGGCGTGGAAGGTGGGCCGCGCCGGCCAGGTGCTGCCCGGCCGTCGCGTACTGATCGTGGACGACGACATCCGCAACGTCTTCGCGCTCACCCATGTCCTCGGCCGCGTCGGCATGATCGTCCTGTACGCGGAGAACGGCCGCGAGGGCATCGAGACCCTGGAGCGCAACCCGGACGTCGAACTCGTCCTGATGGACATCATGATGCCGGAGATGGACGGATACGAGACGATCTCCGCGATCCGCCGCACCCCCCGCTGGTCCGGCCTCCCCATCGTCGCCCTCACCGCGAAGGCCATGCCCGGCGACCGCGAGAAGTCCATCGCCCGGGGCGCCAACGACTACGTGCCCAAGCCGGTGGACGTCGATCAACTCCTCACGATCGTCTGCGAGGTCCTGGACCCGGAGAACACGGAGCCACCCGAGAAGCGCGAAGAGAACGATTGACCAAGCCCTACGGCGCTACTTCTCCCGCGCCCCCGCGTACATCTCCTCGATGAGGTGCTGATACCCCCGCTCGACCACGGGCCGCTTCAACTTCAGGCTCGGCGTCAACTCCCCGTGCTCGACATCGAGATCCCTCGGCAGCAACCGGAACTTCTTCACGGTCTGCCACCGCTGAAGCCCCGCGTTGAGGTCGTTGACATACCCCTGGACCATCTCCACGGTGACCGGCGCCGAGATGACCTCCTCGTACGACTTACCCCCCAGCCCGTTCTCCTCGGCCCACCCAAGAAGGGCCGGCTCGTCGAGAGCGATGAGCGCGGTGCAGAAATTCCGGTCCGCGCCGATCACCATCACATTCGACGTGAACGGGCACAGCGACTTGAACTGCCCTTCGATCTCGGTCGGGGCGATGTACTTGCCCCCCGACGTCTTGAAGAGATCCTTCTTCCGGTCGGTGATCCGCAGATACCCGTCGGGCGACAGCTCCCCGATGTCCCCGGTGTGGAACCAGCCGTCGGCCTCCAGCACCTCGGCGGTCTTCTCGGGCAGCCCGTGGTACCCCTCCATGATCCCGGGGCCGCGCAGCAGGATCTCGCCGTCGTCGGCGATACGGACCTCGCACCCCGGCAACGGCTTGCCCACGGTCCCGGTGCGGTACGCCTCGCCGGGGTTCACGAACGACGCGGCGGAGGTCTCCGTCAGCCCGTACCCCTCAAGGATGTGGATGCCGGCGCCCGCGAAGAAGAACCCGATCTCGGGCGCGAGCGCCACCGACCCGGAGACACAGGCCCGCAGCCGCCCGCCGAAGGCTTCCCGCAGCTTGGCGTAGACGAGGGTGTCGGCGACCTTGTGCTTGGCACCGAGCGCGAAGGGAACCGACGCGGTGCCGGTGCGGCGGAAGTTGTCCTGGCTGACCTTGGCGTACTCGCGGGCGACCCCGGCGGCCCACTGGAAGATCTTGTACTTGGCGGGCCCGCCCGCACGGGCCTTGGCGACGACCCCGTTGTAGACCTTCTCGAAGATGCGCGGCACGGCCGCCATGTACGTAGGCCGCACGACCGGCAGATTCTCGATGATCTTGTCCACGCGCCCGTCGACGGCGGTGACATGCCCGACCTCGATATGACCGCTGGTGAGCACCTTGCCGAACACATGCGCGAGCGGCAGCCATAGATACTGCATGTCGTCGGCGTTGAGCAGCCCGGTCGCGGCGATGGCCTTCGCCATGTACGACCAGTTGTCGTGCGGGAGGCGCACCCCCTTGGGACGACCGGTGGTACCGGAGGTGTAGATCAGAGTGGCCAGCTGTTCCTTGGTGATCGCGCCGACCTTGTCCTTGATCAGCTCGGGCTTCTTCCCCAGGTACGCGGTGCCGCGCTCCTCCAGCTCGGCGAGGGAGAGCACCCAGTCCTCGGACAGATCGGCGCCCTCGGTGTCGATGACGACGACATACGTCAGCTCGGGCAGCTCACCCTTCTTCTCGCGCGCCTTGGCGAGCTGGGCGGCGTCCTCGGCGAACAGCACCCGGCTGCCGGAGTCGGCGAGGATGTACGCGGACTCCTCGGCGTTGGTCTGCGGATAGACGGTGGTGGTGGCCGCGCCGGCGCACATGATGCCGAGGTCGGCGAGAATCCACTCGATCCGCGTGGACGAGGCGAGGGCGACCCGCTGCTCGGGCTCCACACCCAGCTCGACGAGCCCCGCCGCGATGGCGTGGACCCGGTCGGCCGCCTGCGCCCAGCTCAGCGCCTTCCAGTCCGAGGGACCCTCACCGGACGCCGGGGGCACGGGGTAGCGGTAGGCCTCGGCATCGGGCGTGGCCGCCACGCGCTCCAGGAAGAGGGCCGCCACGGACGGCGGACGGTTCTCGATCAGGGTCTGTGTGTCGCTCACGACATCCTCCGGGCCCGCGGCAGCGCGGCTGGCTCATGGACTTGCTGGACGTGCTGGACTGCTCAAGTACTGAACTACTGAACTGCGCGGGCTGGCTCAAAAGGCTCGCGCGGGTACGCACAGGTACGGCTGGCTCAAAAAGCTGTTGTTTAACTAGCGAGTAACCATCGAGTGGTGATCAGAGTAGAGCGCGTCCGCCTGGTACGTAAGAGGAGGCGGCCCGCCACTTTCCACCGCGGACGAACCGAGAGCGACCGTACGGACACACGGCACACCCTCGACGAACGTACGCCGAGGCCGCCGCCGAAGACGAACGGGCCCGCCGCGCCGAAGCGCGACGGACCCGTGTTCGCCCAGGTCTACGGGGCCGATGGCCCCTCCCCGAAGGGCCACCGCAGGGCCACCGGAGGATCGTCCGAACCGGCGCCGATGGCCGGTTCCCACCGTCGTACGAGGGTTACTTCTTGGCCTTTCCGCCACCCGCGCTGTCGTCACTCGACAGCACGGCGATGAAGGCTTCCTGCGGAACCTCCACAGAGCCCACCATCTTCATCCGCTTCTTGCCTTCCTTCTGCTTCTCCAGCAGCTTCCGCTTACGGGAGATGTCACCGCCGTAGCACTTGGCGAGGACGTCCTTGCGGATGGCGCGGATGGTCTCGCGGGCGATCACCCGGGAGCCGATGGCGGCCTGGATCGGCACCTCGAAGGCCTGCCGGGGGATCAGCTCGCGCAGCTTGGCGACGAGCCGTACCCCGTACGCGTACGCGGCGTCCTTGTGGGTGATCGCCGAGAAGGCGTCCACCTTGTCGCCGTGCAGCAGGATGTCGACCTTGACGAGGCTGGAGGTCTGCTCGCCGGTGGGCTCGTAGTCCAGCGACGCGTACCCGCGTGTCTTGGACTTCAACTGATCGAAGAAGTCGAAGACGATCTCGGCGAGCGGCAGCGTGTACCGGATCTCGACCCGGTCCTCCGACAGATAGTCCATCCCCAACAGCGTGCCGCGCCGGGTCTGGCACAGCTCCATGATCGAGCCGATGAACTCCGTCGGCGCGAGGATCGTGGCCCGTACGACCGGCTCGTACACCTCGTTGATCTTGCCCTCGGGGAACTCGCTCGGGTTGGTGACGACATGCTCGCTGCCGTCCTCCATCACGACCCGGTACACCACGTTGGGCGCGGTGGCGATCAGATCGAGTCCGAACTCGCGCTCCAGCCGCTCCCGGATGACATCGAGGTGCAGCAGCCCCAGGAAGCCGACGCGGAACCCGAACCCGAGCGCGGCGGAGGTCTCCGGCTCGTAGACGAGCGCGGCATCGTTGAGCTGCAGCTTGTCGAGGGCCTCACGCAGCTCGGGGTAGTCGGAGCCGTCGAGGGGATACAGCCCCGAGAAGACCATGGGCTTGGGGTCCTTGTACCCGCCCAGGGGCTCGGTGGCCCCCTTCTGCTGGCTGGTGACGGTGTCACCGACCTTGGACTGGCGGACGTCCTTCACACCGGTGATGAGGTACCCCACCTCACCGACCCCGAGCCCGTCGGCGGGCAGCATCTCGGGCGAGTTGGTCCCGATCTCCAGCAGCTCGTGCGTGGCTCCCGTCGACATCATCTTGATCCGCTCACGCTTGTTGAGCTGCCCGTCGATGACACGGACGTAGGTGACGACACCCCGGTACGAGTCATACACGGAGTCGAAGATCATGGCGCGGGCGGGCGCGTCCTGGACCCCGACGGGCGCCGGGATCTCGGCGACGACCTTGTCGAGCAGCGCCTCGACGCCGAGCCCGGTCTTGGCGGAGACCTTGAGCACATCGCTCGGGTCGCACCCGACGAGATTGGCGAGCTCCTCGGCGAACTTCTCGGGCTGGGCGGCCGGCAGATCGATCTTGTTGAGCACCGGAATGATGGTGAGATCGTTCTCCATCGCCAGATAGAGATTGGCGAGGGTCTGGGCCTCGATGCCCTGGGCGGCGTCGACGAGGAGGATGGTCCCCTCACAGGCGGCGAGCGACCGCGAGACCTCATAGGTGAAGTCGACGTGCCCCGGAGTGTCGATCATGTTGAGGATATGGGTGTTACCCGGATCATCGGTCGGCGCCCAGGGCAGACGCACCGCCTGGGACTTGATCGTGATACCGCGCTCACGCTCGATGTCCATACGGTCGAGGTACTGAGCACGCATCTGCCGCTGCTCGACGACGCCGGTCAGCTGGAGCATCCGGTCGGCGAGCGTGGACTTGCCGTGGTCGATGTGCGCGATGATGCAGAAATTGCGGATCAGAGCCGGGGCGGTACGGCTCGGCTCGGGCACATGGCTAGGGATCGCGGGCACGCAGGGTCCTGATTCTTGAGGCGTCCGCAGCCGTCTGCGGTCTCGGGTCGGATCGATACGTAGGCTCCATGGTCCCACGGCCGCGGGACTGAGGCGGGTTTGGGCCAGTCGTGGAGCCACTGGTAGCCTGGGTGGCTGTGTCTCATGCCCTCTCAGCAGGAGGCACACCTCAAGAAACCCAACCGGTGCGAGAAGCCGTGTCCGGCATGCCCCGCATGTGTTCATGTCCTCCCGCGCCTGCAGCTGAAAAGGCTCCTTCGTGGCGAACATCAAGTCCCAGATCAAGCGGAACAAGACGAACGAGAAGGCGCGCCTTCGCAACAAGGCCGTCAAGTCGTCGCTGAAGACCGCTATCCGCAAGGCCCGTGAGGCCGCTGCCGCGGGTGACGTCGAGAAGGCCACCGAGTACCAGCGCGCTGCCGCGCGTCAGCTCGACAAGGCCGTCTCGAAGGGCGTCATCCACAAGAACCAGGCCGCCAACAAGAAGTCGGCGCTTGCTTCCAAGGTCACGTCCCTCCAGGGCTGAGCCCTTCTGATCTGACCGCCGGCTGGACCCAGAGCGGGCCCTCTCTCATCCGCTCCCACCCGGCCCCCCGGATTCGCGCGCGGCCTGCGTTCGCCACGCGGGCGCGACTCCACACCCGCACAACCCGAAGGCCCCGCCTCCCACCCTTCCCCAGGGCCGAGGCCGGGGCCTTCGACATGCTCGACATACGGGACGGCACCTGGCGGGGGAAGCGGCACCCGGCGGGGGGGAAGCGGCACCCGGCGGGGGGGGGGACAGGCCCGAAGGGCCGTCCTTCCAGGGGCGCGGGGAACTGCGCGAGCAACCACACTCAACCCGCACCACCCCACCCACCCCCAACACCCCTCCCCCATCGGGGGCCCGGGGGCCGCCAGCCCCAGGCACCGCCCGGGGTCGAAGGGGCAGCGCCCCTGGTGATGGGAACGGGTAAGGGCGGCGGGGGCGAAAAACGCCACCCGACGAGAACGTCACCCCCGCCGAGACCGAGCCGCCCGCGCAATGGTCACCACAGCCTTCTCCAGGGCGTACTCAGGATCATCCCCACCCCCCTTCACCCCCGCATCAGCCTCAGCCACAGCCCGCAACGCCACAGCAACCCCCTCCGGCGTCCACCCCCGCATCTGCTGCCGCACCCGATCAATCTTCCAGGGCGGCATCCCCAACTCCCGCGCAAGATCCCCCGACCGCCCACCCCGCGCAGACGACAACTTCCCGATCGCCCGCACCCCCTGAGCCAACGCACTGGTGATCAACACCGGCGCCACCCCAGTCGCCAACGACCACCGCAACGCCTCCAACGCCTCGGCCGCCCGCCCCTCGACGGCCCGATCCGCCACCTCGAAACTCGACGCCTCGGCCCGCCCCGTGTAGTACCGCCCGACCACGGCCTCGTCGATCGTCCCCTCGACATCCGCGACCAACTGCGACGCCGCCGACGCCAACTCCCGCAGATCACTCCCGATCGCATCGACGAGCGCCTGACACGCCTCAGGCGTCGCGGACCGCCCCAGCGCCCGAAACTCCCCCCGCACAAACGCCAGCCGCTCCGCCGGCTTCGTCATCCTGGGGCACGCCACCTCCCGCGCCCCCACCTTGCGCGCCGCCTCCAGCAACGCCTTCCCCTTGGCCGCCCCCGCGTGCAACAGCACCAACGTGATCTCCTCGGCGGGAGACCCCAAATACGCCTTCACATCCTTGATCGTGTCGGCCGAGAGATCCTGCGCATTGCGTACGACCACGACCTTCCGCTCAGCGAAGAGCGACGGACTGGTCAACTCGGCCAACGTCCCCGGCTGCAACTGCTCCGGCGACAGATCACGCACATCGGTGTCGGCATCGGCGGCCCTCGCGGCGGCCACCACCTCCTGCACAGCCCGGTCGAGCAGCAACTCCTCCTGCCCCACGGCGAGCGTGACGGAGGCGAGCGGATCATCATTCACGGTCTTCTTGGCCATCTCCCACAGCATCCCACGCCCCACCGACAACGCCCCACGAAGCCGCAACGCCCGGTCATCGGACCGAGAGCCACGAATTCACCGGCTCCCCGGCTCCCCCACCCCACACGGACCGGACAGGCTCCCCTACGCCCCTACGCCTCTTCCCCTGCGGGTCGTCCCTACGGCTCCTCCCTCCACCCCTCCCACTCCCCCGCGAACTCGTCCAACGCCACCGGATCAAGCCGCCCGCCCTCGTCCTCCAGAACCAGGAGCCACTGCGCGTCCTCGGCATCGTCCTCCCCCGCCAACGCGTCCCGCACCAACCGCGGCTCCTCGACCACCCCGAACCGCGCCCCCAGCGCCTCGGCCGCTTCCTCCGCGGCATCCCGGTCGGGCAACACCAGCACATGTCTCACATCACTCACGCCCCCATTCTCAGCGAACCCGGCTCCCCTCCCTCCCCAGTGGACTACGCGACTCGGTGGCGTCCGGAGCGGAAGTCAGGAAGGCTCGTGCGCATGGTTTCGGTGTTGCAGAACGTGGCGATCGACTGTGCGGATGCCTACGAGCTGGCCCGGTTCTGGAGCAGGGTGACCGGCCGCCCACAGCATCCGGAGGACAGACCGGGCGACCGGGAGACCCAGGTGCTGCTGGCGGAGGGCCCGGTGCTGTACTTCAACCAGGTGCCCGAGCCCAAGAAGACCAAGAACCGGATTCATCTGTGCCTGCGCCCTGAGACCTCGCGTGAGCAGGAGGTGGAACGGCTGCTGGGCCTCGGTGCCACCTTCGTCACCGATCACCGGAACCCCGACGGCTCTGGCTGGGCAGTCCTCGCCGACCCCGAGGGCAACGAATTCTGCGTCCTTCGCAGCGAGTCCGAACGAGCCGCGGTGAACTCCTGACATTGCGGCGCCCAAGACCCCCTTCCGATACACGTACACGCCACGCCCTAACTCCCCCGCAGTTCCGGCACCCTCCCCAGCTCCATCCCGAACCACTCCCGATACGCCGCCAGCACCTCCGCGTCCGTCTTCAACTCGGTCTCCTCCCGCTCACCCTCGGCGGACGTCACCATGAGCGTGCGCCCGCTGATCGTGACCCTCCCGCCGCTCTCGCCGACCCGAGAGCAGACGAGGGACTGGGTGAAGTGCGAGGCCGGCGAGGTGCTGTGCCACCAGGCCCCGGCCACGAAGTCCCGGAGCGACCTCGGCCGGACCTCCAGCCGGTACTGCGGTTTGCCGTCCCGCAGCACGTCCAGATCGCCGAACTCCCGCGCCCCGCTCTCCCGATCCGCCTCCATCACCCGGAACGTCCCGGCCGGGTCCACCTGCTCCCCCCGATTCCCGAACTCCAACGGCCAGTGGCTGTTCGACCCGAACCCCACATCGGCCAGCCAGTCACCCCCGTCGACCGTCCGCACCCGCAGCGCGAGATGGTCGAACGGAATCCCCAGCCGCCCCTCGTCGCCGTACACCCGTGCCGCGAGCAGCGTCACATCGAAGCCCAGCGCCGCCAGCAACGCCCCGAACAGCCCGTTCAGTTCGTAGCAGAAGCCGCCCCTGCGCTCCCCGACCACCTTGTCGAACAGCCGTCCCTCCTCCAGCACGATCTCCTCTCCGAGGTGGATCGATAGATTCTCGAACGGCACGGTTCGCAGATGGCGCAGATGCAGATCACGCAGTACGTCGACGGTGGGCCAGGCCGGGTGCTCGGCCCCGATGCGGCGGAGGTAGGCATCAAGCTCTGCGGTGTCCATACCGTCAGTCTCTCGCCACCAGCAACTCCTCGGCCGTACCCGCGACGGCGATCGCACCGTCCTCGTCCGTACGCAGCACCGTGGCACCCCCGGCCCGCAGCGCCGCGACCGTGCTGGGCGCCGGATGCCCGTAGGTGTTGTCCGCGCCCACCGAGATCAGCGCCAGCTTCGGGGCCATGGTCCGTATGAGGCCGGGATCTTGATACGCCGACCCGTGATGGGCGACCTTCAGTACGTCCACGGAGGCGAAACCGGCGGCGGCCGGGGATCTCGCCAGTTCACGCTGGGCGGGTGGTTCGAGGTCGCCGAGGAGCAGCAGGGTCAGCCCGGAGGTGCGGACGAGCATGGTCACACTGGCGTCGTTCGGCCCGTCGGGGCTGCTCGCGTCACCCGGCGGCCACAGCACCCGCCAGGCCAGGCTGCCCGTACGCCGCTCCAACCCGGCCACGGCCCGGGTCACCGGGATACGCCGCTCCGCCGCCTGCCTGTGCACGAACTCGGCCTGGTCCGCCGGTTCCTCGAACCCCGTCGTCTCGATCGCCCCCACCGACCGCCCCCGCAGCACCCCGGGCAGCCCCGCCACATGGTCGGCGTGGAAGTGCGTGAGGACGACCAGCGGCACCTCGGTGATACCGAGCGCCGTCAGACAACGGTCGACCAGCACCGGATCGGGCCCGGCGTCCACGACCACCCCGACCCCGTCACCGGCCGCGAGCACTGTCGCGTCCCCCTGCCCCACATCGCACATCGCGAACCGCCAGCCGGGCGGCGGCCACCGGGTGATCACCCTGGTCAACGGCGACGGCTGCACCACGACCAGCACAAACGCCACCAGACAGGCCCCGGCCGCCCACGGATGGCTCACCAGCCGCCGTCCGACGAACACCATGACCACCATGACGAGGACCAGCAGCAACGCCCCCGTCCAGCTCCCCGGCCAGTCCACCCCCGCGCCCGGCAGCGCCGCCCCCGTGCGGGCGATGTCCGCGATCCACCCGGTCGGCCAACTCGCGCACCAGGCGATCCACTCGGCCACCGGCATCGCCACCGGAGCCG
Organism: Streptomyces sp. NPDC002643; assembly: GCF_053592555.1. Classification (NCBI taxonomy): domain Bacteria; kingdom Bacillati; phylum Actinomycetota; class Actinomycetes; order Kitasatosporales; family Streptomycetaceae; genus Streptomyces; species Streptomyces sp. NPDC002643. Next base: position 28,316 of record NZ_JBSFVY010000019.1, read on the forward strand.
TCGCCAGGGTGGCGAACCCCAGCACCGTCGCCGGGGCCACCGCGAACTCCGCCAGCAGATTGCACGGCACCGCCACCAGACTCACCTTGGCCGACAGCACCGCCACGACCGGCGCGCACACCGCCTGTGCCGCGCCCGCCGCCGCCAACGCCTCGGCCAGTCGTGGCCGCACCCCACGCCGACGCAGCGCCGCACTCCAGCGCGGGGCCAGCACGAGCAGGGCCCCGGTCGCGAGCACCGACAGCAGGAAGCCGTAACTCCGGGCCAGCCACGGGTCGTACAGCACTAGCAGCAGCACCGCCGTCGCCAGCGCCGGGACGAGCGACCTGCGGCGCCCCGTCGCGATGGCCAGCAACGCGATCGCCCCACAGGCCGCGGCCCGCACCACACTCGGCTCCGGCCGACACACGATCACGAACCCGAGCGTCAGCCCGCCCCCGACCAGCGCGGTCCCCCGCAGCGAGATCCCGATCCGGGGCGCGAGCCCCCGCCGCTCCGCCCGCTGGGCCAACCCGGGCGGCCCGATGAACAGGGCGAGCAGAATGGTGAAGTTGGCGCCGCTCACCGCCAAAAGGTGCGTGAGGTCGGTCGCCTTGAACGCCTCGTCCAGCTCCGCGGGCACCCGCGAGGTGTCCCCCACGACGAACCCCGGCAGCAACGCCCTGGCATCACCGTCCAGCCCCTCGGTCGCCTCCCGCAGCCCGGCGCGCAACCGCCCGGCCACCCGCTGCGCCGCGCTCGGCTCGCCCACCACCTCGGGAGCCCCGCCCCCACGCACCCGCAGCACCGCCGCGACCCGATCACCCCCGGCCATGGCCGGCACCACCTGCGCGGCCACCCGCACCCGAGTGGACGGCAGCAGAGCCAACCAGCCCGAACGCCCACCGGAGCCCCGCCGCCCAGCCCCACTCTCGTCCTCTTCTCCCTCCCCCTCCCCTTCCCCCTCCCTCTCCACGTCGACGATGACCAGCACCGGTGTCCGCGTGTCCACGACCGCCCCGTCCGGGCCCTTCACCCGCCGCACCTCGGCCTGGAGGAGCACGGCGGTCGGGACGACATGGCTGCCCTTGATCCGAGGCCGGCTCAACCGTGGATCGGAGGTGAGCTCGACCTCGGCCGTCACCTGCGCGTACCGCTCGGCCAGGGCGGGAACGGGCCCCCGCCGCAGATCGGCCCCATGCAGCCCGGCCGAAGCGGCGGCCGCGGCGACGCACAGCAGCACCGCGGCCGCCGACACCTTCGTCCAGGCCGCCCCACGCCGCCCCCACCGCTCGCGGGTCCCCAGCAGAACGACGCCCACGACCACGCAGACCACGACCACACCCACGACCCACTCGGCCGAGGCACACACCATCAGACCGGCCGTCGCCCAGGCCGCCAACGCCGGCGGCACCAGTCGCAGATCCATCGGCCCTTCTCGTCCCGGCTCCTTCTCACCGAGTCCCTCAACGACGACGAGGCGAGCGCCCGCCCGGCGAGGGAGAACACCGCGCGGTGCCACGGGCGACCCCTCGACGGGGACCGGCTGCCCTCCGCCCACCGCCACCGGCCCACGCCCCACCCCCCTCACCGGCCCACGCCCGGCCCCGCTCACCGGCCGCGCCCGGTCCCCCGCTTCCGGCGCCCTCATGGCCGTACGAGGTTCCGTAGGTCGGCGAAGCGGCGGTCGCCGATGCCGTTCACTTCGCGGAGCTCGTCGACCGAGCGGAAGCCGCCGTGCTGGGTGCGGTAGTCGATGATGTGCTGGGCGAGGACGGGGCCGACACCGGGCAAGGTGTCCAGCTGCTCCACCGTGGCCGTATTGAGGGACACCGGCGTCGTGGGCGCCGCGCCGACCACCCCGGCCACCGCTCCGCCCACCCCGGCCGTACCACCGCCGGCCGCGCCCGGTACCGCCCCCCGCCACGGGTGCCGGGACCCCGACCAGGACATGTTCGCCGTCGACGAGGAGGCGGGCCCGGTTGAGCCCGTCGATGTCGGCACCCGGTCGTACCCCGCCCGCCGCCCGGAGCGCGTCGGCGACCCTGGAACCGGCCGGCAGCTGCTGAACACCCGGGTTGCGCACCTTGCCGCCGACGTCCACGACGATCGAGGGCCCGGCCGTGGGAGGCACCGCCCCGGTCGAGGCGCCCGCTCCCGAGCCATGAGCATGCCCCGGCCCCGCGCCGGGAACGGCACCCGGCTCACCGAGCACCCCCGCCGGGCCCATGGGTGCCGCCGTGTCCCCCGCCCGTACGACCTCAGGGGCACTCACCGACTGGACTCGCCCCGTCCAGAAGTGCTGCGCCGCGAAGACCGCCGCGACCACCAGCACGACGCTCAGCGCGACCACGCTCTTCCGCTCGATGCCGCACCGCACCTGCAACCACAACGGCAGCCGCTCCCACACAGCCACCCCGACCCGCTCCCGTCGGCCCCCTCTCACACCACCAGCGACATCACCACCAGCGGCCTCGCGACCAACCTGAACAGGACCACCGGCCCCACCACCGCCACCGCCCACAACGCCACTACGGATACCGCGGCCCACCGCGCCGCCCCCACCAAGCCGATCCCCGGCCGATGCATCGCCAACATCCCCACCCCAAAAACCGGGCTCGGCCCGCCTCCTCGGCGCCTCCGCGACGCGCTCCCCACGCGAGTCACCGGTGTCATCGGCCTCCTCCGCCCAGGCGACCCCGGCCCCCGCCACCGTCCTGCCCGTCGGCTTCCCCGGCGGCCCATGCCCCAACTGCCGTGGCTCCGCCGCCCTTTCGGCGAAGAGTGCCTCGGCGCGCAGTCGGAGGGTCTCCGCCGATGCCCGACGACGTGCGGACTGGCCCCGGAGCTGTCGTGAGCGGTGCCGGGCGCGGCCGTCGGATGACGGGCTCCGGCCCGGACCGCTGGTGACTGTCGCTGTACGTGAACGTGATCGAAGTGCCATGCCACGAGGATCGGGCAAGACCGCCCACCCGCGATGATCTTGCTCAATTCCCGTGGATTACCACCCAGTTGTGGATAACTCCGCCACCCACACGAGTGACCCGCCGCAGCGGTTCCCCTCACCGAGGAGAGACGACCGCCCCCAACAACCCGGGCCCGGTGTGCGCCCCGATGACCGCGCCGACCTCGCTCACATGCAGATCGACCAGCCCCGGCACCCGCTCCCGCAACCGCTCCGCCAACGCCGAGGCCCGCTCCGGCGCGGCGAGATGGTGGACGGCGATGTCGACCGGCGCCGCGCCCGCGCGTTCGGTGACGATCTCCTCCAGGCGGGCGATCGCCCTGGACGCCGTCCGCACCTTCTCCAGCATCTCGATACGGCCGCCGTCCAGCTGCAGCAACGGCTTCACCGCGAGCGCCGAGCCGAACAGCGCCTGCGCCGCGCCGATCCGGCCGCCCCGGCGCAGATAGTCCAGGGTGTCGACGTAGAAGTACGCGGAGGTGCCCGACGCCCGCTTCTCGGCGGCCGTGACCGCGTCGTCCACCGTGCCGCCCGTCCCCACGGACTCGGCGGCGGCCAGGGCGCAGAAGCCGAGGGCCATCGCGACCATCCCGGTGTCCACCACGCGCACCGGCACGGGTGCCTCACGCGCCGCGAGGACGGCGGCGTCGTACGTACCCGAGAACTCGGCGGACAGATGCAGCGAGACGATGCCCGTGGCACCGGCCTCGGCGGCCTGGCGATAGGTCTCTGCGAACAGTTCGGGGCTGGGGCGGGACGTGGTGACGGGCCGTCGCTTCTGCAGGGCCTGGGCCAGGGAGCGGGCCGAGATCTCGGTGCCCTCGTCGAGTGCCTGGTCGCCGAGGACCACGGTCAACGGCACCGCGATGATGCCGTGACGCTCCATCGCCGGCGGCGGCAGGTAGGCCGTTGAATCGGTGACGATCGCGACATGGCGGGACATGAACGGGAGGTTACCCGCCAAGCCCCGCCAACGGCAGCCCGGCCCCTCCCACCTGCACACACACGTCAGGCGCGGGCCCGGATCAAGTCGTGCTCTCCGGGCGGGGCTTCTTCTGCCACGGATACGTCGGGCGCGGTCCCGACGGGTCGATCGCGGGCCGGGGCGGTTCCTCGCCGGACCGGGACTCGGCGGTGCGGGCCCCGGGGGTCTCCCGCCGGGTCTGCCCGGTGGAGTCGGTGGGTTCGGGCTTCGGGGCCTCGGGCCAGACCGGTGCGGGCTCCGTCGTCCAGTGCCGCAGCGCGTCCGCCTCGACGTCTATCTGAGCGCTGAGCGTGTCCAGGTCGTCCTCCGCGAACTTGCGGGCCCTATCGTGCGCCGCCCAGCGCAGGGAGTCGGCCGACTTGATGATCCGCTCCGTACGCTCGCGCAGCGCGGGCAGCCGCTGGGCCAGCTTGGCGCGGTCGGGCTCGGGCTCCAGGCGCTTGAGCTCGTCGTCCAACTCCCGGCCGTGCCTGCTGAGCTGCTCGAAGAGGGCCAGGGACTCCTTCAGGGACTCGTCCTCGCCCACACCTGCCCGCAAGGCCTCCTGAGTGGCCCGCATCGAGGTGCGCAACTTCAGCCGCAGATCGGCGAGTTGCCCCACCGGGCCGGGCTGGGCGAGGCTTCTGGCCCGCAGGGTGGTGTCCTCGACCGACCGCTTGGCCTGTGTGATCGTACGGTCCACGCCGCGCTTGGCCGCGCCGACCGCCTTCACCGTGGCGTACGCCCCCAGCACCACGAACAGCACGAAGAGCAGGGCGACCACTGCGATGACGGCTTCCACGGCGCGCTCCTCCTTCGACCCGCGCGGCACATACTGCTGCGCTCTTCCACGGTAAACGCAACGGGCAGGTCCGGGGTTCCACCGGAACCCTGAACCTGCCCGTAGGGGACGCCCCCGAACCGCGACCCGGCGCCGTCCGAACGACTACCGCCGGCTACGACCGCCGGCAGCCACGACCGCCGACAGCCACGAGGCGCGGTTCTCCCGCGTTCCGCCTAGACGACGATGTTCACCAATTTCGGCGCCCGGACGATCACCTTCCTGATCGGGGCCCCGCCCAGCGCCGCGACGATCCTCTCGTCGCCCAGGGCCACCTTCTCCAGTTCCTCCTCGGAGATCGCCGGCGGCACCTCCAGACGCGCCTTGACCTTGCCCTTGATCTGAACGACGCAGGTCACGGCCTCGTCGACGACGTACGCGGGGTCGGCGACGGGGAAGTCCCGGTGGACGACCGTGTCCGTGCGGCCCAGCTTGCGCCACAGCTCCTCGGCGATGTGGGGAGCCAGCGGCGCGATCAGCAGCACCAGGGACTCGGCGACCGAGCGCGGTACCGGGCCGCCCGCCTTGGTCAGGTGGTTGTTCAGCTCGGTGACCTTGGCGATCGCCGTGTTGAAGCGCAGGCCCTCCAGGTCCTGGCGGACCCCGTCGATCGCCTTGTGCAGCGCACGCAGGGTGTCCTCGTCGGGCTCGGCGTCGACCACGGTCACCTCACCGGTGGCCTCGTCGACGACATTGCGCCACAGCCGCTGCAGCAGCCGGAACTGGCCCACCACCGCGCGCGTGTCCCACGGCCGGGAGACGTCCAGGGGGCCCATGGCCATCTCGTACAGCCGCAGGGTGTCGGCACCGTACTCGGCGCAGATGGACTCCGGGGTGACCGCGTTCTTCAGGGACTTGCCCATCTTGCCCAGCAGCCGGGAGACCTTCTCGCCCTCGTAGTAGTAGGCGCCGTCGCGCTCCTCCACCTCGGCGGCCGGCACCGCGAAGCCCCGGCTGTCGCGGTAGACGAACGCCTGGATCATGCCCTGGTTGAACAGCCTGTGGAACGGCTCGGCCGACGAGACATGGCCCAGGTCGTACAGGACCTTCGACCAGAAGCGCGCGTACAGCAGGTGCAGCACGGCGTGCTCGGCGCCGCCGACGTACAGGTCGACACCGCCGTGCGGCTGTCCTTCGCGCGGGCCCATCCAGTACCGCTCGATCTCGGGGTCGACCAGCTGCTCGCTGTTGTGCGGGTCCAGGTAGCGCAGCTCGTACCAGCAGGAACCGGCCCAGTTGGGCATGGTGTTGGTCTCGCGGCGGTATCTGCGCGGACCGGCGCCGTCGCCCAGGTCCAGGGTGACGTTGACCCAGTCGTCGTTGCGGGACAGCGGCGGCTCGGGCCGGGTGTCGGCGTCGTCCGGGTCGAAGGTGCGCGGGCTGTAGTCCTCGACCTCGGGCAGCTCCAGCGGCAGCATCGACTCGGGCAGGGCGTGGGCGACGCCGTCCTCGTCGTAGACGATCGGGAAGGGCTCGCCCCAGTAGCGCTGGCGGCTGAACAGCCAGTCACGCAGCCGGAAGTTGACGGTTCCCTGCCCGAAGCCCTTGCGTTCCAGCCACTCGGTGATGCGCTCCTTGGCCTCGGCGACGGGCAGCCCGTCCAGGGAGATGCCCTCACCGCTGGAGTTGATGATCTTCGCGTCGTACGACGAGAAGGCGTCCTCCCAGGTGGAGGTGTCCGTGCCGCGGCCGTCGGTCGGCTCGACGATGCAGATGATCGGCAGCTCGAAGGCGCGTGCGAACTCGAAGTCGCGCTGGTCGCCCGCCGGCACGGCCATGATCGCGCCGGTGCCGTAGCCCATCAGGACGTAGTCGGCGACGAAGACGGGGATCTGCTCGCCGTTGACGGGGTTGGTGGCGTACGAGCCGATGAAGACGCCGGTCTTGTCCTTGGCCTCGGCCTGCCGCTCGACGTCGGACTTGGAGGCGGCCTGGGCGCGGTAGGCGGCGACGGCCTCGGCCGGGGTCGCGTGGCCGCCGGTCCAGACGTCGTGGGTGCCCTCGGGCCACGCGTCCGGGGTGAACTTGTCGACCAGCGGGTGCTCGGGGGCCAGCACCATGTAGCTCGCGCCGAACAGGGTGTCGGGGCGGGTGGTGAAGACGGTGATGTGCTCGCCGTCGATGGGGAAGTCGACGCGGGCGCCCTCGGAGCGGCCGATCCAGTTGCGCTGCTGCAGCTTGATGGCCTCGGGCCAGTCCAGCTCGTTCAGGTCGTCAAGGAGGCGGTCGGCATAAGAAGTGATCCGCATGTTCCACTGGCGCAGCTTGGCCTTGAAGACGGGGAAGTTGCCGCGCTCGGAGCGTCCGTCGGCGGTGACCTCCTCGTTGGCCAGGACGGTACCCAGGCCGGGGCACCAGTTGACCGGCGCGTCGGAGGCGTACGCCAGGCGGAACCCACCCAGGACGTCGGCGCGCTCGGCGGCGCTCAGCTCGTTCCACGCGCGCGTGGAGCCGTCGGCGTCACCCTCGGCAGCCGGTACGGCACGCTCGCCGGACTCGAACTGGGCGACCAGCTCGGCGATCGGGCGGGCCTTGCGTGCCTCGTCGTCGTACCAGGAGTTGAAGATCTGCAGGAAGATCCACTGGGTCCACTTGTAGTAGTCCGGGTCGATCGTGGCGAACGACCGGCGGTTGTCGTGGCCCAGGCCCAGCCGGCGCAGCTGGGACTTCATGTTCTCGATGTTGGCCTCGGTGGACACGCGCGGGTGCGTGCCGGTCTGCACGGCGTACTGCTCGGCGGGCAGGCCGAAGGCGTCGAAGCCCAGGGTGTGCAGGACGTTGTGCCCGGTCATGCGCTGGAAGCGGGCGAAGACGTCGGTGGCGATATAGCCCAGCGGGTGGCCCACGTGCAGGCCCGCACCGGAGGGGTACGGGAACATGTCCATGATGAACTTCTTGGGCCGGGCGGCCTGCTCGGCCGCGCCCGCCAGGTCGCCCTTGGGGTTCGGCGCCGCGTAGGTGCCGTCGGCGTCCCAGAAGTCCTGCCAGCGTGCCTCGATCTCGGCCGCCATGGCTGCCGTGTAGCGGTGCGGCGCCGCCACCTCGGCGGTGGCAGCGGGGTTCGTCTCGCTCATGATCCTCAAAGCTCCATCGATCGTCTCTGCCAGCGGTCCGGTCGTCCGGATGGTCCGGAAACGAAAAATCCCCTCGCACAGGAGGGGACGCCGCGCCGATTCCGACCTCGCCGTTCATCGGCGGTCGGGACTGATCAGCGCGGCTCGCTAAGCAGAAGGCGTACGGCACGCATGGGGTCAGGGTACCGCAGGCCCGGAGGCGGTCGCGACGCGGTTCCGGCGCGCACACAGCACGGCCGCATCCCCTGCGCGGCACCGCCACAGGGACCCGCCCCGGACACCCGGGCGCGGCGTGTCAGCCACCGCATCCGGCCAAAAAAGTTGAACATTATTCAAATATTACTTCGCGTAACGACCTCTAAGGGACATCACAGATGTGAGATTGCCCCTTGATAACAACGCAATAACTCAAACCTCGTACCGCTCGGTTTGGCACCACTTACAGTTCGACGACGGGACCGCTTTCCCGAACTGTTCGGAGTTGCCCCCATGAACCCTCGTCGCAGTAACAGCTCGATGCCTCAACCCGGCCGCTCGGCCTACGGGATGGCGACGGCTGCCGCTCTGCTGCTGATACCCATAAGCGTGACGGTCGGAGGTGACGCGTACCGGGAGTTCCTCGACTTCGGCGCCGGTGTGCTCTCGTTGGTGTCGCTGACCCTTTCGGTGCTCTGGGGGCTCGTCGCCCAGGACCGCACCCTCCTCAGCGTGCGCCAGCGCATCATCGGTCAGGCCGTGCACCGGACAGCCGCGATCGCCTCGGTCGCGTTCCTCTTCCTGCACGTCACGGTCAAGTTGGCCCTCGACCATGTCTCCGCGATCGCCCTGTTCCCCTTCGCCCTCGGGGTGACGGGCTCGGGCGCGCTCATCGGATTCGGCGCCACCGCGGGGTCGTTGATGGTCTTCGTCGCCATCACCGGCGCGCTGCGCAGCAACTTCGCCTCCCCGGCGCCGGTCGCCGCGCGCTGGCGGGCGATGCACATGATGGCGTACCCGGCCTGGTGTCTGGCCCTTGTCCACGGGCTCTACGCGGGTCGCGAGGCCAAGCCGATCTTCGTGATCCTCTACTCGCTGGGCCTGGTCGCCGTGGCCGCCGCCCTGCTGCTGCGTGCCGCGCCCCGCTCGGTCAAGCGCGAGGTGGTCGAGCGCGTCACCGCGATCCTGGGCACCGACGGCCAGCGTCCCCCGGAGGTCGATGAGTTGGTCAAGTCCCGTACGGCGCTGGCCCAGAACCAGGAGCCCGGCGGCGGTCGCCGTGAACGCGAGGGCGACGGACGGGACCAGGTACGGGCGGGCGGCGGGCGCGACCAGATGCGCGACACCGGCCAGTTCCCGCTGCCCGGCTTCGGCGGCGGACAGGCCCCGCTCGACATGGGCGACCCCCTGGTGCCCCCGCAGCGCGGCGGTTCCCCCGCGACGGCCGACTCCGGCCCCGGCTTCGCCGCCGCGTACCGCGCCACGTCGATGACCCCACGCAAGGCGGAGCCCACCGCTCCGTATCTGACCCAGCAGCAGCCGCCGTTGGACATGCAGCCCACGCAGGCCATGCCCCGCCTGGACGACAGCTCGACCACGGGGAGCACCCGTTGGCCGGCGCCGTCCCCGCCGCCGGTCGGCGAGGCGCCCCCGTCGGCGTACGACCCGATGCAGGACACCTTCGCGGGCCAGTCCTTCGCGACCGGTCAGACCTACCCGGGCCAGGCGTACCAGACGGGTCAGGAAACTTCTTACGGAACGGCTGAGACGAACGCCCCCTTCGGCACGTACAACCCGAACGACACGTACAACAGCGGTCCCGCCACTGAAACGCTGTCCGGCTACGACTACGACCAGCAGCCGGGCTCAGGCGAACCCTGGAACGCGCCTTCCGGAGGCTTTAAGTGAACGAGGCCCTTCCCGACGTCCCCGAAGTCCGAGTGGTGGGGCTCCCCCAGCTCACCTCGGGCTTCGACCTCGTCGAGAGACTCGACCTCCCCATGCACCTGAAGGTGCACGGTCCGCTCGAACCGATGGGCGGCGAGCAACTCGCCCAGCTGGCCGACCGGATCAACCTGAAGGGGCGCGGAGGCGCGGGCTTCCCCTTCCACAAGAAGCTGCGCTCGGTCGCCGAGTCGGCGATCAAACGCGGTATCCGTCCGGTCGTGGTCGTCAACGGCAGTGAGGACGAACCCGCCTGCCGCAAGGACACGGTGCTGATCAACCGTGCCCCGCATCTCATCCTGGACGGCGCCCTCCTCGTCGCGGAGGCCCTGGGCGCCCGCCAGCTGGTGGTGGGGGTGACACGTGAATCCACCCAGCGGTCCATGGAGGCCGCCCTCGCCGAACGCGGGCTGAGCAACCGGCGCGGAGCGGCGATCCGGGCGAGCGTCCAGCGCAACCCGGTCCGTATGGTCACGGGCGCCGCCGCCTCACTGATCCGCTCCATCGACGGCGGCCCCGCCATCCCGCCGGGCCGCAAGACCAGCGCCTCCAAGAGCGGCGTCGGCGGCGCGCCCACCCTGCTCTCCAACGCCGAGACCTTCGCCCAACTGGCCATCGGCGCCCGTATCGGCGCCGAGCGCTACGGCAACACCGGCCTGTACGACGAGCCGGGCACCGTCATGCTCACCGTCTCCGGCGCGGTCGCCACCCCCATGGTCATCGAGGCGCCCACGGGCGTCCCCCTCCGCTACATCCTGCAGTTGGCCGGGGCACCGCCGGTCCCTCAGGGCGTGCTGACCGGCGGCTACCACGGCAAGTGGATCGACGCGGCGACCGTCAACGAGGCGGTCGTCTCCCGCAATTCGCTGGACGCGGTCGGCGGTGCGCTCGGCGCCGGCGCCATCCTGCCGATCAGCCAGGAGACCTGTCCGCTCGGCGAGTCCCTCCAGGTCGCCAAGTGGCTCGCCGAGGAGAGCGCGGGCCAGTGCGGCCCCTGCTACCTGGGGCTGCCGGCCGCCGCGCGCGGCATGGAGGACATCCTCAACGGCGGCGGTCCGGCCGCCCTGGAGGCCCTCAAGCAGGTCGCGAAGAACGTGAAGCGGCGCGGCGCCTGCTCACACCCGGACGGCTCGGCGATGTTCCTGGAGTCGACGGTCAAGGCGTTCACGGACGATCTCGCCGCCCATGTCCTCGGCAACGGCTGCGGCCGTCCCGTGGAAGGTGTGCTGCCGCTGTTCGAGGGCGGCAGGGCACCGACGGGCATCCCGGGCGGCGCCCAGCCGGAGGAGAGCGGAGCCAGCCGCCAGAAGATCTACGTCGACTGGACGCTCTGCCGCGGCCACGGCCTGTGCGCCGACATCCTCCCGGAGGTCTTCCAACTGGGCGCCGACGGCTTCCCCACCGTCGCCCAGGCGAAGGTCCCGCAGTACGCCGAGGCGAAGGCGCTCCGCGCGGTCCGCCGCTGCCCCGCGCTGGCCCTCCGCATCGAGGAGGACAACCGCGCCCAGGCTCCGTCCCGCAACCTCCCGGTCCTCTCCCAGGGCCGAGGCCGCAGGGCCCTGGGCAGCGGCCGCTGAGCGGCTCGTACGAAGCCGAAGGGCGGGTCACCGACCGGGTGGACCCGCCCTCGGTCGTCCCGCGCCCGTCAACAACCACCTGACGCCCCGACAACACAAAAACCCCGCCCAAGCGGACGGGGTCTTCGTATCTTCTACCTTCTTGTGGAGCTAAGGAGAATTGAACTCCTGACCTCCTGCATGCCATGCAGGCGCTCTACCAACTGAGCTATAGCCCCTTGCTTCTGCCGCCGGTCTCCCTGGCGACGAGGTAAACATTACCGGTCCCCCCGGCGGACTTCCAAATCGTTTCCGCTCTGTACGGATTGGCACCGTATTGGACGGCGGATCACCGCCCCCTAACCCCCTCAAGCCGTCACAAACGAGTAGAACCGCTTGAGGGTGCAGTGCTCTTCGAGGAGCCGGCCGTAGATCGGCTCACCCTCCAGCTCGCGGTACGTCTCGATGGGGTCGCCTTTTATGATCAGCGCCCTTGCGCATTCCTCGCACCAGTACTGGTAGTCGGCGTTCACGGGCTCCATGTCGCGGACGATCGGCGTACCGCTGCCGCACCAGTCGCACTTCCTCCTGTGTGCACCCATCGCTCAGCTCCAGATGTGGCCGCAGGCCGTGCACACGTAGGAGATCCCTCCGTTGTCACCGAGGACTTGGGCAACGTGGAGCGAGCCGCAGGAAGGGCACAGGAGGGTGGTTTTGCTCCGCATCACCACCGGCCGGGGAAGGTCGTGGACCTCCCCGCGGATGCTCGCAGGCATCGCTTCTCCCTCCCGTCGGGCCGCGCCCCCTTCCGGCCGTTTGATTCTGCCACGGCCGGACCAATACGGTCAGCGACGCCTTCGTACCAGTCCGGACACGGGGCAGGGAAGAAGGCCGTCCGCAGAGGTATACGCCTCCGATGGCGTGTGTGCTCAAGCAGGGACGCAGGTCACACACGAAAGATCCCGCCCCCTGACGTGGGCGGGATCTTTGTACCGATCTCCAGTGATCTTGTGGAGCTAAGGAGAATTGAACTCCTGACCTCCTGCATGCCATGCAGGCGCTCTACCAACTGAGCTATAGCCCCTCGTGTTCCCCCGCTCGGCGGGGCGAACAAGAAGAACTCTAGCCTGCGACCAGCCGGAAAGTGAAATCCGCTCCCCGCCCCGGCCGACCGTGCCCGGTACGCACCTCAGTCGTCGTCGCCGAGCACCGGCTCCGGCAGGGTGCCGGCGTTGTGCTCCAGCAGACGCCAGCCCCTGGCGCCCTCTCCGAGGACGGACCAGCAGCAGTTGGAGAGACCGCCGAGGCTCTCCCAGTTGCGGGGCTCCAGACCGAGGAGGCGCCCGATGGTGGTGCGGATGGTGCCGCCGTGGCTGACGACGACCAGAGTGCCGTCCTCGGGCAGCTTCTCGGCATGCCGCAGCACGACGGGAGCCGCACGGTCGGCGACCTCGGTCTCCAGCTCCCCACCGCCCCGGCGGACGGGCTCACCGCGCTTCCAGGCGGCGTACTCCTCGCCGTACCGCCCGATGATCTCGTCGTGCGTGAGCCCCTGCCAGACACCCGCGTACGTCTCGCGCAGGCCCTCGTCGTGGGTGATCTCCAACCCGGTGAGCACGGCCAGCTCGCCGGCGGTGCGCGCGGCGCGCAGCAGATCGGAGGCGACGATCACATCCGGCTTGAGAGAAGCGAGCAACCGGGCCGCACGCCGAGCCTGACCAAGACCCGTCTCGGTCAGCTCGACATCCGTAGTCCCCTGGAACCGGCGCTCCACGTTCCACGAGGTCTGCCCGTGCCGCCACAGGATGATGCGACGCCCGCGGCCCTTGCGGTCCGCGGAGTCGATTCCGGCAGTCACCGCAGGTCCCCGCCCAGCTCGGCGGCCTCCTCGGCGGCCTGCAGCTTGGCGTGCTCCTCGCCCTTGCCACGGGTGGCCTTGGCGTCCTCGGGCAGCTCCAGCTCGGGGCAGTCCTTCCACAGCCGCTCCAGGGCGTAGAAGACCCGCTCCTCGCTGTGCTGGACGTGCACCACGATGTCGACGTAGTCGAGCAGCACCCAGCGGGCCTCGCGGTCGCCCTCGCGGCGGACCGGCTTGGCGTCGAGTTCCTTGTTCAGCCGCTCCTCGATCTCGTCGACGATCGACTTGACCTGGCGGTCGTTGGGCGCGGAGGCCAGCAGGAAGGCGTCCGTGATGGACAGCACATCGCTGACGTCGTACGCGATGATGTCGTGCGCGAGCTTGTCGGCGGCCGCCTGGGCGGCGGTGTTGATGAGCTCGACAGAGCGATCGGTTGCGGTCACTACGAGGCTTTCGCTAGACGGTCGGGAAACCCATACGGGCTACCCCCAGGGTCTCACGCCCCACCGACAGGCCCCCACGGGTTAACGAAGCCACCGCCGCTCCGGCCCCGCTGCAGCAAGCTCAGCCGCCGCGGGTGTCGGCCGGGCCGGGGTTTCGCTTACCGGCGCGAGCAGGGTGCCGCTGCGCCCACCCGTGCCGCCCCAGCGGCACGACTGCCCGCAGCTACGACGACGACCGCTAGGTAGGCAGCCGCCCAGCGGCACGACGGCCCACAGCGACGACCACCGCTAGGTAGGCAGCCGCCCAGCAGCACGACGACCCACAGCTACCACGACCACCGCCGGGTGGACAGCCGCCCAGCGGCACGACGGCCCACAGCTACGACGACGACCGCCGGGTGGACAGCCGCCCGGCAGCACGACGACCCACAGCGACGACCACCGCCGGGTGGACAGCCGCCCAGCGGCACGACGACCCACAGCTACGACGACCACCGCTAGGTGGACAGCCGCCCGGCAGCACGACGGCCCACAGCTACCACGACCACCGCTAGGTAGGCAGCCGCCCAGCGGCACGACGACCCGCAGCTGGGATGGGACGACGACCCGCAGCTGGGATGGGACGGCGGCCCGCAGCCGGAGCGGGATGGCCACCCGCAGTTGGGACGGCTGACGAGACGGCGGGTCAGCCGCGTACGGACGGAAGGGGCCGGGCCGGTGTGTCATATGTCCGTCGCGTACAGCCGGCTCAGCAAAGTCCACGCCTCTCAACCCCCGAGCAGTACGTCCGCCTGCGACGGACTGACACACCGGCCCGGCCCCGCCCCACCCCCACACCCCAGGCGTCACCCAGCCCCCGGCGCATAGTTCTGCCCCAACACCACCGAGACATCCGCGTTGGACGTGGTCTCGCCCTTCTTCACCGCACTCGTAGGCAACCCCAGCGTCTTGGCCACCTCCACGGCGTCCTGCTTCCGGGCGGCGTCGGCGTACGTGACCTGGGAGGCGGCCTGGGCCGTGTCCGTCGTACCGGCGTCCAGGAAGGTGTAGCCACCGTTCAACAGCGTCACCCGAGCCTGCTCGGTGCTGTCCTTCTCCCCGGTGCCGTTGCGCACACCCACCCGAAGCGCGTCCCCGGCGTCGGGACTCTTCGCGGTGCCGCCGAGCAGCTCCTTCACCACACCGTCGGAAGCCTCGGCCCCCACAGTCCCGTCCTGCTCCACAGGCAGCAGCTCGGTCCTGTAGTCACCCCCCTTGGCATGCTCGGCCAGCTTCGCGAAGAACGCCCCCAGGTCCTTGTCGCTGAGCGAGGGATCGAGAATCTGCCCCAGCGTCTGCACGGTCAGCGTGGCGGCATCGGCGTCGGAGGACATCTTCCGCAGCACCCCCTGCATGACCTGCCCGAACCGCTTCAGCTGGGCGTCCTGGGACTCCCCGGACGCCCGGTAGGTGGCATAGGCGACGGCCATCTTGCCGCTGAGGGTCTGCTTCTCCCCCTTCTTCACCAGCGGCGCCTCCCCCTTCTTCGCCTCGGGGTCCGGCACATCGACGTCGGTGTCGATGTCGATGTTGCCGACCAGCTCCACGAGGTTGTTCAGGTAGGGCGTGTCCAGCCGCCACGTGCCCTGGATGTCGGTGCCGAGCACGGTGTCGAGTTCCTCGCGCGTACCGGAGGACCCGTCGTCCTCGACGGACTTGGCGAGGGTGGTCGTGGTCCCGTCGTCGCCGGTGAGGGCGAGGGAGTTGGGCAGCAGAACGGTGGCGCCCTGCTTCGTCGTGGTGTTGTCCACGAGCAGCGCCGTGGAGGTGCCGTCCTTCTTGGTGTCATGCAGATGTACGACGATCACATCGCGTTTCTGCGCGGCGGCGGAGGTCGTGGTCCCGCTCTTCTCCCCGGAGGACGCCCCCGGCAGCATCCCCGCGAACCACATGTACCCAACTCCGCCGACCGCGACGAGCGCGAGCACCACGGTCAGGGCGATCAGCCGGCTCCTGGCCCGCCGTTTGGCCTCCTCGCGCCGCTCGGTGCGGTTCTCGGTGAAGTTCAGCCAGTCGATGACGTCCTCGGAGTCACCGTCGGGCTGATCGACGAAGGCGAACTGCTCGGTGCGGTACCGCTCCCCGGAATCCAGCCCCCCAGAGGTGTCACCACCCAGGCGCTCCCCCTCCTGAACCCGCTCCCCCTCCGCAACGCGCTCCCCTTCCTGAACGCGCTCCGCGCCCCCCACCTGCTGCTGCGGAATGTAGGCGGTCTGCTCAGCCACCTGGGCACCCTGCTGCTGCCCGGTGCTCGTCGCCTGCCCGTAGGGGTCGTAGGAGTTGTACGGGTCGTACCCGTACCCCTGAGGCTGTTGCTGCGGCTGATGCTGTGACTGCCACTGCGGCTGCTGCTGCGGCAGTTGCGACTGCGACTGCTGCTGCGCCCAGTAGGGGTCGTACGCCTGCTGCTGGGGCACCTCGCGGTACACCGGCTGTCCGTACTCGTCGTAACCCACGAGTTCGTACTGTTGATTGAACTGCTGATCGAACTGCTGGTCGCCCCCGTGGCCAGCGTCGTATCGGTCGTTCACCGGTGCCCCTCTCGGCTCACTCGCCGCGGTACAGCTGCCGTTTGTCGATGTAGCGCACCACGCCGTCCGGCACCAGATACCAGACGGGGTCGCCCTTCGCGACTCTCGCACGGCAGTCCGTGGACGAGATCGCGAGCGCCGGGACCTCCACCAGCGAGACTCCGCCCGCGGGCAGACCGGGGTCCGCCAGAGTGTGACCCGGACGGGTGACCCCGATGAAGTGCGCGAGCGAGAACAACTCGTCGGCGTCGCGCCAGGTGAGGATCTGGGCGAGCGCGTCGGCGCCGGTGATGAAGAAGAGATCCGTGTCCGGGTTGAGCTCGTGCAGCTCACGAAGGGTGTCGATGGTGTACGTGAGTCCCTTGCGATCGATGTCGATGCGGCTCACGGAGAACTGGGGGTTCTCGGCCGTCGCGATGACGGTCATCAGATAGCGGTCCTCGGCCGCCGACACCTTGGTGTGCGATTTCTGCCACGGCTGGCCGGTGGGTACGAACACCACCTCGTCGAGGTGGAACTGCGAGGCGACTTCCTGGGCCGCCACCAGGTGACCGTGGTGGATCGGGTCGAACGTCCCACCCATGACGCCCAGACGACGACGCCGGCCCTGGTGGGACACGGGGCCGGTAGGCATTTCCTGCTCTCCCATGCCTTGGAACACTACCGGCCCGGTCGACGTCACTTGTTCGAACGACCATTTGCGGGATTTGGCGGAATCAGCGGTCCCGGTTGAAGCGCGTGGTGATCCACAGCAGGAGCAGCAGGACGAAGAAGGCTCCGCCGCCGGTCAGGTAGGGGCTGAGGCTCTCGTGGTTGCCGCCGTGCTCCCCGCCGCCCTCGGAGGCGAACGTGACCAAGTCGGCAGCTGTGCGGTGGAAGCTCATCGTCGGCGTGACCTATCCGGGTGTGGGATCGGGATAAAGACTGGGCCCATCGTAAGCGGGGGCCTCGTCGGCGATCACCCCGACTCCGCCCAGGAGTGAACGCGGCCACCGCCGGGCGCGTACTCCTCGTACGAGACCGTCGTTCCCGGACCGTGAGCCGCTCGCGCTTCCCGTGCCGGACAACCGTCGCCGTATCGACCATCGACCGCCGCATCAACAGCTTCCCGTGCCGGACAACCGTTTCCGAATCCCCCGCGTCCTTACTGTCCGAAGGCCATCAGTCGTCCCGCTTGTATCCCCTCAGGAGGAACCAAGCCATCAGTACGGAGCCGAGGATCATCACGACCAGCACCACACGCAGCAGATTGCCCGCGCCCTGTTCCTTCGCGGCGGCGTCCGTCGCCTCCGTGAACCAGGCGGTGGCCGGGAGGTGGGCGAGATGCTCCATCAGTTCGCTCCTTACGGTTGATGCCCTGCCACGGTAACTCCGCCTAGGCTGGACCCGGCTTCGGGGGCCAACATGGGCAAACAGACGCATGGGGGAAGACATGTCCGACGACAACCCTGACCAGACCGGGCACGAGAACGTGCCCAGCAGGCAGCGCAGGCGCTTCGAGGGGATCTCCTCGCGGGCGTACGAACACCCCGCGGACCGCTCGGCGCTGGTCGCGCTGCGCAAGCTCAGCGGCTTCGACACGGTGTTCAAGGCCCTGAGCGGTCTGCTGCCGGAGCGCAGCCTCAGGCTGCTGTTCCTCTCCGACTCCGTACGGGTCTCGGACCAGCAGTTCGCACACCTGAACGACATGCTGCGGGACGCCTGTTACATCCTGGACCTGGAGAAGGTCCCGCCGATGTATGTGAACCAGGACCCGAATCCGAACGCGATGTGCATCGGCCTGGACGAGCCGATCATCGTGGTGACGACCGGGCTCGTCGAGCTGCTCGACGAGGAGGAGATGCGGGCGGTGATCGGCCACGAGGTGGGCCACGCCCTCTCCGGTCACGCGGTGTACCGCACGATCCTGCTGTTCCTGACGAACCTGGCGCTGCGGATCGCCTGGATTCCGCTGGGCAACCTCGCCGTGATGGCGATCGTGACCGCGCTGCGCGAGTGGTTCCGCAAGTCGGAGCTGTCCGCCGACCGCGCCGGGCTGCTGGTCGGCCAGGATCTGCGGGCCTCGATGCGCGGCCTGATGAAGCTCGCGGGCGGCAACCACCTGCACGAGATGAACGTGGACGCGTTCCTGAAGCAGGCCGAGGAGTACGAGGCCGGGGGCGATCTGCGCGACTCCGTGCTGAAGATCCTGAACGTGCTGCCCCGCTCGCACCCCTTCGCCACGATCCGCGCGGCCGAGCTGAAGAAGTGGGCCGAGTCCCGTGACTACCAGCGGATCATGGACGGGCACTACCCGCGCCGGTCCGAGGACAAGGACACCTCGGTGACGGACTCCTTCCGCGAGTCGGCGGCCCACTACACGACCAGTGTCAAGAACTCCAAGGACCCGCTGATGAAGCTGGTCACCGACATCGCGGGCGGCGCCGGCGACCTGGGCGGCCGAGTCCGCCGGGGCTTCACCGGCTTCGCGAGCGGTGGCGGCGGCTCCACCTCGGGCGGCTCCACGGCCACCGACACGGCCACCGACACCGCCACCGAGGACCGCCGCCCGGACGACGAGTGACCCACGGCGACACCCGCTGAGCCCACCACCACCGGCTCACCCATACGGAAGCGCCCGCTCAGAAGGCCCCCTTCGAGCGGGCGCTTCCGCATCCACCCAACCCCGCACACCCCGCTCTTCTCTCCGCCGCAACGGCGAGCGGCCCGAGCGGCGCGGCCCGGCGGTCTGCGCGGCGGTCGGCCCCTCGGCCCCTCGGCCCTCGGCTCCTCCGCCGCGCGCCGGACGACGGGCGCCCCCGTCAAACGCCGTCAAACCTTCGGCTGGGCCACAGCGGCCAGCGTCCCGCACAGGGCCGTGGCGCCGCCGGTGGCGTACGGGTCGGTGCCCGCCGGGCCGCCCTTCTTGTCGGTCTGGCCGGCGAGGAGGGGGCGCAGATGGTTCGCGGTGTCGTCGGCGCAGGCGAGGGGGCCGGCCTGGACGTAGGAGACGACGACCTCGGCCTGGCGGGTGCGCAGGTCGTCCTGGTCGAAGCGGAAGTGCAGCTCGCGCCGCACGGTGAACAGCGAAGCCTCGGCCTTGGCCTCGGTCGCGGGCCGCAGCGCGTAGACCAGGGTGTGGGCGGCGACGACCTCCAGCGTGCCGGAGTCGAACTCGGCGGCCTGAAGGGTGCCGTGGACCCGGATGTCGGGGTCGGCGAGCCTGGCCCGGGAGGGATCGAAGCGGACCAGCCAGCCGGTGGGGGCGTGCCGCCCGTCCGCCTCGGGGTGCTCGAAACTCTGCTCGAACTGATCCAGCTGATCCGAGTCCACCAGCCTGCGCACCGGCTGCACGGTGGTGCCACCGAGCACCTGCGGGTCCAGCGAGGAGGCGACCAGATACTCCTTGGCGATCCTCAGCGAGGTGACGACCTCGCTGTCGGAGAAGTGCTCGGTGCGCCGAGTGACGGGCATCGTGATGCCGTCGGCGCCGACCCGGAACCCGGCGGCCGGGCTGTTCTCGAACAGGGTCTCGGGGTCGGGCGCACCGGGCACGGCGGACTGCGGCGCCAGCGGGATCACCGTCATCCGCAGCGGCTCGGCGGGGCTCGCGGCCGGCGTCTCGTACGGGTGCCGGACGCCCATGTAGATCGCGGTGCCGAAGGCGAGGGCGATCAGCAGGACGAGGACCAGGGCCTGGCGGGAGAGGCCGCGCCGGACGGGCGCGCGGCGGCGTACGGCCGGGGCGTGGTCACTGAGGCGTTCCTGCGCGGAGAACTCCTGGAGACGGGCAGCCCGCACGAACGATTCGTCGAAGACGACGGATCGGTACTCGTCCTCTCCACCGCCGGGGGCGCCCTCGGGTGTCCCCTCTGGTGGGTCGCCAGGCCCGCCCATATCTTCAGAGTAGGTCGCCGAGGCCGCCGGTAAACGCCCGGCCGCACGCCAAGTTCTGACAGGTCCTCACCAGATTTTCGAACACCTGTCGAACCCATGACCAAGGCTCTCCCAAGGCCGCTCGGTCACTCTCCGGAGCGCCTCCGGTACCGCGCCCGGACCGCGTCCCTCAGGGCATACGCGGTGTCGCCGAGGCCGCGGGCTGGGAGAAGTCGGCGGAGGCGGAGGGGCCGGCCGAGGCGCCCTGTTCGACTCCGGTGGTGGGAGGCGGCGGGACCTGGTCGCCACGGCTGGAGGAGGCACCCCGGTAGACGGCCGTGAAGGCCAGGGCGACCATGCCTATGCCCATGACGAGGGCGAGCACCCAGGCGACCGGCCGATGCCAGCGGGTCTGCTTGCCGTACGGCCCGTCGGAGCCGTAGTGGCCCTCCAGGATCTCGTGGTCGTCGAGATCGGCCGGCCCGTCGTCACGGCCGTGACCGAAATCGGGGCCGAAGCCGTCGTCGTAGCGGTCGTCGTCGCCTCTGGCGCCTCTGGAGTGCGCCCGGCGGGCCTCGGCCTCCTGGGCCGCCGCCCGGGCCTCCGCGGCTGCGAGCAGACGTTCGACAGCGGTCGGCTCATGGACCACTGCCGCCCGTACGAAGTCCTCGTCGAAGACCACGGAGGCGAACTCTTCGTCCATACCTCCGCGGTCGCGGTCGTCGTCGGGCTCCCAGCCGT
This sequence comes from Streptomyces sp. NPDC002643, assembly GCF_053592555.1. NCBI lineage: Bacteria > Bacillati > Actinomycetota > Actinomycetes > Kitasatosporales > Streptomycetaceae > Streptomyces > Streptomyces sp. NPDC002643. The sequence continues at coordinate 49,082 of NZ_JBSFVY010000019.1, forward strand.
CAGGGAACGGCGTGCCCCCCACGTCCTCCGGCACGAATCCAGAGTAGACCGGGGTGGTCAATTTGGGCAGACGGTAAGGAAATTCATCCGTTTTGCCAGGTGGTTCACAGGGACGCCGTCCGGCGCCCCCGCACGGGCCCCGGACGGCGTCGAAGAGTGCCCCGGTCAGCGGCGTACGTGGCCGTCACCGGTGACGATGTACTTCGTGCTGGTCAGCTCGGGCAGGCCCATCGGGCCCCGGGCGTGCAGCTTCTGGGTGGAGATGCCGATCTCGGCGCCGAAGCCGAACTGGCCCCCGTCGGTGAAACGGGTCGACGCGTTGACGGCGACGGTGGTGGAGTCGACCAGCCGGGTGAAGCGGCGGGCCGCCTGCTGCGAGCTCGTCACGATCGCCTCGGTGTGCCCGGAGGACCACAGGCGGATGTGCTCCACGGCCCGGTCGAGGGAGTCGACGACGGCGGCGGCGATGTCGTACGACAGGTACTCGGTCTCCCAGTCGTCCGTGGTGGCCTCGACGACCGTCGCCTTGGAGTCCTTGGCGTAGGCCATGACCCGCTCGTCGGCGTGGACGGTGACCCCGGCGTCGGCGAGGGCGTCGAGGGCGCGGGGCAGGAACTCGGGGGCGATGTCCTGGTGGACGAGGAGGGTCTCGGCGGCGTTGCAGACGCTGACGCGCTGGGCCTTGGAGTTGATCAGGATCTCGATCGCGGTGTCGAGGTCGGCGTGGGCGTCGACGTAGACATGGCAGTTGCCGGTGCCGGTCTCGATCACCGGGACCGTGGAGTCGTTGACGACGGTCTGGATCAGTGAGGCGCCGCCGCGCGGGATGAGGACGTCGACCAGGCCCCGGGCCCGCATCAGCTCGCGCACGCTGTCGCGGCTCTCGCCGGGCACCAGCTGGACGGCGTCGGCGGGCAGCCCGGCCCCGCCCACGGCGTCGCGCAGCACGCGGACGAGGGCGGAGTTGGACTCGTACGCCGAGGCCGAGCCGCGCAGCAGCACGGCGTTGCCGGACTTCAGACAGAGAGCGGCGGCGTCCACCGTCACGTTCGGGCGGGCCTCGTAGATGATGCCGACTACGCCGAGCGGGACGCGGACCTGGCGCAGGTCGATGCCGTTGGGGAGGGTGGAGCCGCGGACGACCTCGCCGACCGGGTCGGGCAGCGCGGCCACGTCACGGACGTCGGCGGCGATGGCGCGGATGCGCTCCGGGGTGAGCGTCAGCCGGTCGATGATCGCCTCGCTGGTGCCGGCCTCCCGGGCCTTGGCGATGTCCTTGGCGTTGGCCTCGACGACCTCACTCGTACGGACCTCCAGCGCGTCGGCGATGGCGAGCAGCGCGTCGTCCTTCTCGGCGCGCGGCAGCGGCGCGAGGTCGGCGGCGGCGGCCTTGGCACGGTAGGCGGCCCGGGTGACCGGGGACATGGAGTCGTACGGAGAGAGCGTGGTCATACGGGAAGGGTAGTGCGCCCGGCTCAGGCGTCCATCGACTATCCCAAGACGCGAGACACGTCCGACGCGAGACGGACGCCGGACCCGGAGGTCAGAACGGGTGAACCCCTACGGGTGTCGCCGGAGGGGGCCCGTAGCCCTCGGCGATGCGCTGGTGGTAGGTCTGGCGGTCGATGACCTCCAGACCGACGATCTCCCAGGGCGGCAGTCCGGCGGTGCGGCGGTGCTCGCCCCACAGGCGCAGGGCGACGGCGGCGGCGTCGTGGAGGTCGCGGGCCTCCTCCCAGTAGCGGATCTCGGCGTGGTCGCCCGCATAGCGGCTGGTCAGCAGAAAGGGATGGTCGTGGGCGAGCTGTTCGAGGCCGCGCCGTACCTCCTGCAGCGGGGTGTCGGGCCCGGAGACGCTCAGGGTGACATGCCACAGCCGGGGCAGGTCCTGGGGCTCCTCGGTGCTCTCGCCCTCGTACGCGTCCGAGGCGGTGACGCTGGTGAGCGCGCGTTCCTCGCCGGCCGCACGGGAGGTACCACCACCACGGGACGTCGTGGCCCCGGGGCGCACTCGTCTCACGACGGCCTCCTTACGCAACGGTTCGTGCTTCGCAATCGTCGGTGCCGGGCAGTGGGGTGCTGGGCAATGGGTCGTGCGGAATCCCCCCGAGACAAAGTTGAGCAGGCTCAGGGCGTTCGTGTGGCCGTTTTACGGAACGGACACCGGTGGAGGGCCGTGCTTTCGGCCCTCGGTGGGGCCGCTGGTCAGGGGTGCAGGAGGACGAGGTCGTCCCTGTGTACGACCTCTCGTTCGTAGGCGGGACCCAGCTCGCGCGCCAGTTCCCGGGTCGAGCGCCCGATCAGCTGGGGGATCTCCTTGGCGTCGAAGTTGACCAGCCCGCGTGCCACGGCCCGGCCCTCGGCGTCGCGCAGCTCGACGGGGTCCCCGGCGCCGAAGTCGCCCTCGACGGCCGCGATGCCAGCCGGGAGCAGCGACTTGCGCCGGTCGACGACCGCGCGGACGGCACCGTCGTCGAGGGTGAGCGAGCCCTGCGGGGTGGAGGCGTGCTGCAGCCAGAGCAGCCGGTCGGCGGAGCGCTTGCCGGTGGGGTGGAAGTACGTACCGGTGTCCCGGCCGGCCAGGGCGTCGGCCGCGTGGACGGCGCTGGTCAGCACCACGGGGATGCCCGCGCCGGTGGCGATCCCGGCCGCCTCCACCTTGGTGACCATGCCGCCGGTGCCGACGCCCGCCTTGCCGGCGCTGCCGATCTCGACGTGCGCGAGGTCCTCGGGGCCCCTGACCTCCGCTATCCGGGAGGTGCCGGGCCTGCTGGGGTCGCCGTCGTAGACGCCGTCCACGTCCGACAGCAGGACCAGCAGATCGGCCCTGACGAGGTGGGCGACGAGGGCGGCGAGACGGTCGTTGTCCCCGAAACGGATCTCGTCCGTGGCAACGGTGTCGTTCTCGTTGACGACCGGCAGCGCGCCCATCGCGAGGAGCTTGTCGAGGGTGCGGGAGGCGTTGCGGTGGTGGGAGCGGCGGCTCATGTCGTCGGAGGTGAGCAGCACCTGGCCGACACGGATGCCGTAGCGGGCGCAGGAGGCCGTGTACCGGGCCACCAGGAGCCCTTGGCCGACGCTGGCGGCGGCCTGTTGCCGGGCGAGGTCCTTGGGGCGGCGGCGCAGGCCCAGCGGGGCGAGTCCGGCGGCGATGGCGCCGGACGAGACGAGGACGATCTCCCGCTCACCCCCGCTGCGGGCCTTGGCGAGGACGTCGACGAGGGCGTCCACCCGGTCCGCGTCGAGGCCCCCGGAGGCCGTCGTCAGCGACGAGGAACCCACCTTGACGACGATCCGGTGCGCTTCCGCCACCGCCTGCCTTGCCGCTGACACGCGTATCCCCAAGTCGTTCCGACCAGCCCAGTGTGTGTGCTTCGCAATCTACGTGAGGTTGCGGACCGGCCGCGTCGCCATTTCGCTGGGCGGACGGCGCCACTTCGCCGACGGACGACACCGGGGCACACCCTCGACGACCACCCCACCCCTTCCTCAAAGGGGTGAACGAACTCACCGCGCCACGGTGAACGGATTGCGGCCGTTGCATGGAGGAAGCGAGAAGTCCTCCGAGATTCCGGGCGCTATGCCCGCTTGACCCCTATTGCCCGGTCCGAAGATTGCCCCTCGACCGCCCTAGGTCATACCGTCTGGGATCGGCCTCCTCGTACGGGGCATCCCCGGGTCGGAAGGCGCCCGGGGGCGCGCGTGGCGAGGCGGGTCACCCCCACTACTCTCGTGTGCCCCCTCACAGTCCGTCGCACCCTCCGCAGGAGCCCAGCCCGTGCCCTCCGCAGGCCTCGCCCCCCGCCGCATCGCGCAGCTCTCAGCGCTGCTCGCGATGTTCGCGCTCTTCACGGCCCAGATCGTCTCCGCGCTGCTGCCGAACATCCCCGTGTTCGTCGCCGCGAGCGCGGCGGGCCTCGTCCTGGACACGTTCCTGCAGTACCGCGACCCCGGTCTGCTCGCCCCGCTGGGCAAGGTCCGCTTCGACGCGGTCGTACGGCAGCTGCTGCGCGACATGCTGATCCTCATCGGCCTGCTGCGCATCGACGGCATCGACCCGCGCACCGAGGCGGCGCCCCTGGTGGTCGGCGTGATCGTCTTCTACGCGGCGCACTTCCTCTGCCAGGCCGTCTCGGTGCTGGTCCGCCGCAGCCGCACCCTGCCGATCGTCACCCGCAACATCGACGCCTCGGCGCTGCGCCTGAGCGCCGCCCCGCCGCGCATCCTGGCCCGCCGCCAGGCCCACCGGCTGCTCACGTTCTCCCTGCCGATCACCGCCGGACTGCTGGCCACCGCCACCTCGAAGGACGCCACCTGGGGCGGCTTCGGCCTCGGCGTCGGTCTCGTCCTGATCGCCGCCGGCACGGTGTATCTCGCGTCCTGGCTGCTGCCGAAGCGGCGGGCGAAGAGCGAGGAGCAGGTCATGGCGTGGCTGGACGACTGGCTCGCCGCGTACCGGCCGACGACCGCCATGTACTTCTCCGGCGGCACGACCTCCGCGTACCAGGCGAACATGTGGCTCTCCACACTCGCCCGGCAGAAGAAGCCGCTGATCGTGCTGCGTGAGCGGTTCATGGTGCAGAAGATCGACGCGACGGACGTACCGATCATCTGCTTCCCGAAGGTGTCGACGATGTTCTCGCTGGAGAACTCGACGCTGAAGATGATGCTGCACCCGGCCAACGCCGCGAAGACCTCACAGGTCCTGCGCATCCCCACCATCAAGCACGCCTTCACCAACCACGGCGAGAGCGACAAGCTCTCCTCCTGCAACCCCTACGCCAAGGCGTACGACGAGGTGTGGGTCGCCGGTCCCGCGGCGCGCGAGCGGTACGCGCTCGCCGAGGTCGGCGTCGAGGACAAGGACGTCGTCGAGGTGGGCCGCCCCCAGCTGGCGCCGATCCGCCCCTACGCGGGCCCGCCCGCCGGCACGTACACGACCGTCCTCTACGCCCCCACCTGGGAGGGCTGGGACGGCAACCCCGGCAACACGTCCGTGGTCCTCGCCGGTGAGAACATCGTCCGCGCGCTGCTCGCCGACGACAAGGTGCGGCTCCTGTACAAGCCGCACCCGATGACCGGCTCGGTCGACCCGCGCGCGGGTGCGGCGAACGAGCGCATCAAGGCGATGATCCGCGAGGCCAACACGCGGCGCTCGGGCGCGCGGCCGGGCCCCGAGGCCGCCGCCGAACTGGCCCGTCGTACGGCGGAGTTGGACGAGCTGACCTCCACCTCCTTCCGGGCCAGCGCGGACGAACTGGAGCGGATGCTGCTGCAGGGGACTCCGTCCGGCGACCGTGAGGCGCTCATCTCCGAGGCCACGCTCGCCTGGGAGAAGGCGTACTGGGCGTCCTTCCCCGAGTGGGAGCACCTCGTCATCACCGAGGCACGCCCCGCGATCTTCGCCTGCTTCAACGCGGCCGACCTGCTGATCAGCGATGTCTCGTCGGTCGTCTCGGACTGGCTGTCGAGTGAGAAGCCGTATGCCGTGGGCAATACGTCCGGGCTGGACGAGGAGGCCTTCCGCAAGGCGTTCCCGACGGTGTCGGCGGGTGTGGTCCTCTCTCCGGCCGCCACGGAGGTTCCCGGGCTGTTGGAGGCGGTTCGGGACCCCGAGAAGGACACGTTCGCCAAGGCGCGGGCCACTCTGAAGGAACACCTCCTCGGGCCGTCCGATCCGCCGTCCATCGTCCGCTTCACGGAGGCGGTCGAGGCGCTGTGCGCCAAGGCTGACGATCGGCGGGTCCGGATGGACTCCCGCGTTGACGCTCCGCTGCAGTAGCGGGGTAGGTGCGGCCCCCGGAGGTGGATACCTCCGGGGGCCGCACCTTCTTGTTCGGTTCGGTTCGGTTCGGTTTGGTTCGGGGGTGGGGCGCCTGACAGCTCGGGGGATACGCAAGAGGGCGACTGCGGGTGGTAGGTGGCTGATCGCGCAGTTCCCCGCGCCCCTTAGGCATCCGGCGGCCCCAAGTGGCCCTGCGCACCCACCCCACAACCGCCGCAACCGCAGACAACCGTGCCGCCAGGCGACCACAGCCGTCGTAGACGCGGGCAATCGTGCCGCTGGGGCGGCGCCCATCCCAAAGAGAGCGGCACCCTGCGAGCGCCGGTGAGCGAGGCTCCGGCCCGCCCAGGGCGCCAAACCCCCCGGCGGTCTCAGAACGGCTCGAAGTCGTCGTACTCCCGCTCGATCTCGTCCCGCTCCGCCTGCCGGTCCCGCCGCCGCTGCACAGCCGGCCGGGGCGCCTCGAAGCGATGGTCCTCACCCCGCCGCCCCAGCATCTCCGCCCCGGACAGCAGCGTCGGCTCCCAGTCGAAGACGACCGCGTTCTCCTCGGGCCCGATGGCGACGCCGTCCCCCGCCCGGGCCCCCGCCTTCATCAACTCCTCCTCGACACCGAGCCGGTTCAGCCGGTCCGCGAGATACCCGACCGCCTCGTCGTTGTTGAAGTCGGTCTGCCGCACCCAGCGTTCGGGCTTCTCACCCCGCACCCGGAACAACGGCTCCCCGCCGACGTCCTCACGCGACACGGCGAAGCCCGCGTCGTCGACGGCCTTGGGCCGGATGACGATCCGGGTCGCCTCCTCCTTCGGCTTGGCGGCCCGCGCCCTGCCGACGAGGTCGGCGAGCGCGAACGACAGCTCCTTCAGCCCGATATGAGCGACCGCCGACACCTCGAAGACCCGGTATCCCCGCGCCTCCAGGTCCGGCCGCACCATCTCGGCGAGATCCTTGCCGTCGGGCACGTCGATCTTGTTGAGGACGACGATCCGGGGCCGGTCCCCGAGCCCGCCGTACTGCTTCAGCTCCTCCTCGATGATGTCGAGGTCGGAGACGGGGTCACGGTCGGACTCCAGCGTCGCCGTGTCGAGGACGTGGACGAGAACGCTGCACCGCTCGACGTGCCGCAGGAACTCCAGGCCCAGCCCCTTGCCCTGGCTGGCACCCGGGATCAGACCGGGCACGTCAGCGATCGTGTAGACGGTCGAACCGGCCGTCACCACACCCAGGTTGGGGACGAGCGTCGTGAACGGATAGTCCGCGATCTTCGGCTTGGCGGCGGACAGCACGGAGATCAGGGAGGACTTGCCGGCGCTCGGGTAACCCACGAGGGCCACATCGGCGACGGTCTTCAGCTCCAGGACGATGTCCCGCAGGTCCCCGGGCTCGCCCAGCAGCGCGAAGCCGGGCGCCTTGCGACGGGCGGAGGCCAGCGCCGCGTTGCCGAGTCCACCACGGCCGCCCTGAGCCGCGACGAAGGAGGTCCCGTGGCCCACCAGGTCGGCGAGGACGTTGCCCGCCCGGTCGAGTACGACGGTGCCGTCCGGCACGGGAAGGACCAGGTCCTGCCCGTCCTTGCCGGACCGGTTGCCGCCCTCTCCGGGCTTGCCGTTGGTGGCCTTGCGGTGCGGCGAGTGGTGGTAGTCGAGGAGGGTGGTGACGGACTGGTCGACGGTGAGGACGACATCACCGCCACGCCCGCCGTTGCCGCCGTCCGGGCCGCCCAGCGGCTTGAACTTCTCACGGTGGACGGAGGCACAGCCGTGACCTCCGTTACCCGCGGCGGCATGCAGCTCGACGCGGTCCACGAAGGTGGTCATGGTTCAGTGCCTCCAGATACGTACGGGTTTACTGCCTTGGCTGCTTCAGCTGCCTTAGCTGCTTCAGCTTTTTACCTGCTTCAACACGCGAAAGGCGGACCCGCCTTCCCGACCGGGAAGTGAGGTCCGCCTCGCGAAGTGAACGTCCGGTCAGCCGACCGGGACGATGTTCACGACCTTGCGGCCACGGCTGGTGCCGAACTGCACCGAACCGGCCTGCAGCGCGAACAGCGTGTCGTCGCCGCCACGGCCGACGCCCGCGCCCGGGTGGAAGTGCGTGCCGCGCTGGCGGACCAGGATCTCACCGGCGTTGACGACCTGACCGCCGAAGCGCTTCACGCCGAGCCGCTGAGCGTTGGAGTCGCGACCGTTCCGGGTGGACGATGCGCCCTTCTTGTGTGCCATCTCTCCTCAGTCCCTTACTTCGCAGCCGCGGGGATCTCAGTGACCTTGATCGCCGTGTACTGCTGGCGGTGGCCCTGACGACGGCGGTAGCCGGTCTTGTTCTTGTAGCGCAGAATGTCGATCTTCTGCCCCTTGTGGTGGTCCACGACCTCGGCCTGGACCTTGATGCCGGCCAGCACCCACGGGTCGCTGGTCACAGCGTCGCCGTCGACAACGAGCAGGGTCGAGAGCTCGACCGTGTCGCCAACCTTGGCAGTGGAAATCTTGTCAACCTCAACGATGTCGCCGACAGCAACCTTGTGCTGGCGACCACCGCTGCGCACGATGGCGTACACGCGGAACTCACTCTCTCGCTCGGGAACGGCACCCCCGCAGTCCAGCCACCCGACAACGATGCGGCCTCTCCCGAGGCGCCCGGCGCCCGGAAGGATGAGGTTTACGGGGATGTGGCGCGTCCGATGCGACATCCGAGGCGGATATCTGTGGACACGCCGACGGTCAAGGTTACGGTCCGACGCCTGAAGGGGTCAAACCGGGTCCACTGCGTGGGGCTACGCCGAAGAGCATGGGTGTGCGGGGTGCGTTTGCGGCTGCGGGTGCGTCGTGGTTGCTCGCGCCCACGCGGCGGAGCCGCACATGTCAGAGCCCCGCGCCCCTGCGAAACCCCGGTGCCCCCGGCCGGCGGTGGAACCGCTCGGCCGGGGGCACCGGGCACGGGACGAGCCTCCAGGGCCCCCGTGAGGCTCAGCCCTCGTCGGTAGAAGCCGTGACCGTGGCGGGCGCCTGCTCGGCGGCCACCGTGGTCTTCTTCGCCGCGGCCTTCTTCGTCGTGGCCGCCTTCTTGGTCGTGGCCTTCTTGGCGGCCGTCTTGGCAGCCGCCTTCTTGGCCGTCGCCGTCTTCTTGGTGGCGGCCTTCTTCGCCGTCGCCTTCTTGGCGGTCTTCCGCGCCGTCTTCTTGGCGGGAACCTCGGCCCCACCATCGGCGCCGGCCTCCGCCACAGCAGAGGTCGCGGCCTCGGCGGCAGCCTCGGCCGTACCGTCCGGCTGAGCCGACGGAACGACGACCACGGCGGTCTCCTCCGACGCGGTGGGCGCCGTCGCCTTGCGCACGGCACGCCGCCTCGGCCGGGCCGGAGCCGCGCTCTCGGCGGCGGGCACCGCCTCCTGCCCAGCGGCAGGCTCGGCGACGGGCTCGGCAGTCGGCGCCTCGGCCACGGGCTCCGCGACCGGCTCCGCCTGCGGCGCGGCGGCCTCGGCCACCGTCACCACGGCCTCGTCAGCGGCCGCCCCGCTCGGCGAACCGGCGGGCGCCGCCACCTTCCGGGTCGCCCGACGCCGCGTACGCCCCTTCGGCGCGGCCTCCTCGGTCGTACGGCCGGTCGGCGCGGCCTCCTCGCCACCGGCGGCGGCCGGCGTCTCGACGACCGGGTCCTCCACCGCGACCGGCTCCGCCTCGGCGGCCTCCCGCGACTTGGGCGCCCGCTCCTCGACGACCGGCGCCACGACCGCGGCCTCACGCTGCTTCGGCGCACCCGAGGGCGCGGACGCCCGACGGGTCACCCGACGCCGCGAACGGCCACGCGAGACAGCGGCCTCGGCCTCGGCCACGCTGCTGAACAGCTCCTCGTCCGGCTCGAACTCGGGGGAGGGCAGCGCCACCGGCGCGGCGACCTCGGCGGCCATCTCGGCCTCGACCAGCTGAGGGGTCTCCTCGGCCTCGACCGGCCCGACCGGCTCGATCACCTCGGCGGCCACCTGCTGCTCGTGCTCATGGTCGTGCTCGGCACCACCACGCCCGCGCTTACGGCGCTTGCCGCCACCACTGGCGGCGGTCGGCTGGTCCATGTGGACGATGACACCGCGCCCGTTGCAGTGGACACAGGTCTCGGAGAAGGACTCCAGCAGCCCCTGCCCGACCCGCTTCCGGGTCATCTGCACCAGACCCAGCGAGGTGACCTCGGCCACCTGGTGCTTCGTACGGTCCCGGCCCAGGCACTCCAGCAGCCGCCGCAGCACCAGGTCCCGGTTCGACTCCAGGACCATGTCGATGAAGTCGATGACGACGATGCCGCCGAGGTCGCGCAGCCGCAGCTGGCGGACGATCTCCTCGGCCGCCTCCAGGTTGTTCCTGGTGACCGTCTCCTCCAGGTTGCCGCCCTGGCCGGTGAACTTGCCGGTGTTGACGTCGATCACGACCATGGCCTCGGTCTTGTCGATCACCAGCGAACCACCGCTGGGCAGCCACACCTTGCGGTCCAGCGCCTTCATCAGCTGCTCGTCGATGCGGTACGTCGCGAAGACGTCGACCTCGGAGGTCCACTTGGACAGCCGCTCGGCGAGATCGGGCGCGACGTGCGAGACATACCCGTGGATGGTCTCCCAGGCGTCCTCACCGCTGACGATGACCTTGGAGAAGTCCTCGTTGAAGATGTCGCGCACGACCCGGACGGTCATGTCCGGCTCGCCGTACAGCAGCGACGGCGCGTTCGAGCTGCCGCCGTTCTTCGACTTCTTCTGGATGTCCTCCCACTGCGCCTGCAGTCGCTCCACGTCGCGGCGCAGCTCGTCCTCGCTCGCGCCCTCGGCGGCGGTGCGCACGATGACGCCCGCGTCCTCGGGGACGATCTTCTTGAGGATGGTCTTCAGCCGGGCCCGCTCGGTGTCGGGCAGCTTGCGGCTGATGCCGGTCATGGAGCCCTCGGGGACGTACACGAGGTAGCGGCCCGGCAGCGAGACCTGGCTGGTCAGACGCGCGCCCTTGTGCCCGATGGGGTCCTTCGTCACCTGGACGAGCACGGACTGCCCGGACTTCAGGGCGGACTCGATACGGCGCGGCCCGTTGGCCATGCCCAGCGCCTCGAAGTTCACCTCACCGGCGTAGAGGACGGCGTTGCGCCCCTTGCCGATGTCGATGAACGCGGCCTCCATCGACGGCAGCACGTTCTGGACCTTGCCCAGGTACACGTTGCCGACGTACGAGGTCGACTGCTCCTTGTTGACGTAGTGCTCCACGAGCACGTTGTCCTCAAGGACGCCGATCTGCGTACGGTCGCCGTGCTGGCGGACGACCATGACGCGCTCGACGGCCTCGCGCCGGGCCAGGAACTCGGCCTCGGTGATGATCGGCACCCGGCGGCGGCCCTGCTCGCGGCCTTCGCGGCGGCGCTGCTTCTTGGCCTCCAGACGGGTCGAGCCCTTGATGGACTGCACCTCGTCGGACGGCTCGGCGTCCTTCGCGCGCCGCTCGCGCGGCTCACGGACCTTGACGACCGTACGCTCCGGATCGTCGGACGACGGCTCGGCCTCGGGGGCGGAGTCCCCGGCGCGACGGCGACGGCGACGGCGGCGACGGCTGCTGGAGGAGGACCCCCCGCCCTCCTCGCGCTCGTCGGCCTCGTCCCCCTCGTCCTCGTGGTCCTCCTCGACCTGCTCGGCGGTGTCCTCGGCGTCCTGGACGGCCTGCTCGGCGGCGATCTCCTCGCCCTCGGCGGACTCGCCCTCGGCATCGGCCGAGTCACCACGACGACGGCGACGGCCACCCCGGCGACGGCGACGCCGCGAACCGGTGCTCTCCTCCTCGCCGAACTCGTCACCGTCACCGGATTCCTCGGCGGCCCCTTCGGCCTCCTCCGGCTCCTCCGGCTCCTCGGTCTCCTCGACCGCGACCGGCTCGGCCTCGGCGGCCCCGCCGCGCTTACGGCGACGACGGCGCGACCCGCCACCGCTCTCCTCCTCACCGAACCCACCGAAGTCGGTGGCCTCGGCCACGGTGTCCTCGACGGTCACGGCCTCCGCCTCGGCGGCGGCCTGCGCGGCGGCCCGCTCGGGCGTCTGGAACATCGGCTCGGTGAACACGGGCGCCTGGAACACGGCCATCGCCGGCCGCGCGGGCCGCGCGGGAGCCTCCTCGACGACCGGCGCCGAGGGCTCGGAGAACCCACCGGCGGCCTTGCGGGCGGCCCGTCGCCGGGTACGCCGGGCGCCGCTCTCCTCGTCCTCCGCGGCCGGGGCGGGCACCCGAGCCGCCGTGGCGGCCTGCGCGGCCGACGTCCGCTCGGCCGGGGCCGGGGCGGTCTCGACGGCTACGGCACCCCGCTCGCTCTCGGCGGCGGCGCCGCTCACCTCGGTGGCCGGTGCCTGCGCGGCCCCAGCGGCGACGGGCTCGGCGCCCCGCTGCTCGGCACCCTCCTCCGCCGGCGCACCGGCGGGCGCGGACACCCGACGCGTGGCCCGCCGACGCGTACGAGGAGCCACCGGAGCAGCCTCCTCCACCACAGCGGGCGCCTCGGCGGCTACGGCGGCCTCGGCCACCTCAGCGCTCTCGGCGGCGACCACGGATTCGGCGCCCTCGGCACCCTTCGGCGCACCAGCGGGCGCGGACGCACGGCGCGTCGCACGCCGACGCGTACGAGAAGCAGCCGGAGCCGCTTCCTCAGCCACAGCGGGCGCCTCGGCCGTGACGGCGGAGGCCTCGGCGGCTACGGGGGCCTCACCGGCGTCGGCGGCGGCCGGAACCACCGTCTCGGCGACCCCGGCACCCTCCGGCGCACCGGCGGGCGCGGACACACGCCGCGTCGCACGCCGACGCGTACGAGGAGCCACCGGAGCGGCCTCCTCAGCCACAGCAGGCGCCTCGGCGACCCCAGCGGCAGCCTCGGCCGCAGCGGTTTCCTCAGCCTCATCGGCCACCGACTCGGCGGCCTCGACGACCTCAGCGGTCTCGGCGGCCCCACCGGTCTCGGCGACCTCCACGGCCCCGACCGGCTCAACGGACTCGACCGGTTCGGCTGCCTCAGCAGCCGTCGCGGCCGGCACGATGCTCTCGGCCTGCGACTGTGCCTCCGCCGTGGCGGAGGGCGGTCCCGCCGGGCGGGACGCGGCACGGCGGCGACGGCGCGGCGGCAGGGTGTCGCTGGGCGTGTTGTTCTCTTCGGAGCCCTGCGCGGACTCCTTGGATTCGATCTGTTCGGGCATGCGGGCGTTTCTCCCGTCAGGCTCCCGGGCGCCGCACCCGGTCCGGCCTGGCCGGTGACGTCCGCGGCTCGCGTCGTACGCGACTGCCGCCGTCCGGGGCGCGGGCGCCGCTCGGGAGCTCTCTGTGTCCTGTCTCGCCGGTTCCGATACGCCATGTTGCGTACGGCCTGGCGAAAGTCTTGTGGTCGGTGCGCTGCCCGACCCAGGTGGCTCCCGGATACGAGGGCGGCGCTACGACGTCCGTCCTACGCGGAGCCTTCCGGCGCCGGCGCCGTCGCGGTGGCAGCGGCCGTTGTGAGGGCCGTCGCCGCCTCGCGGTCGGGCGCGAGCGGGTCGGTCACCGTGCCGGTCTCTTCATCGAACAGCCCCTGCGCCAGCCTGGTCACCGCTGCGGGGACCGGCGGCGCCAGGTCGGCCACGGCGCGGAGACCGGACAGGACGTCGTCGGGTCGTACGGCAGGCGTCACGTGCCGAACAACCAGCCGCAGTATCGCACAGGGCTGGTCGGTCGGCCTATCGGCCTGTGGACTGTCGATCCCAGGATCACGACGACTGTCGAGATCGACGACGGCGGCACGGGCGTCGAACGTCCGTACACCGTTCTTGGTCATGCGCTGGACCTCGACGATGTCGGCGGCCTTGAACGCGGTGACCGCGCGGGCCGCGTCCGCCGGGTCCACGCCGTCCAGTCGAAGCTCCCAGACGGAGGCGGTGAGCCGGTCGGCGAGGCCGGAGGTACGGGCCTCGACGGCGTCGACGATGTCGAGGCCCGTGGGCAGCGACTCGTCGAGCAGAATCCTGAGCTTCTCGGGATCGCGCGCCTCGGTGAGCGCGATCTCCAGGTACTCCGCCTCACTGCCCGTGCCGGTGGGTGCGGCATTGGCGTACGACACCTTCGGATGCGGCGTGAACCCCGCCGAGTACGCCATCGGCACCTCGGCGCGGCGCAGCGCACGCTCGAAGGCGCGCTGGAAGTCACGGTGGCTGGTGAACCGGAGGCGGCCGCGCTTGGTGTAACGCAGTCGGATGCGCTGCACCGCCGGTGCGGGCGGCGGGCCTTCGGGCTGTCGCTTGCCCAGTGTCGTTCAGTCCTTAGTGAGTGCGGTCGTACTGCTACCAAGAGTACGTGTCTCGGCGGCCATCGGTTCCCGCCGGGCGACGGGCTGCGCCCGCTCGGGTTCCCCGAAGAGCATCCGCCGGAAGTCGGCGCGGGCCTGCCGCACCGATGCGCGGGTGCTCGCCAGGGCCTGCCGGGTGGCGGTGCGCACACTGCGGCCGACGGCGGCGGCGGGCTTCCACACCAGGTCCCGTACGAGGTGACCGGCCGGAGTGAGGACGGTCCGGTACACCCAGCGGGTCGGCTCGACGAAGAGCCACCGGAAGAGATTCGCCAGGAACCGTCCGACGACGAGCGAGATCCGCCCGGCGACCCGCCACGCGTGCCCGAGCGCGTCCCGGATCTCCCGCCCGACGAAGGCGAGGGCATGCCCGACCGGCGCGAGCACCCACCGCCACAGGGCGAGCGCGGGCAGCACCAACAGCACGCGGGCCGTCCAGTACAGCCCCAGCCCGAGCCCCACGAAGATCATCCGTATGAGCCATACGACACCGCCGCCCGCCCACACGATCGCGCGCCCCACGGGCGTCAGCACATACGCGTAGACCCACACGGCCGGCACGACGACGAGATACCGCACCAGCCACGCGACGCCCCGCCCGAACGGCACCAGCGTCCACCGGTACAGCCACCCGAGCCCGGCCCCGATGCCCTCGGCGATCCAGACGACCCCGGCCCAGATCCCGGACGTGACCCAGACGACCGCGGCCCAGATCCCGGACGTGACCCAGACCGTCCCGGCCCACAACCCCCGCGCGGCCCAGGCGATCCCGTGTCCGACAGGGGTGAGCAGACAGCGGTACACCCAAACGGCGGGCACGACGAGCAGCCAGTACCCGAGCAGGCCGAGCCCCTTGCCGACCGGCACGACGGCATACCGCCACAGGGCCACCCACGGCCACACGAACACAGCCCTGCCGACCCACCACAGGGCCCGCCCCAGCGGCCGCAGAACGGCGTCGTTCAGAAACCGCCCCACGACGACGAGCGCGTCCCACGCCATCCGCACCGGAACGACCAGCACCAGCACGACGATCCGCACCGGAACCCGCACGGCGACGGCGAGACACCCCTCGGGCGTCTGCCCCGCGGGTGCCCGCCCCACCGTCGTCTCCCGCGCCGCCGCCTCAACGGGCTGCCGAGCGGGCCGCTTCTCCAGATCCATACCTGCGTAGACGCCCCCGACGCCCCACCCGGATGCACCGGTGAGCCACTTCGTTTCCTCGGAGCAGGCTCACCGGCGTCTCATCACCGGCTACTTGACGACACTGAGCGGCAGCAGCTTCTTGCCCGTCGGGCCGATCTGGATGTGGGTGTCCATCTGCGGGCAGACACCGCAGTCGAAGCACGGGGTCCAGCGGCAGTCCTCGACCTCGGTCTCGTCGAGGGCGTCCTGCCAGTCCTCCCAGAGCCAGTCCTTGTCGAGACCCGAGTCGAGGTGGTCCCAGGGCAGGACCTCCTCGTACGTCCGCTCACGGGTGGTGTACCAGTCGACGTCGACGCCGAAGTCCGCCAGCGCCTTGTCCGCGCAGGCCATCCAGCGGTCGTACGAGAAGTGCTCGCGCCAGCCGTCGAAACGGCCGCCGTCCTCGTAGACGGCGCGGATGACGGCGCCGATCCGGCGGTCGCCACGGGACAGCAGGCCCTCGACGATGCCGGGCTTGCCGTCGTGGTAGCGGAAACCGATGGAGCGGCCGTACTTCTTGTCGCCGCGGATCTTGTCGCGGAGCTTCTCCAGACGGGCGTCCGTCTCCTCGGCGGAGAGCTGCGGGGCCCACTGGAAGGGGGTGTGCGGCTTCGGCACGAAACCGCCGATCGAGACCGTGCAGCGGATGTCGTTGGACTTCGACACCTCGCGGCCCTTGGCGATGACGTTCATCGCCATGTCGGCGATCTGCAGGACGTCCTCGTCGGTCTCCGTCGGCAGACCGCACATGAAGTACAGCTTCACCTGACGCCAGCCGTTGCCGTACGCCGTCGCGACGGTCCGGATCAGGTCCTCCTCCGAGACCATCTTGTTGATGACCTTGCGCATCCGCTCCGAGCCGCCCTCGGGCGCGAACGTCAGACCGGACCGACGGCCGTTGCGCGTCAGCTCGTTCGCGAGGTCGACGTTGAAGGCGTCCACGCGGGTCGACGGGAGGGACAGACCGATCTTGTCCTCCTCGTACCGGTCCGCCAGGCCCTTGGCGATGTCGCCGATCTCCGAGTGGTCGGCGCTCGACAGCGAGAGCAGACCGACCTCCTCGAAGCCCGTCGCCTTCAGGCCCTTCTCGACCATCTCGCCGATGCCCGTGATCGAACGCTCACGCACCGGGCGCGTGATCATGCCCGCCTGGCAGAAGCGGCAGCCGCGCGTGCAGCCACGGAAGATCTCGACCGACATCCGCTCGTGGACCGTCTCGGCGAGCGGGACCAGGGGCTGCTTGGGGTACGGCCACTCGTCCAGGTCCATGACCGTGTGCTTGGACACCCGCCACGGGACACCGGACTTGTTGGGTACGACGCGGCCGATGCGGCCGTCGGGGAGGTACTCGACGTCGTAGAACGCGGGGATGTAGACCGAGCCGGTCTTCGCCAGCCGGAAGAGGACCTCCTCGCGGCCTCCGGGCCGGCCCTCCGCCTTCCACTGGCGGATGATCTCGGTCATGTCCAGCACGGCCTGCTCGCCGTCGCCGATGAT
This sequence comes from Streptomyces sp. NPDC002643, assembly GCF_053592555.1. Classification (NCBI taxonomy): domain Bacteria; kingdom Bacillati; phylum Actinomycetota; class Actinomycetes; order Kitasatosporales; family Streptomycetaceae; genus Streptomyces; species Streptomyces sp. NPDC002643. The sequence continues at coordinate 65,863 of NZ_JBSFVY010000019.1, forward strand.
CGCCGCGTCGATGAAGTCCGCGATGGGCTCGGGGTTGAACGCCGCGTGGCCGCCGGCGAGGACGATCGGGTCGTCGACGGTCCGGTCCTTGGACTCCAGGGGGATACCGGCGAGGTCCAGGGCGGTGAGCATGTTCGTGTAGCCCAGCTCCGTGGAGAAGCTGAGCCCGAACACGTCGAACGCCTTGACCGGCCGGTGGCTGTCCACCGTGAACTGCGGGACGCCGTGCTCCCGCATCAGCGCCTCCAGGTCCGGCCACACGCTGTACGTGCGCTCGGCGAGGACGCCCTGCCGTTCGTTCAGTACCTCGTAGAGGATCATGACGCCCTGGTTGGGCAGCCCGACCTCGTACGCGTCGGGGTACATCAGCGCCCAGCGGACGTCGCACTCGTCCCACGCCTTGACGGTGGAATTGAGCTCGCCACCCACGTACTGGATCGGCTTCTGCACATGCGGGAGCAGAGCTTCGAGCTGCGGGAAGACCGACTCGACAGACATCACGAACCTTCTTGAAGTGACAGGGGTGACCATCTAGCCTAACGCGGCCGGAGACACCTCCCGACCGCGCCGAGGTCGACCCCCGCCACGGCTCAGATCGCGATCCGGTCCTTGATCCCCTTCCAGGTGCCCGGCAACTCCGCCTCGCGGTCCGCCGCGCGGCGCTCCTCCCTCCCGTACAGCAGCCCGTATGTGAACGCGCTCTCCCCCGCCGCGTGGGCCTGCGCCGCGATGTCGTGCAGGGCCTCGCGGCACATCACGCTGTCCTGGTGGTCGCCGAGGAGGGTCTGGAGCGACTTCATGTCCTTGACCATGCTCTCCGCCGGCCTGCCGAGGGCGGGCGCCGCGGTCTCCGCCGCGTAACGGGTGCGCTTGGCCTTCTTGCGGGCCTCGTGCATGGCGACATCCCGCTCGGGCCCCGACGACGGCTGCTCCAGCGCCTCCTCGATCAACGCCGCCACCTGCGCGAAGTCCCGCCCGACCGCCTTGCGGAGCACCTCCTGCGGATCGCCCCCGGCGGCCTTGCGCAGCGGCGGATCGGCGACCACGGCGTCGAGCGTCCCCAGCAGTGTCAGATACCGCTCCCCGTCCAGTACGGCGATCAGCCGCCTCCGGGAGCCGGTGCCGCGGGCCTCGGCCCAGGTGTCGAGACGGGTGCGTACGGGTCCGTCCACCAAGTGCTCGGGCAGGTTGCCTATGGCTTCCGTGAGGCGTTCCGTCAGCACCTCCCGGTCCCGGTCGATGCCCAGTTCCCCGGCGAGCCACTTCAGGTCGTCACCGATGGGATCGGTGACCGCCCGGTCCAGCACCTTCCGGTACGACTTGAAGGTGCTGCGCAGCCGCCGTGTGGCGACCCGCATGCTGTGCACGGAGTCGAAGACGTCCCGGCGTACGGCGGGATCGAGTTCGACGATCGCGTCCCGCTGGGCCCGGACATAGGCGAGGACATGGTCGCCCGCCGTGACGGCGTCCCCGCCCGCCCCGGCCCGCCCGACTCGCTTCCCGCCGCCGCCCTTGTTCTTGCCCTTGCCCTTGCCCTTGCCCTTGGTCTTGGTCTTGTCCTTGTCCTTGCCCTTGGTCTTCCGGCTGCGCTCGGGTGCCGTCTCCTCCAGCGCCCGGGCCAGCTTCGACGTCGCCCCGGACGGTCGTACGCCCGCCTTGCGCAGCTTCTTGTCGACCTTGGTCAGAAAGGCCTCGTCGCCCCCGTCGGCCAACTCCACCTCGATCTCGGCCCACTGCGCGGTCCGGCCCCCGTCGGCGAGCCGCTCGGCGTGCACGGCGTCCACACTGACCTCGGCGAGCAGGGCGCCCTCCGGGTCGAGCAGCTCGCTGACCTCCCGTGTGGAACGGAGGCGGACCACCGGCACCAGCTCGGTCTCCCTCACCCGCGAGCGCACCAGCCCCGCCAGTTCGCCGGGCAGGGTGTCGGACAGCGGGGCCCGGATCTCGTCCCGCACCCCGGAGGAGACGGGGAACTTCAGATGCCAGCCGGCGTCGGCGCCCCCGGTGCGGCGGCGCAGGGTGATCCCGGAGGCGGCGAGGCGCTGGTCCGGGGTGTCGTAGTAGACCGCGTCCAGCTCCGCCACGCCCTTGTCCAGGACGGTGGCGACCCCGGCCACACCGGTCAGATCGGGAAGGCCGCTCTCGTCGGACTCATACTTGCGCTCGATTTCCCGCTTGATGTCCGCCATGAATTGAATCTAGACGTACATCTGTTTTCTGGGCAGCCCCAGGATCGTTGAACGGCCGATACCTGCCGTTTCCCTCCCGTCCACCTGAGCTTTCGGTCCTGTCGCGCCCTCGTCCCACGGCGAACCGTCACGCGGAAAGGGGGCGCTCCACTCTGATCGACTGCAACAGCCCCACCGCCACCCACACCGCGAACATCGACGAGCCTCCGTACGACACGAACGGCAGGGGCAGGCCCGCGACCGGCATGATCCCCAGGGTCATCCCGATGTTCTCGAACGACTGGAACGCGAACCAGGCGATGATCCCGCCCGCCACGATCGTGCCGTACAGCTCGGTCGTCTCCCGGGCGATCCGGCAGGCCCGCCACAGCACCACACCAAGCAGCAGGATGATCAGCCCCGCGCCGACGAACCCCAGCTCCTCCCCCGCCACCGTGAAGACGAAGTCGGTCTGCTGCTCCGGCACGAACTGGCCGGTGGTCTGGGACCCCTTGAACAGGCCGGTGCCGAGCAGCCCGCCCGAGCCGATGGCGATCCGGGCCTGGTTGGTGTTGTAGCCGACGCCGGCCGGGTCCAGCTCGGGGTTGGCGAACGCGGCGAAGCGGTTGATCTGGTACTCGTCGAGCACCCCGAGCTGCCAGACCAGCACCGCGCCGAGCGCGCCCGCGCCGATGAGGCCGAGGACCCAGCGGTTGGACGCCCCGGAGGTGAGCAGCACTCCGAGGATGATGACCACCATGACCATGACCGACCCGAGGTCGGGCATCAGCAGGACGATCAGGATCGGGACGGCGGCGAGGCCCAGCGCCTGGACGACCGTGCGGTGGTCGGGGTGGGGTTTGTCGCCCGCGTCCACTCTCGCCGCCAGCAGCATCGCCATGCCCAGGATGATCGTGATCTTCACGAACTCGGAGGGCTGGAGCGAGAAGCCGCCGCCGATGACGATCCACGCGTGGGCGCCGTTGATCGTCGCGCCGAGCGGGGTGAGCACCAGAAGGATCAGCAGCACCGAGATGCCGTAGAGGATCGGCACGGCCGTGCGCAGGGTGCGGTGGCCGAGCCAGACCGTGCCGACCATCAGGGCGAAGCCGATGCCGGTGTTCAGCAGATGCCGGAACAGGAAGTAGTAGGGGTCGCCCTGGTTGAGTTCGGTGCGGTTGCGGGTCGCCGAGAAGACGAGGGCCGCGCCGATCAGGGAGAGCGCGATGGCCGAGAACAGTATCGGCCAGTCCAGCCGCCGGGCCAGCGAGTCACGGGCGAACAGCCGTGTCCAGCCGGAGCGCTCGGGCCCGTAGCCGGAGACGGAGAAGCTGTTGCCGGTCATACGGACCCCCTTCGACTCGCTCCACGGCGCAGGGCGCGGCGGTGTGGACGTCGGCGGCAGCCGTCCGTCCGCCGCCTCGCCGCTCGATTGCCGCCGCCACCGCGCGTGCTGATGACAGCCGGTTGCTCGAAGGAGACGGGCTGGGCCTCCGGGCCGGCCGCGACCGCCTGGGCGTCCTCGGCCTCCTGCTCCTCCTTGGACTTCTTCGGCGGGTACGACTCCAGCTTGGGGGCGTCGATCGAACCGTCGGACTCGATCTTCGGCAGGCCCTTCTGCGGGGTGTAGAGAAGCGCCTTGTTCTTGTCGATCTTGCCGTCCTCGGAGACGCCGTACAGCGCGTTGTAGAGCTTGCGCACGGCGGGTGCGGAGGCGCCGGAGCCCGTACCACCCTGGGAGATCGTCATCACGATCGAGTAGTCCTTGGTGTACGTGGCGAACCATGAGGTCGTCTGCTTGCCGTAGACCTCGGCTGTACCCGTCTTGGCGTGCATCGGGATCTCGTCCTGCGGCCAGCCCTGGAAACGCCAGGCCGCCGTGCCGCGGGTGGCGACTCCCGCGAGGGCGTCGTCTATCTCGTCGCGGGTCTTCTTCGTCATCGGCAGCTTGCCGTGCGACGTGGGCTCGATCTCCGTCACCTGCTGGCCGTCTGCGCTGATGACGGCCTTGCCGACGGTGGGGTCGTAGAGCGTGCCGCCGTTGGAGATGGCCGCGTAGATGGTGGCCATCTGGATGGGGGTGACGAGGGTGTCGCCCTGGCCGATGGAGTAGTTGACGGAGTCACCGGCGCGCAGGCGGTTGCCTTCGAGGCAGTTCTCGTAGGCGATCTGCTCGGCGTAGGTGCCGCCCTTCTTGCCGTACTTGCACCAGGCGTCCTTGTTGGCCTCCCAGTACTCCTGCTTCCACTGGCGGTCCGGGATACGGCCGGTGACCTCGTTGGGCAGGTCGATGCCGGTCTCGGAGCCGAGGCCGAACTGGTGGGCCGTCTTGTAGAACCAGTCGTTGGCGTTCTTCTTGGGCTTGATGCCTCCGTCGCGCTTCCACTCCTCGTGGGAGAGGCGGTAGAAGACGGTGTCGCAGGAGACCTCCAGGGCGCGGCCGAGGCTGATCGCGCCATAGCCCTTGGACTCGAAGTTCTTGAAGACCTGGCCGCCGATCGAGTACGCGCTGGAGCATTCGTACGGTCCGTCGAAGGAGTAGCCGGCGTTCACCGCGGCGGCCGTGGGGACCACCTTGAAGATGGAGCCGGGGGCGGACTGGCCCTGGATCGCGCGGTTCAGCAGCGGGTAGTTGGACTTCTTGCCGGTGAGCTTGGCGTAGTCCTTGGCGGAGATGCCGCCGACCCAGGCGTTGGGGTCGTAGTCCGGGTTGGAGGCCATGGCGACGACGCGGCCGGTCTTGGCCTCCATGACGACGACGGCACCGGAGTCGGCCTTGTAGTTGGTGCCGGTGTTCCGGTCCATCTGCTTGCGGGCTTCCTTCATCGCCTCGTTGAGTTCGTACTCGGCGATGCGCTGCACTCGGGCGTCGATGCTGGTGACCAGGTTGGCGCCGGGCTTCGCGGGATCGGCCTCGGCCTCGCCGATGACGCGGCCCAGGTTGTCCACCTCGTAGCGGGTGACGCCGGCCTTGCCGCGCAGCTCCTTGTCGTACTCGCGCTCCAGGCCGGACCGGCCGACCTGGTCGGAGCGCAGATAGGGCGAGTTGGTGTCCTGGGCCTTGGTGATCTCCTCGTCGGTGACCGGGGAGAGATAGCCGAGGACCTGGGCGGTGTTGGCGCCGCCGGGGCTGGCGTAGCGGCGGACGGCCTGGGGTTCGGCGGTGATACCGGGGAAGTCCTCGGAGCGCTCGCGGATCTGCAGGGCCTGCTTGGCGGTGGCCTCGTCGGTGATGGGGATCGGCTGGTAGGGCGAGCCGTTCCAACACGGCTGCGGGGTCTCCGAGTCGCAGAGGCGGACCTTGTCCATGACCTCCTTGGGCTTCATGTCCAGGACACCGGCGAGCTTGGTGAGGACGGCCTTGCCGTCGTCGTCCATCTTCAGCAGCTCGGTACGGGAGGCGGAGACGACCAGTCTGGTCTCGTTGTCGGCGATCGGCACGCCGCGCGCGTCCAGGATCGAGCCGCGTACGGCGGGCTGGACGACCTGCTGGACGTGGTTGCCGGAGGCTTCCTTGGCGTAGGCGTCGCCCTCGCGGATCTGGAGGTACCAGAGGCGGCCGCCGAGGGTGCCGAGGAGGGAGAAGACGAGGATCTGGATGATGACGAGCCGGATCTGGACCCGTGGAGTCCGCCCGGTCTCCGGGATGTTGGTCACTGCCTCCCCCTCTCACTGCGATGGAATGTCTGCTCGCTGCGACGGCATGTCTGCGCGTACGAATGGTGAACGGCGGGCCGGCGACGCTCCGTTCCGCCTCGGTGAACTCGTTCGGGTGAACCGTCCGCCGGGTCCACTGGCGCGCTGCGCGCGCGGGCGCCCCCTGTCACAGCCGCTTGACCCCCTTGATGCGGCCCGCGCGGGCCATCCGCGATCGGGCCGCCTTCATACGGAACCCCCCGCGCTGGCTGCCGATGCGCAGGCCCGTGCCGGAGGAGAGCCAGCCGGAGGAGACGTCGGCGGCCTTGGCGGCGTTGTTGGTCTCGGCGAGCGGGTCGTTCTCGGCGCGGCGGGCGAGCGCGATGATGCCGGGGACGACGAACGGGGCGAGCAGCAGGTCGTAGAGCGCGGCCGTGAACAGCAGGCTGGGCAGGCCGACATGGCGGGCGGCGTCGTCCCCGACGAGGGCGCCGACACCGGCGTACAGCAGGGTCGCGCCGAGCGCGGCCACGACGACCACGACCATCGGGCCGGTCGCCGACTTCAGGCGTCCGGTCTCGGGCTTGGCGAGGCCCGCGAGGTAGCCGATGACGCAGAGCACGAGGGCGTAGCGGCCGGCGGCGTGGTCGGCGGGCGGGGCGAGGTCGGAGAGCAGCCCGGCGCCGAAGCCGACGAGGGCGCCGCCGACATGGCCGTAGACCAGGGCGAGTCCGAGGACGGTGAGGAGTACCAGGTCGGGGACGGCGCCCGGGAGATGGAGGCGGGCGAGGACGCTCACCTGGAGCACCAGGGCGACGATCACCAGGGTGGTGGAGAGCAGGATACGGTTGAAGCGCATGGGGTGGGTCAGCTCCTGTTGTCCTACTGCTCGTCCAGCTGGCCGTCACCGGGCGCCTGGGCGTCCGGGGTGACCGTCACCGTCACGGTCGGCGTGGGGGTGGGCTCGGGCTTGTCCGGCAGGACGGTGTCGCGGGGGTCCTTGCGCGGGGGCTGGACGACGACGCCGACGATGTCCAGCTGGGTGAAGGCCACATACGGCTTCACGTAGATCGTGCGGGTCAGATCGCCGCCGGAGGGGTCGACCCGGGAGACGACGCCGACGGGGACGCCGGGCACGAACGGCTTGTCGGCCTGGGAGCCGAAGGTGACGAGTCGGTCGCCCTCCTTCACCTTGGCCTTGCCGTTGAGGAGTTCGACGCGCAGCGGGCGGTCGCCCTGGCCGGACGCGAAGCCCAGTTCGTCGGTGGCCTCCATACGCGTACCGACGGTGAAGTCGGGGTCGTTGGCGAGGAGGACGGTGGCGCTGTCGGGGCCGACCGTGGTCACCCGCCCGACCAGTCCGTCGCCGTTGAGGACGGTCATGTCACGGGTGATGCCGTCGTTGCTGCCGATGTCGATGGTGACGGTCCAGGAGAAGCCCTGGGCCGCTCCTATGGCGATGACCTCGGCGCCCTTGATGCCGTACTGGCCGCTCGCCGCCGTCTTGAGGATCTTGTCGAGTTGTTCGACGCGGCTGCGGTTGCGGTCGTCGCTGCCGAGGGACGCCTTCAGTTGGGCGTTCTCCTTCTCCAGGGCGGCGAGGCGGTCATGACGGGAGCCGGATTCACGGATCGCGCTTATGGCGTTGCCGATCGGGTCGACGGCGGTCGACACCCCGTCCTCGATCGGGCCGAAGACGGCGGCCGCGCCACGTCGGGCACCGTCGACCGGTGAGTCCTCCCCGCCGCGGATGTCCACCGTGATCAGCGCGAACGCGACGGCGATCAGCAGCACCAGGAGCAGCCGGCTCTCTCGTGTGTCCCTCACGTGCGGCGGCCGTGCCTTCCTCATAGGAATTCGACAGGAATTGGGGAATTCGGGTAGCCCCTCGGATTCCCGGGCTATCGGGCCATCGGGCCATCGGGCCATCAACCACGGGACCGCAGGGGCGCTTTGTGTGAGCTTATGCCTCAATATCAACGATCCGCCGTACGAGAAGAGGTCGTCTCGTACGGCGGAATCGAAGTGTTATGTCATCTGCGGGGCTGGGCGTCGAGCACCTGCTGCAACGCCTCGAACTCCTCCACGCACTTGCCCGAGCCGAGCGCCACGCTGTCCAGCGGGTCCTCGGCGATATGGATCGGCATACCGGTCTCCCGGCGCAGCCGCTCGTCGAGACCGCGGAGCAGGGCGCCGCCGCCGGTGAGGACGATGCCGCGGTCCATGATGTCGCCGGAGAGTTCCGGAGGGCATTTGTCGAGGGTCGTCTTGACGGCGTCGACGATGGCGTTGACGGGCTCCTCGATCGCCTTGCGCACCTCCGCTGCGGAGATGACGACGGTCTTGGGCAGCCCGGACACCAGGTCGCGGCCACGGATTTCGGTGTGCTCGTCAGCGTCGAGGTCGTACGCCGAACCGATCGTGATCTTGATCTGTTCGGCTGTCCGCTCACCGAGGAGGAGGGAGTACTCCTTCTTGATGTGCTGGATGATCGCGTTGTCCAACTCGTCGCCCGCGACGCGGATGGACTGGGCGGTCACGATGCCGCCGAGCGAGATGACCGCGACCTCCGTGGTGCCGCCGCCGATGTCCACCACCATGTTGCCCGTGGCCTCGTGGACCGGCAGGCCGGAGCCGATGGCCGCGGCCATGGGCTCCTCGATGATGTGCACCTGTCGGGCGCCGGCCTGGGAGGACGCCTCGATGACCGCGCGCCGCTCGACACCGGTGATGCCGGACGGCACACAGACGACGACCCGGGGCCGGGCGAGATACCGCCGCTTGTGGATCTTCAGGATGAAGTAGCGGAGCATCCGCTCGGTGATCTCGAAGTCGGCGATGACACCGTCCTTCAGCGGACGTACGGCAACGATGTTGCCCGGCGTCCGCCCGATCATCTTCTTCGCTTCCGCGCCGACCGCGAGGATGCCACCGGTGTTGGTGTTGATCGCGACGACGGACGGCTCGTTCAGTACGATCCCGCGACCCCTGACGTACACCAGCGTGTTGGCGGTCCCGAGGTCGACAGCCATGTCACGGCCGATGAACGACATTGAGTTCCCCATCAGGATTCGTGTGGCCTTCCCAGTGGACGCTGAGGGCTTTTGAGTGCCTTTCAGGCTTTTCGGGTCGGCGAAGTGGGTGCTGTGACGTGAAGGCTTACATCGTAGTCTCGCCCGCACGAACACTGCGCGAGGGTCTTCGCCATTGTGGGCACGCGATGGGCCGCCTCGCCTGTGGAGACGATCCATCGAGGGTGCGCGTTCCCCCGATCGGCACGCATATGCCGGGACATGACGAGCTTTCCATACCGGGATTCACCTTGGGTTACACACCCGGGCCGTCGTTGGGTGGGTTTGGTGAACGGGCTTGAGCCAAACGGCTGACGGCGGGTCGGAGAGGCGGCGGGGGCAGGCTCTGGAGCGGCCCCCGCCGACCCCGAAACGCGCGGTACGGGTGTTACGCGCGACCCGGGAAGAAGATCTTCAGCTCGCGCTCCGCGGACTCCTCGGAGTCGGAGGCGTGGATGAGGTTCTCGCGGACGATGACGCCGTAGTCGCCCCGGATGGAACCGGGCGCGGCGGCGATCGGGTCGGTCGGTCCGGCGAGCGCCCGCACACCCTCGATGACCCGCTCACCCTCGACGATCAGCGCCACGACCGGCCCGGACGCCATGAACTCGACAAGCGGCTCGTAGAACGGCTTGCCCTTGTGCTCGCCGTAGTGCTGCTCCAGCGTGTCCTGGTCCAGGGTCCGCAGTTCCAGCGCGGTGATCTGCCAGCCGGCCTTGCGCTCGATGCGGCTGATGATCTCGCCGGTCAGGCCGCGACGGACGGCGTCGGGCTTGAGCAGGACGAGGGTGCGCTGGCTCACGGTGGTGACTCCTTCATTTCACAAATGTGCGGGCTCAGAGGCTACAGGGCGCGCTCGAACGAGTGTTACGCAGCGTCAGGCCTCGGAGGTCGACCGGGCGGCGAAGCGGGCCTTGGCCTCGTCGATCTTGCGGCCGTAGTGGATGGACGCCCACCACAGGACGGCGAAGACCGCGCCCAGGAAGAACATCGTGGGGACGACGAAGCCGGAGAGGATCAGGGCGATCTGCATGGCCCAGCCCAGCTGGACGCCACCGGGCCGGGTGACCAGCCCGCACAGCACCACGCACAGGAACATGGCGACACCGCTGACCGTCCAGACCGTGGTCATGGTCAGACCGGGGTCCTTCATCGCGACCAGCCCCGCGAAGCCGATCACGAAGAACTCGCCGATCAGGGTCGAGGCACAGAGGGTACGCATCGCTCGGTCAGCCCTTTCCCAGCAGCAGTCGGGCCTCGCCGACGGTGATGACGGAACCGGTGACGAGGACGCCGGCGCCCGCGTACTCGCCCTCCTCCTCGGCCAGCGTGATCGCCGCCTCCAGCGCGTCCGGCAGCCTCGGCTCCACCTGGACCCGCTCGTCCCCGAACACCTCGACCGCGATCGCGGCCAGTTCGTCGGCGTCCATGGCACGGTGGCTGGAGTTCTGAGTGATCACGACCTCGGCGAAGATCGGCTCGAAGGCCTCCAGCAGCCCCCGTACGTTCTTGTCGCCGCTCGCCCCCACGACCCCGATGAGCCGGCTGAAGTCGAACGCCTCTCCGACCGCCTCGGCCGTGGCCCGCGCGCCCGCCGGATTGTGCGCGGCGTCGAGTACGACCGTCGGGGACCGCCGTACGACTTCCAGCCGACCCGGTGAGGAGACGGCCGCGAAGGCCTTGCGGACGGTGTCGATGTCCAGCGGCTCGGGCCGCTGGGAGCCGACGCCGAAGAAGGCTTCCACCGCGGCGAGGGCGACGGACGCGTTGTGCGCCTGGTACGGGCCGTGCAGCGGGAGGTACACCTCGGGGTACTCGCCGCCCAGGCCGCGCAGGGTGACCACCTGTCCGCCGACCGCCACCTGACGCGAGACGACGCCGAACTCCAGGCCCTCCCTGGCCACCGTCGCGTCGACCTCGACGGCCTTCTTCAGCATCACCTGCGCCGCGTCGACGGGCTGCTGCGCCAGGATCACCGTCGCGTCCTGCTTGATGATCCCGGCCTTCTCGGCCGCGATCTCGGCGGGCGTCGTGCCCAGCCGGTCGGTGTGGTCGAGATCGATGGGCGTGACGACGGCGACGTCCGCGTCGATGACGTTCGTGGCGTCCCAGGTGCCGCCCATCCCGACCTCGACGACGGCGACGTCCACGGGCGCGTCCGCGAAGGCCGCGTACGCCATGCCGGTCAGCACCTCGAAGAAGGACAGCCGGTACTCCTGGGAGGCGTCCACCATCTCGATGTACGCCTTGATGTCGTCGTACGTCTCGACGAACCGCTCGGCGGAGATCGGGGCGCCGTCCAGGCTGATCCGCTCGGTGATCGACTGGACGTGGGGGGAGGTGTAGCGGCCGGTGCGCAGTTCGAAGGCGCCGAGAAGGGCCTCGATCATGCGGGCGGTGGAGGTCTTGCCGTTGGTGCCGGTGATGTGGATCGAGGGGTACGTGCGCTGCGGCTCACCGAGTACGTCCATCAGCGCGGCGATCCGCTGGACCGAGGGCTCCAGCTTGGTCTCGCCCCACCGCGTCGCCAGCTCCGCCTCGACCTCGCGCAGTGCCTTGTCCACGGCCGGGTCGGTGGGGCGGGCCGGTACGTCGGCCTGCGGTGCGCCGCCCTGGGCACGCAGCGTACGGCTGCCGGCCTCGATCACCGCGAGATCGGGATCGCGGTCGGTCTCGGCGGCGACGATCTCGTCGAAGGGATCGACTGCGTCGGGCTGCTGGTTGTCCTCGTGCGGGCGCTCACTCACAGGGTCAGTCTACGGATGGGTGCCTAGTGGCTCGGGGGGACCTGTTGTGTGGCGGCTGCGGGTGGGTGGGGGCTGGTCGCGCCCACGCGGCGGAGCCGCACATCGATACAGCCCCGCGCCCCTTAAGGGTGCACCCCGGCTGCCATAGCTGACCCAACCGCGGGCAATCGTGCTGCTGGGGCGGCACCCATCCCAAAGAGAGCGGCGCCCTGTCAGCGCCGGTAAGCGAAACCCCGGCCCGGTCAGCACGAACCCCCGGTGCCTGATGATCACCGGGGGCCTGCGTGCACGTACGCCGAGGGCTAACCCTTCGGCAGCCTCTCCAGCTGTGCGGCGATCCGGGTGATGTCCTCGTCCGCCTTCGCCAGCCGCCCCCGGATCTTGTCGACCACCTGGTCCGGCGCCTTCGCGAGGAACGCCTCGTTGCCCAGCTTGGCGGTGGCCTGGGCCTTCTCCTTCTCGGCGGCGGCGAGGTCCTTGGCGAGCCGCTTGCGCTCGGCGGCGACGTCGATGACACCGGAGAGGTCGAGGGCGACCTCGGCGCCCGCCACCGGCAGGGTCGCCGTGGCGGAGAAGCCGTCGCCCTCCGGCTGGAGACGGAGGAGCTGACGGATCGCGGCCTCGTGCGGGGCCAGCGCCGTGCCGTCGAGGGTCAGACGGGCCGGGACACGCTGGCCGGGCTGGAGACCCTGGTCGGCGCGGAAGCGGCGGACCTCCGTCACGACCCGCTGGACCAGCTCGATCTCGCGCTCGGCGGCCTCGTCACGGAAACCGCCCGGTGCGTCAGCACCAGGAACGAACACAGCCTTCGGCCACTCGGCGACGACCAGGGACTCACCACCGGTCAGCGTCGTCCACAGGGTGTCCGTGACGAACGGGACGATCGGGTGGAGGAGCTTGAGGGTGACGTCGAGGACCTCGCCGAGGACCCGCTTGCTGACCTCGGCCGCCTCGCCGCCCGCCTGGAACGTCGTCTTGGACAGCTCGACATACCAGTCGAAGACCTCGTCCCACGCGAAGTGGTACAGCGCCTCGCTGAGCTTGGCGAACTGGAAGTCCTCGTAGTACGCGTCGACCTGGGCGACGGTCTCGTTCAGGCGGGACAGAATCCAGCGGTCCGTCGCCGAGAGCTTCGAGGCCTCCGGAAGGGGGCCTTCCACCGTCGCGCCGTTCATCAGCGCGAAGCGTGTCGCGTTCCAGATCTTGTTGGCGAAGTTACGGGAGGCCTGGACCCAGTCCTCGCCGATCGGGACGTCGGTGCCGGGGTTGGCGCCGCGCGCGAGGGTGAAGCGGAGGGCGTCGGAGCCGTACTTGTCCATCCAGTCGAGCGGGTCGACGACGTTGCCGAAGGACTTCGACATCTTCTTGCCGCGCTCGTCGCGGACCAGACCGGTCAGGGCGATGGTCTTGAAGGGGACCTCGCCGTCCATGGCGTAGAGGCCGAACATCATCATCCGGGCGACCCAGAAGAAGATGATGTCGTGGCCGGTGAGCAGGACGTCGGTGGAGTAGAACTTCCGCAGGTCCTCGGTCTGTTCGGGCCAGCCGAGCGTGGAGAACGGCCACAGGCCCGAGGAGAACCAGGTGTCGAGGACGTCGGTGTCCTGGTGCCAGCCCTCGCCGGTGGGCGGCTGCTCGTCGGGGCCGACGCAGACCTCCTCGCCGTTCGGGCCGTACCAGATCGGGATGCGGTGGCCCCACCAGAGCTGGCGCGAGATGCACCAGTCGTACATGTTGTCCACCCAGTCGAAGTAGCGCTTCGACATCTCCTCGGGGTGGATCTTGACGCGGCCGTCGCGGACGGCGTCGCCGGCGGCCCGGGCCAGCGGGCCGACCTTGACCCACCACTGCATGGACAGCCGCGGCTCGACCGTGGTCTTGCAGCGGGAGCAGTGGCCGACGGAGTGCGTGTACGGGCGCTTCTCGGCGACGATCCTGCCCTGCGAGCGCAGTGCGCCGACGACGGCGGAGCGGGCCTCGAAGCGGTCCAGGCCGAGGAAGGGGCCATGGACGGTGATGACACCGTGCTCGTCCATGATCGTCATGGAGGGCAGGTCGTGGCGCTGGCCGATCGCGAAGTCGTTCGGGTCGTGCGCGGGCGTGACCTTGACGGCGCCGGTGCCGAACTCCGGGTCGACATGGGTGTCGGCGACGACCGGGATGGTGCGGTCGGTGAGCGGCAGCTTGATGTGCTTGCCGACGAGGTGCCGGTAGCGCTCGTCGTCCGGGTGGACGGCGACGGCGGTGTCACCGAGCATCGTCTCGGCGCGGGTGGTGGCGACGACGAGGGAGTCGTCCCCCTCTCCGTACCGGATGGAGACCAGCTCGCCGGAGTCCTCCTGGTGCTCGACCTCGATGTCGGAGATCGCGGTGAGACAGCGGGGACACCAGTTGATGATGCGCTCGGCGCGATAGATCAACTCGTCGTCGTAGAGCCGCTTGAAGATGGTCTGGACGGCACGGGACAGGCCCTCGTCCATGGTGAACCGCTCGCGGCTCCAGTCGACGCCGTCGCCGAGGCGGCGCATCTGGCCGAGGATCTTGCCGCCGTACTCCTCCTTCCACTGCCAGACGCGCTCGACGAACTCCTCGCGCCCCAAGTCGTGGCGGGACTTGCCCTCTTCGGCGAGCTGCTGCTCGACCTTGTTCTGGGTGGCGATACCGGCGTGGTCCATGCCGGGCAGCCACAGGGACTCGTAACCCTGCATCCGCTTGCGGCGGGTGAGAGCGTCCATGAGGGTGTGCTGGAAGGCGTGCCCGAGGTGCAGACTGCCGGTGACGTTCGGCGGCGGGATGACGATGGTGTACGCGGGCTTGCCGCTCTTGGCGTCGGCCGCGAAGTAACCCTTGTCTACCCAGCGCTCGTACAGCGTCCCCTCTACATCGGCCGGCGCGTACTGGGTCGGCAGATCGGTGGCGGGCGCTGGAGGCTGCTGCTGAGCGTTCTCGGTCACCCGCTCAGTTTAGGGGTGTCACGGGGTGGTCCCGAAACTCGATTCTTCGGTAACGGTGTGACCCCCGGTGCGTTGTGCACCTCACGTCTGCGCCAGGATGTCTGAAACACATAAGCATCTGGAGGGGAACCCAGAACATGAGTTACAACCAGCCGGGCCCGTACGGCGGGCAGCCCCAGCAGCCCGGACCGTACGGTCAGCCGGGCGGTCAGGCCCCCTACGGCCAGCCGCCGCAGGCCACCCCCCAGCCCGGCTACGGCTACCCGCAGCAGGCGCCCCCACAGCAGCCGGGCTACGGGTACCCGCAGCAGACCCCCCAGGGCGTCCCGCCCCAGACCCCGCCCTACGGCCAGCAGCAGGCCTACGGTCAGCAGGCCCCGTACGGCCAGCAGCAGCCGGGTTACCCGACGGTGCCCCAGCCTCCGGCCGCCTCCGGCGGTGGCGGCAAGAAGGTCGGCATCATCCTCGGCGCGGTGGCCGTGGTCGCCGCGGTCGCGGTGGGCGCGTACTTCGTCTTCGGCGGCGGTGCCGGCGCGGACATCGCGGACGACGGGCCGCACAAGCTGACGACTCCGGCGACGGTGCTGGGCGGCGAGTTCAAGAAGGGGAGCGGCGACAGCAGCGACGGCTTCAGCGAGGACGACATCGAAGAGGCCGAGAAGAACGGGGTGAAGAACCCCAAGGACGTGAGCGCCACCTACCAGTCCGGCGACGAGAGCAATCCGCTGTCCCAGCAGATGATCAACTTCATGGGCGTCTATGGCGAGATCGAGGACCCGGAGGCGGTCGTCGACGCGATGTTCGCCAACCTGAAGAAGGAGGCGTCGGAGGACGACTCGGGCACCGGCGAACTCGTCGGGGAGCCTGCGGCGTACACACCGGACGCCCTGGACGGCGCGGTCCTCAAGTGCCAGGAGACCAAGATCAAGGGCGACTCCTCGTCGGGTGGCCCCAGCGAGATGAGCATGCCGGTCTGCATCTGGGGTGACCACAGCACCCTCGGCGTCTTCATCTACGCGGACCTGGCCTCCGCGATGGCGGGCAAGAGCGCGGACCTGGAGGACGCCGCCGACAAGGCGGCCAACTTCCGCAATGACGTGCGCGTCGAGGCCTGACGTTCTGAACGTCGAGGCCTGACATTTCCGAACAGTGAAGGGGCCCCGGTCGATTGACCGGGGCCCCTTCAACGTCTGTGTACCGCTGGGGAGTTACGCCGTCTTCTGCTCGCCCGGTCCACGCCCGCGCGCGTCCCTCGGGATCAGGGTCGGGTTGACGTTGGAGTGGACGACGTCCGCGGTGATGACGACGCGGGCCACGTCCTTGCGGGAGGGGACTTCGTACATCACGGACATCAACACCTCCTCCATGATGGCGCGCAGGCCTCGGGCGCCGGTCTGGCGGAGGATGGCCTGGTCGGCGATGGCCTCCAGGGCCGCGCGCTCGAAGTCCAGCTCCACACCGTCGAGTTCGAAGAGGCGCTGGTACTGCTTCACCAGGGCGTTGCGGGGCTCGACGAGGATCTGGAGGAGGGCTTCGCGGTCCAGGTTGTGGACCGAGGTGATGACGGGGAGACGGCCGATGAACTCCGGGATCATGCCGAACTTGACCAGATCCTCGGGCATGACGTCCTCGAACTGGTCCTTGGACTCCAGCTCGCGCTTGGAGCGGATCGTCGCGCCGAAGCCGATGCCCTTGGCACCTGCCCGGGACTCGATGATCTTCTCCAGGCCCGCGAAGGCGCCGCCGACGATGAACAGGACGTTCGTCGTGTCGATCTGGATGAATTCCTGGTGGGGGTGTTTGCGACCGCCCTGCGGCGGAACGGAGGCCGTGGTGCCTTCGAGGATCTTGAGCAGGGCCTGTTGCACACCCTCGCCGCTCACATCACGTGTGATCGACGGGTTTTCACTCTTCCTCGCGACCTTGTCGATCTCGTCGATGTAGATGATCCCGGTCTCGGCCTTCTTGACGTCGTAGTCGGCCGCCTGGATCAGCTTCAGCAGGATGTTCTCGACGTCCTCGCCGACGTAGCCCGCCTCCGTGAGCGCCGTCGCGTCCGCGATGGCGAACGGGACGTTCAGCATACGGGCCAGGGTCTGGGCGAGGAGGGTCTTGCCGGAGCCCGTGGGGCCCAGCAGGAGGATGTTGGACTTCGCCAACTCGATGGCGTCGTCACGGCCGTTGGCGCCGCCGTTCTCGCCGGCCTGGACGCGCTTGTAGTGGTTGTAGACGGCGACCGAGAGGGCCTTCTTGGCCGCCTCCTGGCCGACGACGTACCCCTCCAGGAATTCGTAGATCTCGCGGGGCTTCGGGAGTTCCTCCCAGCGGACCTCGCTGGTCTCCGCGAGTTCTTCCTCGATGATCTCGTTGCAGAGGTCGATGCACTCGTCGCAGATGTACACACCGGGCCCTGCGATGAGCTTCTTGACCTGCTTCTGGCTCTTGCCGCAGAACGAGCACTTGAGCAGATCGCCGCCGTCACCGATGCGTGCCACGGTGTGCTTCCCCTTCGCCTGGGAGACGCCTGGACACTCACAAGTCCAGCGGCTCCTGGTGCTGCCTTATGTCGACGGTACCTTGCCGGGCCCCCCGTTCGGGCCCCCCTTGGCATGGTTCGCTTTGACGTGCAGCGTGTCGTGCACTGGGTCAAACGGTGCCAACCATGCCAAGGGGCGGAAGACAATACAGCCTTTCCCGCGTCAGCGGACCGAGCTGTTGTTCATCTTCCGGGTGGAGATGATCTGATCGATCAGGCCGTACGAGAGCGCGTCCTCGGCCGTGAGGATCTTGTCGCGCTCGATGTCCTCGCGGATCTTCTCGATCGGCGTGGTCGAGTGCTTGGCCAGCATCTCCTCCAGCTGCGAACGCATCCGGAGGATTTCGTTCGCCGCGATCTCCAGGTCGGAGACCTGACCGCGGCCCGTCTCGCTGTACGGCTGGTGGATCAGGACACGGGCGTTCGGCAGCGCCATGCGCTTGCCCGGGGTGCCCGCGGCCAGCAGCACCGCGGCGGCGGAGGCGGCCTGGCCCATGCACACCGTCTGGATGTCCGGCTTCACGAACTGCATCGTGTCGTAGATCGCCGTGAGCGCCGTGAAGGAGCCGCCGGGGCTGTTGATGTAGACCGAGATGTCACGGTCGGGGTCCATCGACTCCAGGCACAGCAGCTGCGCCATGACGTCGTTCGCGGAGGCGTCGTCGATCTGCACACCGAGGAAGATCACCCGCTCCTCGAAGAGCTTCGCGTACGGGTCGTACTCGCGGATGCCCTGGGAGGTGCGCTCGACGAAGCGGGGGATCACGTAGCGGGACTCGGCCGAGGGGCCGGTGTACTGGGCGCGTGCGCTGTCGTAGAGGCCGCTGCCGGGGAAGTCGTTCACTGTGGGTCTCCTGGGAGCCTGAGAGGGGCTGTGGCGGTCGGCTGGGGCTTCAGGGGCTGGTGCGCGGGTCGGGGCGGCGCCGTGGACGCTGAGGGCGCCTGCCGGGGCCCGCGCCGGCGTGTGCCGGTCAGGCCCCTCCCGCCCCGGTGCCGCCGCCGCCCGGCATGCCCGCCGCGGTGGCGATGACTTCGTCGATGAGGCCGTAGGTCTTGGCCTCGTCGGCGTCGAACCAGCGGTCGCGGTCCGAGTCACGGGTGACCTGCTCCACGGTCTGGCCGGTGTGCAGGGCCGTCAGCTCGGCCATGCGCTTCTTGGTGTGCAGCAGCCGCTCGGCGTGGATCTTGATGTCCGAGGCGGAACCGGCCAGGCCCGCGGAGGGCTGGTGGATCAGGATCTCGGCGTTCGGCAGCGCGAACCGCTTGCCGCGGGTGCCCGCGCTGAGCAGGAACTGGCCCATCGAGGCGGCGAGGCCCATCGCGATGGTCACCACGTCGTTCTTGATGTACTGCATGGTGTCGTAGATCGCCATGCCGGCCGTGATCGAGCCGCCGGGGCTGTTGATGTACAGGTAAATGTCCTTGTCCGGGTCGGCGGCAAGGAGCAACAGCTGCGCGGTGATCTTGTTGGCGATGTCGTCGTCGACCGGCTGGCCGAGGAAGATGATCCGCTCGTTGAGCAGCCGGTTGTAGACATGGTCGCCGAGGCCACCGCCGATGGAGGGCTCGCCGGCGGCGGAGGGCATCAGATTCGTCACGTATCCACCTGCTCGTCTTACGACGGCGCCGGGCCGTCTCACGTTTCCCTTCCGGGGGCCGAGCCGTTTCGCCGACAGCCCTGCCCTCGTATTCATGGACCCTAACGCGGGGGCTCCGCCGAGGAATCCCGCAGAGGGAACTGTTCGCTGTCAGCGCATGTCGCTCCGCTGGGTGAGCAGGGTGACTTGTGGCCGCCGGTCACGCCCTGAGGGGCGCGGGGAACTGCGCGAGCAACCACACACAAGCCGCAGACGCGTCTGCCATCGTCATGTGCAACGGCGGGTGCGGCCTGTACGTGGCTGGTCGCGCAGTTCCCCGCGCCCCTAGGTAGGCCGACGGGCCCCCGGGTCATAAGTGACCCAGAGGCCCGTCGAGCCTGCTGTTCGCGGCGTGATCAGGCCTCGGGGGCCTTCTCCTCGGCCTCGGCGGCGGCCGGGGTTTCCTCGGTGCTCTCGGCGGACGCGTCCTCGTCCTCGTCGTCGTCCAGGTCGACGATCTCGCCGTTGGTGTCCTTCACCGTGGAGGACTCGACGACCAGGGCGAGGGCCTTGCCGCGGGCGACCTCGCCGACCAGGAGCTGGACCTGGTTGTTCTGGACGACCGCCTGGGCGAACTGGTCGGGGGACATGCCGGAGGAGGCGGCGCGGCGCATGAGGTGCTCGGTGAGCTCCTCCTGGTTGACGCTCAGCTTCTCCTTGGCGACCAGCTCGTCGAGGACGAACTGGGTCTTGATGCCCTTGACGGCCGCTTCCTTGGTCTCGGCGTCGAACTCCTCGACCGTCTTGCCCTGGATCTCCAGGTACTTCTCCAGGTCGAG
Source organism: Streptomyces sp. NPDC002643 (assembly GCF_053592555.1). NCBI lineage: Bacteria > Bacillati > Actinomycetota > Actinomycetes > Kitasatosporales > Streptomycetaceae > Streptomyces > Streptomyces sp. NPDC002643. The sequence continues at coordinate 85,391 of NZ_JBSFVY010000019.1, forward strand.
GCCCATCTGGCCGAGCTGGTGGTGCTCCAGGTTGTGCTTACGGGTGTTGATCTCGTCCTCAAGGAGCTTCTCGGGGACGGGCACCTCGATCAGGTCCAGCAGCTTCTCCAGGACACGCTCCTGGGCCTGCGTGGCCTGGTCGTACTGCTTCATGTTCTCCAGGCGCGTACGGCTGTCCGCGCGGAGTTCCTCCAGGGTGTCGAACTCGGAGGCGAGCTGCGCGAACTCGTCGTCCAGCTCGGGCAGTTCGCGGGCGGCGACCTGGGTGACCTTGACGGTGACCTCGGCCTCCTTGCCGGCCGCCGAGCCGCCCTTCAGCTCGGAGGTGAAGGTGGCCTCGGCCCCGGCCTCCAGGCCCTTCACGGCGTCGTCGATGCCGTCGAGCAGCTCGCCGGAGCCGATGGTGTAGGAGACGCCGTCGGCGACGCCGTCCTCCAGGACCTCGCCGTCGACCTTGGCCTGAAGGTCGATCGTGACGACGTCGCCGTCCTCGGCGGCGCGCTCGACCGGGGAGGTGGAGGCGAAGCGCTCGCGGAGCTGCTCGACCGCCTTGTCGATGTCCTCCTCGGTGACCTCGACGGCGTCGACCTCGACCTCGATGCCGGAGAAGTCCGGGATCTCGATGGTCGGGCGGACGTCGACCTCGGCGGTGAAGTTCAGCGTCTCGCCGTCCTTCAGCTCCGTGATGTCGACCTCGGGCTGGCCGAGGACGTTGAGCTCGGCCTCGTTGACCGCCTCGGTGTAGAGCTTCGGAAGCGCGTCGTTGACGGCCTCTTCCAGGACGGCGCCGCGACCGAACCGCTGGTCGATGATCCGGGCCGGGATCTTGCCCTTGCGGAAGCCCTTGACCGTGACCTGCTGGTTGATCTTCTTGTACGCCGCGTCGAGGCTGTCCTTGAGCTCCTCGAAGGGCACCTCGACAGTGAGCCGAACCCGGGTCGGGTTCAGGGTCTCCACGGCGCTCTTCACGGTTCGGTCTCCTTGTGGCTGACTTCTTGGGGTTCTGCTGGGAGCTTCTGCCGGATCGGTCGGATTCGGATGAAGACGACCGGGCAGCGCCTCAGCGGATTAGCGGCCCTTGAGAGACGTGAGAGTGCAGACACACGGGCGCGCAGCTTGCATAGTAACCGCCGCCGGTACACGCCCCAAAAGGTGATCTTGTTGCCGGTCGGTGCGTCGCCCGGAGCCGCCGGCGGGAGCACCGTCCGGGCGTCCCGTAGTGGTGGGCCGGAGCGCTGTCCGGCGCGATTGTCGGGGTGGCGGGATTTGAACCCACGGCCTTCCGCTCCCAAAGCGGACGCGCTACCAAGCTGCGCCACACCCCGTCTGGTGCGACACGTAGGGTACATGGCCGCGGACAGGGCGGCTGCCGCATTTACCGAGCGGGCTCGGTGCACTTGGGGCGCGTGGACGCGGTGTGATGCGCCGAGCGCGGGGGGTGCGCACCGGTGGCGCCGGGGGCGGCCGGGAATGGGGTGTGCGGCGAGGGCGTACGACCCGCTACGATGCCTTCTGTGCCGCGGTCGCCCGACCTGCGGCGCGTGCTGTGCGGGCGTAGCTCAATGGTAGAGCCCTAGTCTTCCAAACTAGCTACGCGGGTTCGATTCCCGTCGCCCGCTCCATCGGCCTCCGGCCCGGCATCGAGTGATCGCTCGGTGGCGGGCCGGAGGTTTTTGCGGTGCCGAGATCCGGGAGTGGCCCGGAAGCGGGAGTGGTCCGGAACCGGAGCGGCCTGCGACCGGGGCGGCCCGGGTGCCGGAGCGGCCGGATGGCGGAGCAGCCTGTGACCGGAACGGCCCGGGTGCCGGAGGCGGCCTGCGACCGGAGCGGCCTCGGGAGCCGGAGCGTGCCGAGAGCCGGAGCGGCCGGATGCCGGAACGGGGCGGCGCTAGAACTGGATCGAGTTGATCGTGTCCGCTATCGAGTCCAGGAAGCGTTGGATGTCGTCGGCCATGCCGGTGGAGGCGAGGAAGAAGCCGAAGAGGATCGCGACGACGGCCGGGCCTCCCTTGATGTTCCCCCCGCGCATCAGCACGACGAGGATGATCCCCAGCAAGAGCACCACTGACAGCGAAATGGCCACAACTGATCACACCCTCGGTCGGTCCGCTTCCCCGGCCCAGGGGCGCCAACGCCGCGCGCACCCCCGCCAGAACCATGGTGCCACCAACGAGGCCCACGTATGCGGCCCGTGAGACAACATCGACCACGGTGACACGGCTCCGTTACACGGAGCACGGGTCAACGCGAGGGTGCCGGGCGGGAATTCGAGTGATCGTTTCCGCACACACACATCTGTCCACACCCACCTCCTCCCCATGTATCCACACAGGCTGTTCGCAGGTAATTCGAATTGTTGAACGCGCCTCAACAGTCGGACATTTCACCAGAGTCGCCTGCGCACGGTATGCGCCCTTTAGTCGGTATGAATGCGGACAGAAGGGTCGCGCTCTCGGTCGGTCGTCCGGCATGGTGCGTCAAATCCCGGGTACTCGTGGGTGATTTCGTCACCGGCAATAACAGGATTCACGTCGAGGGTTTTACGGAATCGCACAGACAACGCTAGGGTGCCTCAGATGTTCTCCGCTGCCTCGCTGCGATCACACGACCGACGAAGGGCGCCGCTCCCCCAGGCACAGTCGCCGCAGTCCCCCACCGACGGCATGGCGAGACCCGGTTCCGCCCAGGCTCCGGACGCGGGGCCCGCCAAGCAGCGCGACGCGTTCTTCGACAACGCCAAGTATCTGGCCATCGTGCTGGTCGCGATGGGCCACGCCTGGGAGCCGCTCACCGACCACAGCCGCGCCGCCGAGGCGCTCTACATGGTCGTGTACAGCTTCCACATGCCGGCGTTCATTCTCATCTCCGGCTATTTCTCGCGCAGTTTCGACATGCGCGCCGACCGGCTCCAGCGGCTGATCACCGGGATCGCCGTGCCGTATGTCCTCTTCGAGGTCGCCTACTCCGTCTTCAAGCAGTACGCCGACGACGATCCGTCGCATCCGATCAGTCTGCTCGACCCCTGGTATCTGACCTGGTTCCTGATCGCGCTGTTCGTGTGGCGGCTGACGACTCCGCTGTGGAAGGTGGTGCGCTGGCCGATTCCGGTGGCGCTCGGTATCGCGGCGCTGGCCTCGATCTCGCCGGACATCGGGGACGATCTGGATCTTCAGCGGGTGCTGCAGTTCCTGCCGTTCTTCGTGGTGGGGCTGTTCATGAAGCCCGCGCACTTCCAGTTCGTGCGGCGGCGTGAGGTGCGGATGCTGTCCGTGCCGGTGTTCGCGAGTGCGCTGGCGTTCGCGTACTGGGTGGGGCCGGACATGAACTCGGCCTGGTTCTACCACCGGGACAGCGCGCAGGAGTTGGGCGCTCCCTGGTGGGCCGGGGTCGTGATGACCTTCGCGTTGTTCGGCTGCTCGATGCTGTTGACCGTGTGCTTCTTCTCGTGGGTACCTCGGCGGAAGATGTGGTTCACGGTGTTGGGGGCGGGGACGCTGTACGGCTATCTGCTGCACGGGTTCCTCGCCAAGGGGTCTCGGTTCTGGGGCTGGTACGACGCCCATGCCTGGGTGTACCAGCCGGTGGGCGAGTTGATCGTCACGCTCGTCGCGGCGGTCGTCATCACGGTGTTGTGCACTCCGCCGGTGCAGCGGGTGTTTCGCTTCGCGATGGAGCCGAAGTTGGAGTGGGCATTCAAGAGGGATGCGACCGAGTTGGCTCGTGAGCGGGGGAAGGCCGGGGCCAAGGCCTAGGTTTGGCGGGGGCGCGGGTTCACTGCCGTTGGGCTCCTGGGTTCCTGTCGTGTGTCGGCTCACGCCCTGGATTGCCGCCCCCGCCGCCCCTACCCGTCCCATCCCCAGGGGCTGCGCCCCTTCGACCCCCACCCTCCGGCCATCCCTGGCAGGGGCTGCGCCCCTTCGCCCCGCTGGTCTGTCAAGGGGCGCGCCCCTTCAACCCTCGTCACGCGCCAGTCCTGGCAGGGGCTGTTGCCCCTTCGACCCCGGTCCCCCGACGGCCCGACAGGGCCGCACCCCTTCGGGCCCCGCTCGTTCCGCCGTCCTATCAGGGATGTATCCCTTCAACCCCCGTCATCCCACCAGCCCTGTCAGGGGCTCCCCCCCCTGCGCCCCCGGTCCCCCGACGGCCCGACAGGGGCCGCACCCCCTTCGCCCCCCTTGCCATCCTGTCCAGGGTTCGCCCCTTCGCTCCCGCCTTCGCCTCCCTGTCAGAGGCTGCGCCCTTTCGCCCCCCGTCACCCGTCGGCCCGTCAGGGGGTGGCCCCTTCGACCCGCTCGTTCCGCTGGTCTGTCAAGGGGCGCGCCCCTTCAACCCTCGTCATCTCGCCGTCCTGGCAGGGGCTGCGCCCCTTCGACCCCGGTCCCCCGACAGCCCGACAGGGCCACACCCCTTTGGCCCCGCTCGTTCCGCCGTCCTGTCAGGGGTGCATCCCTTCAACCCCCGTCATCCCACCAACCCTGTCAGGGGCTCCCCCCTGCGCCCCCGGTCCCCCGACAGCCCGACAGGGCCGCACCCCCTTCGCCCCCCTTGCCATCCTGTCCAGGGTTCGCCCCTTCGCTCCCGTCTCCGCCGCCCTGTCAGGGGCTGCGCCCCTTCGACCCCGGTCGTTCCGCCGTCCCTGTCAGGGGTGCGTCCCGGATGTGCCTAGGAGTTCGGGGGGCGTGGGTGTTTGGGCGGGTGCGGGGGCTTCGTGGTTGCTCGCGCCGTTCCCCGCGCCCCTTTTGGGCTTCGCCCTTAGGGGGGCCGGGAAAACCGGCCGGGTGCCCAGCCACCGGATAACAAGCGACCGGGTCCCCCCGAACGGGTCCCCCCGCCGTCCGGTGAACGGGTGCCCCCAGCCGTCCGGTGGACGGCTACCTGGTGAACGTGGGGCCCTCTCGGCTGATCAGGAGTAGGGCCCTGTCGTCGTTCACGTCCTTGGCCACCGCTTCGATCAGGTGCCAGGCGGCGCCGTGGAAGCCGCCGGCCACGTAGCGGTCGGCCTCTCCGGTGAGGCGGTCTATGCCTTCGACTATGTCTCGGTCGGAGGTTTCGACCAGGCCGTCGGTGAAGAGCATCAGGACGTCGCCGGGGCGGAGGGAGCCCTTGACGGGGTCGAACTGGGCGCCGTCGTAGACGCCGAGGAGGGGGCCCTCGGCGGCCTTCTCCTCCCAGCGGCCGGTGCCCGCGCTGAGCTGGAGGCCCGGGGGGTGGCCGGCGGAGAAGAGTTCGTAGTCGCCGGAGTCGAGGTCGAGGACCAGGTGGATGGAGGTCGCGAAGCCCTCGTCCCAGTCCTGGCGGAGGAGGTAGCCGTTGGCGGCGGGGAGGAACGCGTGGGGTGGGAGCGATCCCAGGAGGCCGCCGAAAGCGCCGGAGAGGAGCAGGGCGCGGGAGCCCGCGTCCATGCCCTTGCCCGAGACGTCCGTCAGGACGACTTCGAGGGTTCGGCCGCCGTTTGTGCGGGCTGCCACGACGAAGTCGCCCGAGAAGGACTGGCCGCCCGCCGGGCGCAGGGCCATCTCGCGATGCCAACCCGCCGGGAGCTGCGGCAACTTGCTCTGGACCCGGATGCGTTCACGCAGGTCGAAGAGCATGGTGCCGCCGCGCCGCCAGGGAACGCCGACCCGGCTGCGGAACTGGGCGATGAGGAGGCCGAAGAAACCGCAGGCGGCGACCACGAGCACGATGCCGGGGGTCACTCTGGCCGGGCCCTCTGTGTAGGGGCCGAGTTTCACGGACTCGACGATCAGGGCGGTCGCGGCGGCCGCGTAGAGGGCGAGCAGGCTCGCGGGGCGGAGCAGCAGACCACCGGCGACGATGGGCAGGACCAGCACGGCCGGTGAGAACCACACCTCGTCGATCATCGTGAGACAGGTGAGCACCGGGATCAGCAACATCAGCCCGGCCAGCGCGACCCAGTCGGAGCCGTCGCCTCGGAAGTAGTCGACGGCGGATTTGCGCACGCCGGTGCGGGCCCGGTGAAGGAGTCTCTTCATCCGGGCCGTGAGCGTATCGGCCGCCGCGCGCCGCTCTCGTCCTGCTGCCATTGTTCGGGACCTTATCCATCGGACCAGCCCCTGTGCACAGGAGGTCCTACTTGTCCCCCTTCCGAGGGCCGCTTCACGACGAATCTCACACAGATCTCACACGGGAGCGCGTCCTCGGGCCCTCGCGCGGCACCTGTGAAGGGTCCCATGCCGCGCGACATAAGTCAGGAGAAAATTCACTCGCTCCCTCCTGGACCGCGCTGCTAGGCATGGCACATGACGACCGAGCTGCGGGTGCTGCGCAAAGAAGAGTGGAACGTCTGGTACGACAGCCTCAGCCGCGCCTTCGGCGGAGTCCCCGAACCGGCCGAGGAACGCGACCTGGACGAGGCGCTCAGCGACTACGCCCGGTGCATCGGCGCATGGGACGGCGCCCAATGCGTGGGTACGGCGGGCGCGTTCGACTTCCGCGTCGCCGTTCCCGGTGGCGCGCTGGTCCCGGCGGCGGGCGTCACGATGGTGAGCGTCGCCGCCACGCACCGCCGTCGCGGTGTCCTGACGTCCATGATGCGACGGCAGTTGGACGACTGCCGCTCCCGGGGCGAGGCGCTGGCCGTGCTCATCGCGTCGGAGCAGCCGATCTACGGCCGCTTCGGCTACGGCCTCGCCACCTACCGGCTCGGCGTCGACATCGACACCACCCGCGTACGGATGGCCGCGCCGCCCGGCACCGACGACATACGGCTCCGGTACGCCGCCCCGGCCGACGTCGTCGACGCCTGTGAGGCGGTGTACGCGCGCGGGGTGGCGGGGCGGCCCGGAATGCTGGCGCGTCAGCCGCACTGGGAGCGGCTCGAACTGCTCGACGGGGAGCAACGTCGCGAGGGGGGCTCGCCGTTGCAGTGCGTGGTGGCCGAGCGGGACGCCGGGGGTGACGGGAGTGACGGGGGTGACGGCGCGTCGGGCGGTACGGAGGTGGTCGGATACGCGCGATTCCGGGTCAAACCGGTCTGGGGGCCGGGTGGGGCCGACAGTGTCGTCATGGTGACGTCCGTGGAGGCGCTGGACCCGGCCGCGTACGCCTCGTTGTGGCGGTTCCTCTTCGACATCGACCTGACCTCGTCCGTCGTCGCCGACCGGCGGCCCGTGGACGACCCGTTGCTGCATCTGGTGACGGATGTGCGCCGGTGCGGGCTGCAGATCAAGGACGACATGCAGGTACGGCTGGTCGACGTGAGGGCGGCGCTCGCGGCGCGGACGTATCAGGCGCCGGTGGATGTGGTGTTCGAGGTCGAGGACGCCTTCTGCCCCTGGAACGCGGGGCGTTGGCGGCTGGTCGGGGACGCGAGGGGCGCGACCTGCGAGCGGACCGAGGCCCCCGCCGACCTCGCCCTTTCCGTACGGGAGTTGGGGGCGGCGTATCTCGGTGGGGTGAGCCTCGCTTCCCTGGGGGCGGCGGGGCGGGTGCGGGAGTTGCGGGAGGGCGCGCTGGCTCGGGCGTCGGTGGGGTTCTTCTCGTCGACCGTCGCGCCCTGGTTGCCGCACTGTTTCTAGGGGGTTCGGCGGCTTCGGGCGTTCATCTCTGCTGACAGGTGGGGCACCAGAAGAGGTTGCGGGCGGCGAGATCGGCGGTGCGGATCTCGCCGCCACAGATGTGGCAGGGCAGGGCGGCCCTGCGGTACACGTACACCTCGCCGCCGTGGTCGTCGACGCGGGGCGGGCGGCCCATGGCCTCCGGTGTGTGCTCCGGGCGGACGGTATCGATCCGGTTGTTGCGCACGCCCTCGCGCATGAGGTCGACGAGATCGGACCAGATCGCCTCCCATTCGCCGCGGGTGACGTCCTTGCCGAGCCGGTACGGGTCGATGGCGTGCCGGAAGAGGACCTCGGCGCGGTAGACGTTGCCGACGCCCGCGATGATCTTCTGGTCCATCAGCAGGGCGGCGATCGTCGTACGGCTGCGGGAGATCCGGGCGTACGCGCGGCCGGGGTCGGCGTCGGCGCGGAGGGGGTCCGGGCCGAGGCGGGCGTGGACGGTCTGCTTCTCGGCGTCGGTGATCAGTGCGCAGGTCGTGGGGCCGCGGAGGTCCACGTACGCGGTGTCGTTGCGCAGGCGGAGACGGACCGTGTCGGTGGGCGGGGGTGCGGGGGTGTCGCCGAAGTTGACCTTGCCGAAGAGGCCGAGGTGGATGTGGACCCACTCCTCCGTGGCGCCGAACTGGAGGAAGAGGTGTTTGCCGTGGGCCTCGGCCGTGGTGAGGGGGGTGCCGTCGAGGAGGGCCGCGGCGTCGGTGAACTTGCCCTGGGGGCTGGTGACGTGGGCCGGTCGGCTGCCGCCGAAGTGGGCGAGGTAGTCCTCGGCCAGGCGGTGGATGGTGTGCCCTTCGGGCAACGGTTACCTCCGGTGGTTCAGCCGAAATGGGTGGGGGGCGGGTGGGGTTGTTCGTCGGCTGCGGGTGGGTGGGGGCTGGTCGCGGAGGTCCCCCCGCCCCACAAAACAAGGGTGGGGGCCCGGGTTTTAGGGGGGGGGGGGGCTGGGTGTGCGGCCACCCCGGGC